>JAFDGR010000306.1 GCA_019309145.1 Deltaproteobacteria bacterium | reverse complement strand
ATCTATGATGAGCTTTTCACGGAATTCATAAATATTTATAAACACAACCGGCGCATCTACGCCCGCCTGAACCGGTCTTAGCCGGTGGAGAACAACCATGGACATACAGAAGATTTCCGATAGTTTTATCGGACGGATGAATCCCCGCCTGGTGACCTGGGCATTCAAATACCTGAAGGCCGTGCCCGCGGTCCGCAAAAAGCTGGAAAAAGAGTTTGAAACGCTCATGAAGGACATCGAAAGCCAGGTAAAACCCTACCGGGAGACATCCCCCACCTACGCGGGGATCCCGGAAAAAGGCATCGGACGCCAGGAGATCTTGAAGGAAATGGAGACCCTCAAGGAGCGGGAGGAATCGCGCTGGAAAGACGGTTTTGCATCGGGCGCCGTGTACCACGGCGATGAAGAGCATATCCGTTTCCTGAACCAGGTCTACGCCCTCAATTCCCAGACCAACCCGCTCCATTCCGATATCTGGCCGAGTATCTCCAAATACGAGGGGGAAATCGTTTCCATGACCGCGGAGATGCTCGGAGGTGGAAAAGGGAGCACCTCCGGGGACCCGGAAAAACAGATTTGCGGGGTTGTCTCATCCGGGGGCACGGAAAGTATCCTGCTTGCCATGAAAACCTACCGGGATTGGGCACGGGATAAGAAGGGAATCACCCGGCCGGAGATGATCGTGCCGGTTACGGCCCACGCGGCTTTTGACAAGGCATCCCAATATTTCAGGATAAAAATCAAGCATATCCCGGTGGATGAGAATTACCGGGCCGATGTGTCCGCGGCTCGCGAGGCCATCACCAGGAATACCATCGTCATGGTGGGATCCGCCCCCTCTTTTCCCCATGGCATGGTGGATCCTATTGAGGAGCTTTCCGAGCTGGCGCGGCAGCGGGGTATTGGTTTTCATACGGACGCGTGCCTGGGAGGGTTCGTCCTCCCGTGGGCCGAGCGGCTGGGATATGATGTTCCCCCGTTTGATTTCAGGCTTCCCGGTGTCACTTCCATTTCAGCAGACACGCACAAGTACGGGTACGCTGCTAAAGGAACGTCGGTGATTCTCTATCGAGGCCTGGGCCTGCGCCGGTATCAATATTTCAAGGCGACCGATTGGCCCGGGGGGCTCTATTTTTCCGCCACCTTTGCCGGCAGCCGTCCCGGAGCGTTGAGTGCGGCGTGCTGGGCAGCCATACTTTCCGTGGGTCAGGAAGGGTACCTGGAGGCCACGAGGCGAATCCTCGAGACCGGAGAGAAGATAAAGAATGCCATACGGGAGATGCCCGATCTCTTTGTCCTGGGAGACCCGCTCTGGGTGATTGCCTTTGGCTCGAAAACCCTTGATATCTACAGGATCATGGACTCCATGGCGGGAAAAAACTGGAGCCTCAACGGGTTGCACAAGCCTTCCTGCGTGCACCTCTGCATCACCCTGCGGCACACCCAGCCCGGGGTGGCCGAGCGATTCATCGACGATCTGCGATCGGCAGTGGCCTTCGTGCAAGAACACCCCGAGGAGAAAGGCGGTATGGCGCCGGTCTACGGGCTGGCGGCCACCATTCCGGTCCGGAGTATCGTGGGGGATCTGCTGGAACGCTACATCGACGCACTCTACAAGGTTTGAAAATGGAACAGAATATACCCCCTGCCAGGCTTGATCTCGTTGCCATGAAAAAGGTGCCGGCCGATCTGCTCGTCACGAATGGCGTTTTGTTCAACGCATTTACCGGGGAATTCCAGGGCGGCCACTCACTCTGGATCAAGGACGGATGGATTGCCTATGCCGGACCGGATACCGAGCCCGCCGTGGATGGGCATACCAGGATCATGGACGTGGAAGGGATGGTACTCCTCCCGGGCCTGATCGAAGGGCATACGCATCTCCTGAACCTCATCGGGATTGAGGAATTCGTGCGGCACGTGATTCCCTCGGGGACCACCACGGTGGTCACTGAAACCACAGAACTCGCCACTGCGGTGGGTATTGACGGGATCAAATACTTCGTGGAGGGGATCAAGGACCAGCCCATCCGTTTTTATTATACGCTGTCTCCCCTCTGCGGGATCAGCCAATCCGTGGAAAAAGACGTTCCTTCCAACAAAGAGCTTTTCCCTTTTCTGGAAGATCCCTGGTGCCTGGGTGTCGGAGAAATCTACTGGGGGAACATGCTTCTCGAAAGCCGGCAAGGACGGCGGGTCAGGGAACTTGCCCGGCAGGCCCTCTCGCTCGGAAAGCGCGTGGAAGGGCATTCGGCAGGGGCTTCGGCCAACAAACTCCAGGCCTACAGCTCCCTGGGGATCTCTTCGTGCCATGAGCCTATTACGGAAAGCGAGGTCCTGGAAAGGATCAGGCTGGGGCTCTGGGTGATGATCCGGCAGGGTGCGGTTCGCAATGAACTGGATGGCGTGAAAGGAATCTTTCAACACCCCATAGACAAACGACGCCTTATCCTTTGCACGGACAGCATGGATCCAGAGGGTTTTCTGTCGAGAGGGTACCTGGACGCGGCCGTCCGGGAAGCCCTCAGATTGAGAGTCTCCCCTTCACTTGTTTATCAGATGGTCACCCTGAACGTGGCCGAACACTTCCGCCTGGATCATCTCCTGGGTTCATTGTCCCCGGGGAAACGTGCCGACATGGTGGTCATCCCCGCTCCTGAAGACTTCTCGCCAGTGACGGTCATCCGGGAAGGGCACGTCATCTTCCAGGACGGCAGGAATCTCGTGGAACCACGGAAAACGGTTTTTCCGGAACACTTTTTTCACGCAGTGACCCTCCCTGGATTGCCGGCGTTAAAGACGCCGAAAACGGGAAAGGTGCGGGTCATCGAGATGGTAACAAGGCTCGTGACAAAGGAGACAGTCGTTGACCTGGACGACCAATGGGAACCAGGGGCCCTGAATATGGCCCTGGCCATTGACCGGACCGGAAGCGGAGAGGCGTTCCTGGGATTTCTCAAGGGATTCGGCCTGCAGCAAGGGGCGTGCGGTTCTACCATGTGCTGGGACACCCCGGACATGATTGTGTTGGGCTGCGATGAAGCGTCCATGGAAACGGTTATCGGCCGGCTTCAGGAACTGGGCGGGGGCGCGGTCTATGCGCTCGGACGGGAAGTGGTGGCCGAATTCCCGGCGCCGCTCTGCGGTGTTATCAGTCTTGCGCCCATGAAAGTCGCACGGGATCAAATCAGGCATTTTGAAGAAACCCTGAAACAGAACGGCGTCCCCTGGGAAAACCCGCTTCTTACCCTCAACACCCAGGGCAATGCCGCTATCCCCCACGTTCGATTGACCCATCAGGGCTATGTCAGGATGAAGGACCGGAAAGTCCTGCCGCTCACGGTTTGACCTGTGTTTCGAAAAAAG
>JAFDGR010000062.1 GCA_019309145.1 Deltaproteobacteria bacterium | reverse complement strand
ACCGTATCCACATAATCGCATCCGCCGTAATACCTGGACCCGGGGTACCCTTCAGCGTACTTATTTGTCAACACGGTCGCCTGAGCCTGCATCACGGCGGGGCTGGCATAGTTCTCCGAGGCGATCATGACGAGACTCTCTTGCTCGCGCCTCAGCTCTCCCAGGGTTGCCTTTTAGACCTCCCGATCCGATATGTTCAGTGCTCTTTCTTCCAACTGCTATTCCTCAATCAGATCTATTCGGCGCTGATGCCGCCCCCCCTCGAACGGGGTCTTTAAAAAAAGCTCCACCATTTCCAGGGCAATACCGACACCGAGAACACGTCCTCCCATACACAAGAGATTCGCGTCATTGTGGGCCCTGCTCAACCTCGCGGTGTACAGATTATGGCAGAGCGCCGCCCGCACACCTTTGTGGCGATTGGCCACCATACTCATACCCAGCCCTGTCCCGCAGATCAATATGCCCCTGGTGAATTCCCCGGCTGAGACCGCGCCGGACACTTTGTGGGCTATTGCAGGATAGTCGGCTGAATCCCGATTGTACACGCCCGCGTCTTGAACATCATATCCCGCCAGATCCTCGAGAAAAGACCTACAGGCCTCCTTCAGATCAAAACCCGCATGATCAGAACCAATAATAATGTTCATGAGAACCCTTTCGTTGTAAGCTGTTGATCAGGAAGCATATCGAGGCTTGAAGAGCGGCGAAGACTGTCTGATGCACCGATGATCACTCAAATCATTGATGAAAGGCCTTGAATATGAGCGATGCATTGGTCCCGCCGAACCCGAAAGAATTCGTCATGGCAACCTCTGGATCAGCTTTTCTGGCCACATTGGGAACATAATCCAGGTCACATTCAGGGTCCGGCGTTTCATAATTGATGGTCGGGGGGATGATTCCATGCTTCAGTGTCAGAACGGTATAAACGGACTCAATTCCTCCCGCCCCTCCCAGCAGATGGCCGGTCATCGATTTCGTAGAGCTGATCGCAAGCCTGTAAGCGTGATCGCCGAACACGGCCTTGATAGCCTTGTTCTCAGAGAGATCATTCAGTTTTGTGGATGTCCCGTGCGCGTTGATGTAATCAACCTCTCCCGGTTCGATCCCGGCATACTCAAGCGCCATGTTCATGCAAGCGATCGCCCCCACTCCCTCGGGGTGTGGTGCCGAGACATGGTAGGCATCACCGCTCAACCCGTATCCGATGAGTTCCGCATAGACAGGGGCACCACGTTCAAGGGCATGATCTAGCGCTTCAAGGATCAATATTCCCGAGCCTTCTCCCATAATGAAGCCGTCTCTATCGAGCTCAAAAGGCCGGGAGGCCTTTTGAGGTTCATCATTTCGGGTGGAAAGGGCACGCATGGAGCAAAATCCACCCAGCGCGAGGGGGGTCACGACCGCCTCGGCCCCGCCGGTGATCATGGCATCCACGATTCCTTCCCTGATCATGCGAAAAGATTCGCCGACGGCATGCGCACTGGCCGCACAGGCGGTCTCGATAGACAGATTCGGCCCCCTTGCGCCGAATTCAATGGCGATCTGTCCGGGGGCCATGTTCGCGATCATGCCGGGGATGAAAAAGGGGCTGATCTTCCGGGGGCCACGCTCCAAGAGCACCTGGTGAAAATGCTCGAGCATGGACAGTCCGCCCAAGCCGGAACCCGTGACACACCCCACCCGGTGCCCGTTTGACTCATCAATCTTCAACCCGGAGTCTTCCATGGCCATCCTGGCGGAGGCCATGGCGTAGTGGATAAAAATATCGAACCGCCGGACCTGTTGTTTGTCAAGAAAGTCCTGGGAATTGAAATCATTCACCTCTCCAGCGATCTGGGAAGCAAAGGGAGAGGGGTCAAACTTGGTAATCCTGCCAATCCCCGATTTCCCGGCACATAAGGCCTGCCAATTCTTGTCCGTCCCAGTACCCAGAGGCGACACGACCCCGAGGCCTGTTACCACAACCCTTCTGGCCATTCCTCGCTCCTCATGTTTTCTTGAACCTGTCCGTGTAAAATCACGACATCCGGATCATGATGCAATAGCTTTTTCGATATAGTCAATAGCATCCTGAACCGTGCCGATCTTTTCAGCGTCTTCATCGGGAATGGAGACATCAAACTCTTCTTCCATCGCCATGATCAGTTCTACCTGGTCCAAAGAATCTGCTCCCAGGTCATCCACAAAAGATGCCTCAGGAACAACATCGTCTTCGGAAACATTCAATTGCTCACAGATAATCTTTTTTACTTTCTCTTCGACAGCTGACATACACAAATTCCTCCTCAATAGTTTATGAAAAATAAAAGAGCTCAAGACGCAGGGCGCAGGGCATAGCCGAATGTTTCCGGCTAAAGTCCTGACGGCAACGCCGAACTTCCAGGTCCACTACATGTACATGCCCCCATTCACATGAATGACCTGACCGGTTATATAGCCGGCAGCCTGAGAGCACAACCAGTAAACCGTTTCGGCCACATCTTCCGGTGCTCCCATTCTCCCCAGAGGTATTTGCTGAACAAAGCTTTCCCGCACCTTCTCAGGGAGAACCGCGGTCATTTCCGTATCAATAAACCCCGGCGCTACCGCATTCACAGTAATTCCCCGCGGGGCTGCTTCCCTGGCCACTGTCTTGGTAAAGCCCATGATGCCGGCCTTGGAAGCAGAATAATTTGCCTGCCCCGGGTTTCCGATCTGCCCGACCACGCTGGAAATATTCACGATACGGCCGTACCGCTCCTTCATCATGGCCCGGAGAACAGCCTGGGTACAGTTGAACACGCTTTTCAAATTCACCTGGATCACCGAGTCCCAATCTTTTTCATTCATCCGCATCAAGAGGGTATCCCGGGTAATACCCGCATTATTGATCAGCACGTCAACCCTGCCGAACTGCTCAATCACGCCTTTGAAAAAGGCGTTCACGTCCTCCCAGGAAGAAACATCAAGCTTCCGGCTCATGGCCTCCACCCGGTTTTTTTTCAACAATTCCAGGGTCTCATCTGAAGCCTTTTCATCCGGATCATAGTGGACAATGATAAGCTTCGGGTTTTCAGCGGTGAACCTGAGAGCAATTGCCCTCCCGATCCCCCGTGATCCGCCCGTGACCACCACTACTCTCTTCTGTTTCTGTTCCATTCTCTTCTTTTCCTTCAGCACAGAGCCCACCTGAAAGCTGAGGAGTCAGCCTCCCTTATTTTTCACCAACAGCCCCGCCATCCTCTCCAGGGTATCGTTTTCCGCATAACGCGCAGCCAACTTAATAGCATTTTTTATGGCCTTGGGTGAAGAACTGCCGTGACAAATGATACCCACCCCGTTGACCCCCAGCAGCGGTGCACCGCCATATTCGGCATAATCCAGCTTTTCCGAAAACCTCCTCAGCGACCGCCGCCCCAGCATCAATGCCGCTTTCCCCGCAACTGAACTTCTCATTTCCTGTTCCAGCATCATGGCAAAGGTTTCCGCCATGCCCTCGGTCAGCTTTAAGGCCACATTTCCCACGAAACCATCACACACGATAATGTCCACTTCACCGGTAAAGATGTCTCTGCCTTCGACATTTCCCCAGAAATTAAGGTTGCTGGATTCGAAAAGCTGACGGGTCAACCTGACCTGTTCGTTTCCCTTGCTCCCTTCTTCACCAATGCTGAGCAAACCTATCTTCGGGTCTTTGACCCCAAGGCAGACACTTGCGAACGCATGGGCCATGATCCCGAACTGAAAAAGGTGTTTCGGCCTGCAATCAACGTTCGCGCCCACGTCAATCAGGACCACAGGCCCTTTTTGGCCGGGGAAAACGCTTGCGATGGCCGGTCTTTCGGCCCCTTCCATTCTTCCCAGGGTCAGAACGCTTGCCGCCATTGTCGCACCGGAGTTCCCGGCGCTCACGACTGCAGAGACCTGCTTTTTCTTTACGAGATCGAATGCCACACGAATGGAGGCGTCCTTTTTCTTCCTGACCGCCTTTAACGGCGCTTCATCCATCCGAACCCATTCATCACAGTGATGAATGGCCAGGTTTTCCTTGTTCCAGTTGCCATTCAGGGATTTCTCGATTAATTCCTTTTTCCCGACAAGCCTGATCCTTACTCCCAGCTCCCGTACGGCCTCAAGGGCGCCTTGAACTTCCACGTCAGGGGCTCCATCCCCACCCATGGCGTCCACGGCTATTTCCATTCTATTCCTCTTCTATTTTCAGAATCGTCTTGCCACGGTAGGACCCACATTCCGGGCAGACATGATGTGGTAATACCGGTTCATGGCATTGCGGACACGTGGACAATCGAGGCAGATTTGCGCGATCGTGTGATCGTCGTGAATCCCGTTTGGCTTTTGATTTCCTCTTCTTTGGTACAGCCATAATTGCCTGTTGCTCCTTTTGAAATAAAAAAATATCATGCGTAGTTCAGGGCTGGCTTTTTTTCTCCTTTTTCACCCTCCTCTGCTTTTCACCACGCACGCCGGGCCCCTGTTCCGGCAAGGGACCCAGTTCCTTTAACTTGGAAAAACCGGGGTGGCCAACCACAGGTCTGCACGCACACGTTTCCTTGTTCAAATTAGTGCCGCAGACCGGACAGAGCCCGGCACAATCCTCCCGGCAAACGTTTTTCATGGGCAGCGCCAGGAAAACTTGCTCCCGGGTTATTTCCGCCAGGTCAATAACGAGATCGGCCACAAACCCTTCCTCGAGATCTTCCCGAAACAATTCCACTTCCGTTTGGCCGTTTTCCCCGGGCCTGAGGACCAGGGCAATGCGAAATCCCGTGTCCAGGTGGTGCATGTACGATTCGAGGCATCGGTCACACCGAAGCATGACCTCACCATCCATGCGTCCGTCAAGGATATACTTATTGCCGACGCTGGAAACCAGGATACTGACGTTCAGCGGTGCCGTAAGGCCGATGACAGAGTCATCCCCGCAATGCTCCTCCCACCAATCCGGCTTCACCTGGAATTGAAATTTCCGCTCCCCGTGCAAGATCATTCGAAGGTCGATTTTCATAGATCGCCTACCACTTTACACTCACGTGAAGCTCTGCCGCAGGTTCCCTCTTCTCAAGCCAGGCACCCCTCTGCCAGGCGCCCAAAGGGCCGGGGGAAAGTAAAGAAATTAGTATATAAGAGGTATCTCTTTTGTCAAGGCCCAAATGCTTCCAGCGGGAATCAATATCTCCACAACCACCTTGATTCATCTTCTCATGCTCTGTTTTTTTATTGACTTTTTTCCATTTCTTTATTATGTATGTTGGTAAAATTTTTACAAAATTTCTTCACACCATTCAAAGAAAGCGGCCTCTCCTATGTGGAAATTCCGGGAACAGTTGCACTATTACGAGCGATTGAGACGGTCCCTCTATGAAATCCTCAGGGACGAATTGGAACGACGCCTTGTAAAAATATCTCTGGTTGATTCCTTTTACAGTTATCAAAAAGCCGGTGTGGACTACAGCTTCCTCGAAAAAAGCGAACTCCGGCCGAAATCGAAAAAAATGGAAAAGGAATCAGAGCTCTTCAACACCTTTATTGTCATATTCTACGAAGACGTTATCTCCCCGGAACTGAAAAACTACATTCGATTTTTCCCGGAAAACAGGGTGGTCAAGAGGAATATTGAATATCTCGCCAATTTTTCTCTTTACGATCGGTTCAATCGGAATCTCCGCTATTTTGACAATCCAGGCTTTCTGGATTTCGTGGAAGACCTCCTCAACGTGGACTACGCCTTACTCATTCAGCAAGACCCCACTGTGAAGAAGAGAAACAGGTACAGCCTTACTCATTTTCACGTGAAAATTGACTGGCCCATTGCTGATGCAGCCGAAGACCTCGCAAAATGGCTCAAGTACATCCAGAACAACCTCTATGAAGGTGGCGAAAAAAAAGCGAGAATACTGCAGAACAAGCTCTTTGAATATTACGGATGCCATCATAGCGTGGGAGGAAGACGGACAGCCGGTCTCATCGCCGCCCAGCTTTTGCGGAAGATGGATTACGTTTCGACCGTGTTCGTTTCCAGCTCAGAATCGCGTGCCATGTACAAATATTCAGAACGGGGGGTGTCCAAGTTCTTTCTTGTAAAACTCACCGAAAAAGAAATAAACGCACTCGCCGATCGGGAATCCATACCTCCTGATTCCTTCATCTCCCAGTATGTCTACCCGGCAGGAGATTATTACGTGGGCATCTCCGAGGCTTGCTATACCTATACCCCTTACTCCAAACCGCCCGAAGACGGCAGGCTGAGAAGACTCTGGCCGGCCTATAACTGGTTGAAACTCTGGTTTGAGTACCTCCACCCGAAAGCCACCGCACTCCATGCGAGGCCCATTAATTACCAGTGGGTCTACAGCACGGACCTGTAGCCCGCCCGTTTCCCATACCAGATGTCCGCTTCCCTGTCCCACTTGAGCAAATAGGTCTCCACATCGTCGGCAAGCACCTTGAAATAATCATGCTTCTCCCCGTACCATCGGTCCAGAATCTCCTTCACCGTCAACTCCTTGTCTCCCAGGTTGAAACGGAGAGGCCTTTCATTGGCCTTGTACCCTGCATAGCTCCATACCCTGATTTCTTTTTCTTCCACCATAGGGTTTCTCTCGCCTTAAGGAAGATTCTTACGCTTTACGAAAAGGACGACAAATCCACTCGAAATTCGAAGCACGAAACTCGAAATTCGAAACAAATTCCAATGACAGAAATTCAAATCAAAAAAGGGAGGCTTAGTCAAATGTAATGCATTCTTATGCAATGCAGTGCATCGAACCCGTTTGGGACATTAGAACATTGGGATTTTAAATTTGTTTCGTGCTTCGAGATTCGAATTTCTGATTTCAAGCACAACTCGGCAGGCTCAAGAATATGCCACGGTATCACATTTTACAATAGATACACGGGCTCCCTGAGCACCCGTTCGATGGCCTCCCTGGCGCAGGTGGCCAGATCAGGATGGGTGTCAACAAGCCCGGCCACCTGGCGGAGGTGATCAGCGGTCCTCATGATGAGGGATGCCATGTCGCCTTCATCTATGGGCACGATGACCAGGAGTTCTTCCCATGAAACGCCCCTGGTCCACAAATACAGCGCAACCGCGGGCCAGAAAAAAATAACGGGATCGTCAAAACCCGCCCGGGACTTTCTTTTCCTCAGGGTATCTATGCTCGCAAGCACCCGGTCAAAAAAGTCCTCCATTGCATTCCAATCGTGTTTCTCGTCGGCGCGTAACAGGACCTCCTGGGTCCTGTCCCATACAAACGGCGCAAGCCCGCCCGCGAGCAAGCCGGGATCAGTACCGGACAACCCGCCCTTTCTAATCGCCTCCGCGATAAGCAGGGGCTGATCCAGCCTCAACTTTGAAGCCCAGTACCCATCAGGCGTCAATGACCCATCCTTTTCCACAAACCCGGTCTTCTGGAGAAAGCGCAAATGGCGCTGAAAGCTTTGCCAAAGATCATCATCCCTTTCATCCGGACCGGCGAATAGATTTCTCCCCGGCCCCCTTCTCTGGAAAGCGGCGAACGACCGGGCGAGCAGTTCCTTCACTTCCATTGGCTTCTGGGAAAGCAGTAAATTCAGCGTCATGGAAAAATTGATATGGATCTGGCTCTCAATGGGTTCAGGCGAGGAATCCCTGAGCTCGTGAATGAGTTGAGGGTCCTGGTGTCGCCCCGGGACGATGAGGACAAAACCGATGCGGTCTTTTCCTCTTCGACCTGCCCTCCCGACCATCTGATGCAGCTCAGTGGATGTCAAGTCGGCAAATTCGCGCCCATTGTATCGATCACTCTGGACCAGGACCACCGTCCTGGCCGGAAAATTGACCCCGGCCGCCACCGTGGAGGTTGAAAAAATGGCCTCCAGGTATCCCATGCCCATCACCTTTTCGACCAGCACCTTCCAATACGGTAACTGCCCCCCATGATGAGAGGCCACCCGGCAATCCATAAGCCTGTGCAACTGGCGGTGTCCCTCGAGATGGGGGTATTTTTCGAGAAATGATTTTACGGCCTGCCGGAAGCGTTTTTTCAGCGCGGCCGGAGTCTCTACGGGTGGGCAGGAAAGCAGGGCATTGTCACAGTCAGCCCGCGACTTGAGGAAAAAAATGGCAGGCAGCAAATCAAACTGCCGCAATTCCTCAATGATCCTGCCATACTGCAGTTTTGATGACCTGCGCTGCCCTTTTCGCCGAGGCCTCTCCATAAATTTTCTGATTTTCGGGACCAGGCCCTTTCTCCCTGCCAGGGGGGAAAGAAGCCCGTCAGGAAAAAGAAAGAGAAACTCCAGGGGGACTGGTCTCTCATCGGAACGTACCACTTCTATCATAGTCCCACGGATTGTCCTCAGCCAGGCGCAAATCTCATCGGCGTTGGATATGGTCGCTGAAAGGAGGAGGAGCCGGACCCGGGCAGGCAGGTAGATGAGCACCTCTTCCCAGACCACTCCCCGATCCGGATCGCTCAGGTAGTGTGCTTCATCGAGGATAACGAGGTCGACCTGCAGGGTGGCCCCCTGGTGCATCACGTCGTAAAGCTGGTTCCTGAGGATCTCAGTGGTTCCTACGATAATAGGGGCATCCGCGTTTTCTTTCCGGTCTCCCGTTACAATCCCGCACGAAGCACTTCCAAATGTTCTGCAGAATTCGTTGTAAATGGAGTTGGAAAGGGCCTTGAGCGGGGAAGCGTACCAGACCTTCTTCTGGTGCTGCAGGCAGTCAAGGATTGCCTGAGAAGCAATCCATGTTTTTCCGGCACCCGTGGGAGCGCTGACCAGGACATCGCATTCCCTGACCAGTTCCAGGGCCTTTGTCTGAAAAGGATCCGGTTGGAAGGACGTTTTTGCCGGGACACCTATCTGTTTGAAAGCACGGTGTAACCCAGGTTCGATCCTCGGCCTTTCATAATCAGGTTGCCTCTTCCGAGGCCCTCTTCTTGGCGGCCGATTACCGGGTCTTTGTCTGAATGCTTTTTTCAACTGACCAACTTAAGAGACAAGCTCACTGGAGACCTGCCCCATATCTTTCAGGAATTCCCTCATAGAAACGGGGAAGTCCAGTTCTTCCAAAATTCCAATGAGGTCATCCACGGTCTGGTCACAACCCTGGAGGACCTTGGCGCCGTTTACGTACACCTTCTGGAGCGCTTCCCGGGCAAACAGGCGGGCACAGGCCTTGATGAATTCCAGCGAACGAGCCTGTCCATCCCGCTGATACCCGGCCGCCTTCCTGCACAGGGCGTCAGCCACCTCCGCCCACGTCATCATGTCGGCCAGCAGGAACATCACATACTGGTTTTTCGTCAGCTTGTGTTTTCGAGCGGCAAGAATCATTTCATTCATGACGCGGAGCGCCTTTGCCACCAGAGCGCCGCCACACTCGGTGGGCAAGCCCTCCAGGGTCTTGGCCATATCCTGGTAGAAGGCCCCCTTGGACCTCACCGTGCTCCGCATCCGGAACATGGAGATAATGCTCCGCTGAATCTCGCTGGTCCCTTCATAAATGGTAAGGATTTTCACGTCCCTTTTTATTTTTTCAACCTCGTATTCCCGCATGTAGCCGTACCCGCCGAATGCCTGAATGGCATCATTGGCAGTAGCGTCGCCGGCCTCAGTCGCAAAATACTTTGCGATGGATCCCTCAACCTGCAGGTCTTCTTCACCGGCGTCGATCCTTCTTGCCACCTCCTCTATGTAAGCGCGGGCCGCTTCGAGCTGCACCGCATGGGGGACCAGGAGTTGATGTGTGTACCCCTGTTTTTCAGCAAGGGTGGTCCCGAACTGGACCCGTTCCTTAGAATAGCGAACAGCCCTCTCCAGGGCGGCCATGCCTCCCCCCAGGCCGAACGTGGCAACCATCAAGCGGGTGTACCCGAAGACCTTGTTGGCCTCTTTGAGTCCTCGCCCCTCTTCGCCGCCGATCAGGTCTTCTGCCGGGACATACAAATCCTCCAGGCTAAGTGCGCACGTATCAGACGCCCTGATTCCGTGCTTGTCCTCGTGTTTGCCGGGAGTCAGGCCTTTTGCACCTTTTTCCACCACAAAAAAGGAGGGGCCTTCCGGGGTGTCCGCCAGGATGGTATACAGATCAGCCACCCCACCATTGGTAATAAACTGTTTCTGTCCGTTCAACTTGTAAGCCTTCACGTTCCCGTTCTCATCCAGGACGCGCTCGGCCTTTGTTTTCAAAGACTGCACATTGGATCCGGCATTGGGTTCTGTCACGCCATACGCCACGATCAGTCCTTCCTCTGCTATCTTGGTAATATATTTTTCTTTTTGCGCCTCTGTGGCACCCACGCGAAGCGGATCCATTCCCAGGCAGATGGCCAGGAAAGAGGTAGCAATGCCCAGATCCATTTTGGCCATGCGCTCGGAAACAACCGCAACTTCCGCGGCCCCCGCCCCTAATCCTCCGTAGGCTTCAGGAATAAAGATAAGATGCAATGCCATCTCGGGACTCAGCATGAACCGGATGAGTTCCATGGGAAATTCGCCGGTATGATCCATTTCGAGCTTTACTTCCACCGGGAGTTTGTCCTTTTCCAGCTTATCAATAGTGTTCAAGACCATCTGAAACATTTCCGGATCCATTTTATTCGCCTGCGCCATGCTTCATCCTCCACAAAACGATTTTCCTCACTCCCTTGAAAAGTCAGGAAGTTGGATTTCATTTTATTCTTAACCCATTGTGGCAACCAATGTCAATGTGAATGGATAACTCACCTGCTCTGTTTTTGAAGCTTGAAAGGAAAAAAAATCTATTTTATTATAAAATTTTTATAAGTTCTTCATTCACGAGAAAGGAGTGCGTCATCTATTACCCCCAGCAACGATCAGGCCTTTTTGAGGATAAAGGATTCGGCCTCATTCACTTATGTTTCGGACAGGGTGTGGGAAAAACAACCAGAGCGGTTGGCCTGGCAGTGCGGGCAGCAGGCCAAGGCCTTCGCGTAGACTTTGTCCAGTTTATGAAATCAGGGAAGTCTGGAGAAGTCAACATATTCCAGAGCATCCCCCAAGTACATTATTGGTGCCCGGGCGAGCACCCATTTATCCTCTCACGTGGGCCACGGACAATCCATTACGAACATGCCGCAAAGTCACTCCAGTACGCCGAAGAGGCGGCGCAAAAAAGGGCCGCTTTGCTGGTGTGCGATGAAATATTGGATACAGTCCTCTTTGGGTTGCTCCAAAAGAAGCAACTATTAGACCTTGCGGAAGTATGCAAAGGGAAAATCGAACTTGTCATGACCGGGAGGAATGCGTTCCCCGAACTGATTGAAGCCGCGGACTATGTGACGGAGTTTGTGCAGAAAAAGCACCCTTATTATACTGGCGCAAAAGCAAGAAAAGGAATTGAGTTTTAGGAGTTGCCCTGGGAGAAACGAAAGACAGCTTCAGGCAAAAGAAAACGTTTCCCCAGGACCGTTCCTTTCTTAAGGATTATGCTGCTCCACAAACCGGAAGCTGACATTCTTGGGTAATGCCAATGCAAGCGCTACTTCAGCACATTTCAATATACAGGAGGGAATCACGCACACGGTATGGCAGTGCGATTCCTCGGCTGAAACGAATACAGGATTTCGGCTCAATGGTTTGAAGATATCCTTCATATCAAGCCGGGGCACCTTCATCGCCAGATCCGTGATTTGTTCGCACTCAGAGCTCAGCGATATTTTCACAGAGCGCTTTCCTGTCTTTTCAACTGAGATTTTACAGGCAAATCCACATATCCCGGGATCAACAACGGCTTCAACAGTTGTTTCATTTCCCTTCATGACAACTTCATCCCCATCTCCAACCATCAGCTTACTGCTCCAGGACTTCCTTCGGCACCAATCCCTCAAGGTGCGGAAATTTATCGGTCATGTGAGGAATCTGCATCGCCTCCATGAATTGCCGTTCGAAATCCTTTTCCACGGTAAGTTCAATATACTCGACGTTGCGCGAGATCCAATTAGCCTCCTCACGCATATCGCGATCCAGCAGCACTACCCTTGCGCCATCACCGGCAGCATTGCCAACAGACTGAACATTCTCTAGATCGCAGTCAGGAAACAGGCCCATGATCAATGCCTTCTCCTTGGCCACATGCGTACCGAACGCTCCTGCAATCTTGATGGTATCAACGCTTTCGATACTCATACGCCGCATCATCAGTTTGCATCCGGTATAAAGCGCTCCCTTGGCCAACTGTATCTGCCGTATGTCCTTCTGCGTGATCACCACATCCTTCCCGATAGAAGTCTCATTGGCCCAGGCAATGACGAACTCCTTTTGTCTCGAATTGTCCGGGTTTTTCCGGAACCGGTTGGATTTCTGATTTTTCGAAAACCTCCCGCTCTTTTCAATCACACCCGAGCGGTAAAGTTCGGCCAAGACATCCAGAATTCCGGACCCGCATATCCCTTTGGTTTGCATCTCCTCCGGCTTGGAGTAACTCCGCCACGCCTCACGCCCTATGACCTTGTAATCAACCTCATGGGTTTCGGGATCGATTTTGATCCTCTCAATAGCCCCGGGAGCGGCCCTCATGCCGAAGGCGAGCTGGGCACCTTCGAGCGCCGGGCCTGTTGCACATGATGATGAAATGAGCTTTTTATTGTTGCCAAGCACAAGTTCTCCATTTGTCCCTATATCGATTATCAACTGGAGCTTTTCGCTCTTATGCGGTTTCTCGCAGACCAGGACGCATACATTGTCTGCTCCCACAAAGCCTGCCTCGTTCGGCATAATGAAGAGGTAGGAAGACCTGTTAATGTGAACGCCCATATCACGCGCTTTTATGTCCAGGCTCCTGTGAATGACCGGCGGAAATGGGGCAAGGCCGACGTATTGCGGGTCCAGCTTGAGTAAGATATGATGCATGGCGGTATTTCCGCCAAGGGTCAGGTCAACAATATCGGAAGGCTGCAACCTGAGATAGGTTTTTCCCTCCTCCGGCGCCTCTTCGAGGATCGCGTTTCCCTCTTCATCCTTTACCACTTTCCCGTTTTTATCCCTTGTCTTCACCTTTGGTGGGCATGTCCCTTCACAGGCCCTTTTTACCAG
The DNA here is from genome assembly GCA_019309145.1 of Deltaproteobacteria bacterium. GTDB lineage: Bacteria > Desulfobacterota > DSM-4660 > Desulfatiglandales > Desulfatiglandaceae > B46-G9. Next base: position 3,598 of record JAFDGR010000062.1, on the reverse strand, counting down.
ATCATTGAGCCCCTCTATCAGGTCATCACTCATCCTTTCAAGCCCACCCGGATTCTGCATGTGGTAGGTGATGCGGGACATGACATCCTCCCCGTATTTGCACTGGGGATTCATCATGGAAACCGTGTCCAGCACCTCCATGGTCCTCATGTTGCACAGGTAGGCCGCAACGGTTGTTGTTCCGACATCAATGGCCATGCCGTAATAGTCTTCCACCTTTCCCGGCCAGAGTTTGATTATCTCTTTGTCCATCCATACGGCCACGGTAACAGTCCAGTCCCCCTCGCGGATGGTGCCGGGCAATGAACGCAAGGTCAGCCAGTCGATACGCAGGTTTTCAAGACCGTATTCTTTATGGAGGCCTTGTGTCATGCGCTCGAAATCTCCCAACGGGTCTTCAAAGGTGGGGGGAGAGAGGGTTACGGTATAAAGCCTGACGGCGGGGTTCCAGCGTATTTCTATCTCCCTCGCGGCCTTACTGACTACCTGCTTGCCGGCCCTCGATTCCTCAGGCACAAAAACGAGGAGATCCCCTTGTATTTCCGCGGCGCATCCCAGGCGGTAGCCCGCTTCTCTTTGTTCAGGAGTTATGAACTTCTCTTCCTCCTTTTGCCATGGGCCAACATTTTTTCGGCTCGACACAATGCCGAATTTTTCAAAGGTGCCTTCCTCGATCCTTACCTTGCATTTTCCGCAAACTTTTTTCTCGCCGCACAACGTTTCGATATCCACACCAAGTTGGCGGGATGCCTCTATGATGTTTGTCCCCTTGCTTACCTCACCGCGCCTGCCTGACGGCTGAAAAATGACCCGAGCTTTCCTGTTATCCCCCATTCACCATACTCCTCGCTCCATTATTGCATTTGTAGCGCACAAAAAACGACACGTATCTTGTCTTGCAACAGGGCACACCCGTACCCCATGAAAACGACCCGGTAGGCCGGAGAAGCTATTTGTTCTGCATTTCTCTCAAGCGGCCTATCATCTTTATGGCTTCCTGTACCGCGTTCCCGGCACTCTCCGCATAGCCGTCGGCGCCAAAAAGGTCTGCCGTATCACTGGTGACCGGGGCGCCGCCCAGCATGATAGCCACATTGGGGTTCTTTTCCTTGATCATCTTGATGACCTTTTCCATGCCCATCATAGTCGTCGTCATCATGGCGGAAAGTGCAACTATTTCAGAGTCTGTCTTGAGCTGTTCCTCCACGAATTTCTCCAGAGGCACATCCCTGCCCAAGTCGTGGACCGTAAATCCAGCGACCTCGAACATCATCTTGATGATGTTTTTGCCGATATCGTGGACATCGCCCTGCACCGTTCCGATGACCACCTGCCCTTTCGGCTTGTCCCCCAGGTCTTCGAGTTTGATATGGGGGCGCAGGATATCGAGGCCGGCATATAAAGCATCAGCGCACATCAGGAGCTCAGGCACGAAGTATTCATGCTGATCATAGAGATCTCCCACTTCTTCCATGCCTGAGGCAAGGCCGTTCATGACGGCGTCATAGGCGTTCAGGCCTTCATCCAATACCTTTTGCGCCGCCTCTCTGACCGCGTCTTCATCGAACTCCACCACGCCTTCGTGCAACTGTTTCAGTAACTCCTTCCTCAGCTCTTCCTTTCCCATTATCACTCCTCCTCTTCTTTAGAGCCTGCCCACAGCGGGCGTTGCTGTTTTCCCATACTTTCTGACCGCATCGACATAGGCCCGAACATTTTCCTCCTTTACATCAGGCCAGAGATCACAACCAGGCCATACAGCATCAACACCATCGTCTATACATTTTTTTATCACGCCTTCCACATCGGAGGGCTCCATCTGAGTCAGTGTTCCGTAAGGATCAAAATTGCCAAGGATCATGGCATCATTTCCAAGCTTCTTCCTGGATTCCGCTACATTGTTCTTCTGGTCTACACTGACGGCATCGGCCCCACAATCATTCATCATCTCAATGATAAAATCGGTCGACCCACAGATATGGAGAATCTTCGGCGAATCAAGGGCGGAAAACACTCTTTCCAGGTTCGGTTTTACCAGGCTCTTCCACATACGGGGAGAAATGATATCAGTGCCTGATCCCATTTCCCGAATATTCATGAAATCCACGCCTAAATTCTGGTAGTGAATGGCAATGGTGATAACGAGATCCGTCATCTTGCTCAGAAAGGCCTCCACACGTTCCTTGTCCTTGCGAACTCCTTTGAGAAGCACATCCAATTCTATCAGTTGCCCAGCCATGGTGAAGGGCCCAAGCACCCAACCGCCTATTCCGAGGTTTCCGCCGTCATGGGAATTGATGATTTCGATTGCCTTGTCAACCACGGGCATGCGTCCCTGCTCAAATATGACACTGAGATCCTCAGGCATGTCAACATCGTCCAGGGTTGCCCATTTGGAAGGCACCGTCGGATAAAGAATCCCTCCCGCATCTTCGTACAGGCTTACTCCCCGTCCCAGGGCTTCCGGTACGGTACACATGTCATAGGGAACAACCACCCCGTCCAACCCGAACATCTCGGCCGTCGTCATGGCTGATTGGGCCATCAGTTCAGCCGAGGTGTGAACCTTCGCGAATGGTATTCCCATCTTGTCAATGGCCTGAACGGTTACGGTCCCCATGCCGCTGAAACACGGCATTTGGTCCACGGGCTTCCTGGCCAGGAAATTCTTTATCCTTTCTCTCGGTGTCATCGCCATTTCTGTGCTCCTTCTTTATTGTTTAATGCCACAAAAACAGGACCTTCCGGTTGCGGTCACATCTCCTTCAGCTGTCCCACGAAATCCGGGAAAAGTTTGTTCAGGGGATGTGTTTCCAGCTTGGGCAGTTCCTTTGTCTCCGCAAATACCTGGGTTGCCAGAAACGCGTCGGCCATGGCAACGGCCGGCATGATCCTTGACGCGCCGGCCATGGGTCCGGAAAAAATCATGTCATGATACAAAAACGCAGCAAGTGACTCCAGCCCCGCGTCAGCAGCGGACCAGCCTTTGAAACCCCACATTTCTCTTGCCTGTTTCCACATATATGATCCGTTGCTGGGGGCACTGGCCGTGGGGAAACCCCATTTTTCTTTAATCAGCCTGTTTGCAATGCTGCAAAAAGCCGTGGCCGGACCATTCATGACAGAGGTGTCCACGAATATGCTCTCAAAATTGGCTCCTACCTTTTCTATGGCGTCGAGCAGCCTCTGGGTACCGGTGATACGCCCGGTAGGCATCTGGTCAGCCATATCAAATGCGACAAGGAGGACATGTTTGACCCCTATCTGGGAGATTTCCCGGATCTCCGTTTCCAGGTCCTCCTCCCATACGGTCAGGCTGTTGTAAAACATACGGTCAAGGAGCCCTTTTTCAGCGCAATAGGCTGCACCCTCCAGCTTGGGTTTCATTTGCCATGCATCCACGCAGAAAGGCATGTCACTGACGGAGGTGACAAAGTCAATATAGGTCTTGAATTCCTTGCCACTGTTTGCCACAACATCGGCCATCCCGGGGACCCCTGTTTCTTCCCAGAGTTTGTCCTGGGTCTTGAGCAATTCCTGTGCCCGTTGTTCATCAAAACCTTCCTTGCGTTTGCCCTCAAAGACCCTGTCCCCTTTC
>JAFDGR010000305.1 GCA_019309145.1 Deltaproteobacteria bacterium | reverse complement strand
GCTTTCCTGGCGCGTTCATTAAAAGGAAGAAGCGTTTCTTTCATGGCGGGCTTTGGAAAGGCTCCGGAGATCATCTCTTCGGAACAATTGGGCATGCAGGGCATCAAAGTCGCCGTGGCGACGGAGGATGGGTCAGCAGGGTATCACGGCCTGGTCATCGGTCTCCTTGAAGAGGGCCTTGCCGGGAGGGGAAAAAAGATCATTTACTCATGCGGGCCCGCGGCCATGCTCAAAAGGGTGGCATCCCTGTGCCTTGCAAAACACGTGGACTGCCAGGTCTCGCTTGAAACAGTCATGGCCTGCGGCCTCGGGGCCTGCCAGGGATGCGCTGTTCCGGCAGCAACGGAATCCGGGCGAAGCTTCTATCACGTGTGCCGGGACGGCCCTGTCTTTTCGGCCGTATCCATAGACTGGGAGAACCTATGAAACGCCAGGAACCGGATCTCACTGTTCACGTAGGACCTTTGCAACTCAGGAACCCCGTCGTGACGGCCTCTGGAACATTCGGGTATGGACAGGAATACGCGGAGCTTGTTGATCCAAACCTCCTGGGAGGGATCGTGGTCAAGGGACTGTCTCTCAAGCCCCGTCCCGGGAACAGACCTCCGAGAATCGTTGAAACCCCGGCCGGGATGCTGAACGCCATAGGTCTTGAAAACATCGGAGTCGAGGCATTCCTGAAAGAAAAACTCCCCTGGCTGAAGACCCTGGATACTGCCGTTATCGTGAATATTTACGGCCACAGTACCGAGGAATACGGGGCTGTTGCCGAAGCATTGAAGGGAGTAGAAGGGGTCGCGGCCCTGGAAATCAATGTCTCCTGTCCCAATGTGAAAAGGGGAGGCATGGCGTTTGGAACAGACCCGATCGCTTCTGCCGAGGTCACGGAAACCGTGCTCAAGAACACCGACAAGCCCGTCATTGTCAAGCTGACGCCCAACGTGACGGACATCTGCGCCGTGGCTTGTGCCGTGGAACAGGCGGGCGCTCAAGCACTCTCCCTCATGAACACGCTCACAGGGATGGCCATTGATATTGAGACAAGGAAGCCGCGGCTTGGCAACATCTTCGGGGGACTTTCCGGGCCTGCGATCCGGCCGGTGGCCCTGTACATGGTCTACCGCGTTGTGCGGACGGTGAAAATACCCGTGATTGGTGTGGGGGGGATTATCGAAGCAAAGGATGCGCTTGAGTTCCTCATTGCCGGAGCCAGGGCGGTGCAGGTGGGCACGGCAACCTTTGTGAACCCCCGGGCCTCCCTTGACATTATCGAGGGTCTCAGGCGGTACTGCGTGGAAAACGATGTAGCTCGGATAGAAGACCTCATCGGGACATTCAGTGAACCCTGAACCTCTGAACGGTCTTAAGAAAGGAATTGGAGAACAATGGCACCAAAAAAGCTGACCAGGAAACAGATCAAGGACCTCTCGAAAAAATTGAGTTATGCTCCCCGGTTGGTGTGGGATGAAATCACTGCCGCGGAAAAGAAACGCGTTTTTTCCTTTGCGGACGGCTACAAGACTTTTCTGGATGAGGCAAAGACCGAAAGAGAAGCGGTTTCGATCATCCGTGACATGGCGGAAAAATCCGGGTTTTTGCTGGATCGGGGGACCGGCTCGCCGAGCCCGCTCATGCGCATCTTTCATGAGAAGGCAGTCGCCCTCGTAAAACCCGGAAAAGAGCCCCTTGAAGAAGGTGTTCGTATCATTGTCTCTCATATAGACGCCCCCCGCCTGGACCTCAAACAGCGGCCCCTTTATGAAGACGTGGACCTGGCATTCCTCAAGACCCACTATTACGGCGGTATCAAGAAATTCCAGTGGCTCTCCCGTCCCCTGGCCATCCACGGGCGGATCGTAAAGAAAGACGGAAGCACGCTGGATCTTTCCATTGGCGAGGAGGAATCAGACCCGGTTTTCACGGTACTGGACCTGCTTCCCCACCTGGCGAGGAAGGTCCAGTATGAAAAGAAGCTGGGAGAGGCCATAGCCGGAGAGAAATTGAATCTGATCGTGGGGAGCCTTCCCCTTGGTGACAAGGAAACCAAGGAGCGTTTCAAGCTCGCGGTCCTCCATCTCCTGAACGAGTCCTACGGGTTGACGGAAGAGGATTTGCTGAGCGCCGAACTGGAGGTGGTGCCTGCAGGCACTGCCAGGGACGTGGGATGGGATCGTTCCCTGGTTGGGGCATATGGCCAGGATGACCGGATTTGCGCCTATACCAGCCTCAGGGCGATGTTCGATACGAGAGATGTGTCAAAGACCGCCGTGGCCCTGTTTGTGGACAAGGAAGAGATCGGGAGTGACGGCGCCACCGGGGCCAAGTCCAGGTTCCTGGAATCGGTGATTGGGGATGTTTTGGAGATGCTGGGACAGCGCCCGAGCGCCATTGGGGTATCCAGGATCTTAGCCAGGTCCCGGGCCCTGTCCGCGGATGTGAACGGCGCCCTGGATCCCGATTACCAGGAGGTCCATGAAAAACAAAACGCCGCCCGCATGGGCTACGGCGTCTGCATGACCAAGTTTACGGGGTCAGGCGGCAAGTACAATGCCAATGACGCGGACGCTGAATACGTGGGATGGCTGCGGCGCCTCTTCAACAGGAAAAAAGTGATCTGGCAGACCGGGGAACTCGGCAGGATTGACGAGGGAGGAGGAGGTACCGTGGCAAAGTTCCTGGCCCCCTATGGCATGGATATCGTGGATTGCGGGCCGGCCATCCTCTCCATGCATTCCCCCTTTGAAATCGCCCACAAGGGAGACCTCTACATGACGTACAAGGGATTCAGGGCCTTTTTTGAAAGTTTATGATGATAGTCGCGAGTCAAGAGTCTTGAGGTATGCAGGTCGCGGTGCGCTGAATAGACAAAATCCGCTACCGAATTATTCCTTATTGTCCATTCCCCAATTGAGGAATGTGGCAATGCTGTTCAGGGTGAAGGGCTGGCGGGCCTTTGGAAGGGACCCTGATTGGCTGGTACCGGAGATAGCTCGATCAACTGAGGTCTTGACAAGGGGGTTGTCATTGAAGTAATTATGATCACTAAAGAATCGTACAACAGAAACACATACCTTCCACGCCGCAGTTACTGAACAGGCCAATCCGCTGAGCATTTTTTTCCACCGGGGCCGGGCAATGATGATGAGATGGAGAGACAGAAGGCGCGATCCAAGGACCATATTGGAGCCGCCCGAGGTGGGTCTTCTCCTTTTTGCATCTGACGGGGCTTCCAGAAGCCCGGTTGACGGTTTCTACGTGGACCTGATCAACAGGAGCCGGGGCGGCGTTCTCATGAAAACCCAAAGGGAAATCAGGCCCGGTGCGCTTTTTTCCCTCCAGGTTTATGACGCCCGGGCCCGGGCATGGGTGGTATTGTCCGCGGACGT
>JAFDGR010000061.1 GCA_019309145.1 Deltaproteobacteria bacterium | reverse complement strand
GACCTTCGTCGTGGGTTTCTTTTTCCAAAAATGCAGAAAGGAAAGGGGGTGATTCCAACAAAACGGATGGGGGAAATGCCATGAGGATCTGCCAAGATTTCATTTCATGGCCGTCGTATTTCTATCAACAGAACAATGAAAAATGGGGGGAAAGAACAATGAAAAAATTGTCAAAAATAGGCTTTTGCCTTGTGGCTATGGCTATGGTCATAGGGTTGGTTCTTGCAGCGCCAACCGGCTCGCAAGCCGCAAAATACACCATGGTGCTGGCCCATGTCTATCCGGTGAGTATGACGAACAATGAGGTCCATCCTGCACTGCACCGTTTCGCCGATATTGTCAAAACCCAAACAAACGGTGACGTTGAAGTCAAAATATTCGGCAATATGATCCTGGGAACTGAAATAGAATATACCCAGAAGGCCCAGAAAGGGAAAACGGTTCAAAGTGCTGTTTTGTCCTCCGGAGCGTTTTCTTCCTTCTTCCCAAAATATCAAGTTATTACAACTCCTTATCTCTTTAAGGATTACAATGTGGCTTGGGCGTTCTTCAACAGCAAGTACTATGCAAAGCTCATGGAGGAAATGCGGGCAAAGACGGGACTCCGCTATCTCGGCACCATGGATGACGGTGGAGGATTTGTCGCCTTTACCAACAACAAGCGTTTGATCAAGTCCCCGGCAGACATGAAGGGCCTCAGGATTCGTGTGGAAGAAAACCCGGCCCATATTGCCATGATCGAGGCAACCGGCGCCAAGGCGGTTCCCCTGGAATGGGGCCAGGTCCCCACGGCGTTACAGACGGGCGTGGCTGACGGCCAATTCAACGCGCCCGGCCTCAACGCGGCCATGAAATTCTGGGATGTCTGCAAATACACAACCTGGACCGGACATGTCTATAACAGCCTGAACTGGGTCATTAATGACAAGTGGTTTAAGAGTCTGCCTGAAAAATATCAACATGTTATTCTCCGGGCAGCCCGCCAGGCGGTGTTGTATGCCCATGGTGTCTCGGTCCACCTCACCTATCTGGGGTGGAAAGAGGGGTGTGAACATTTCAAGGCCTGTTATGTGCCCACGTCAGCAGAAAAAGCCGCTTTCCGCGATTTGATGCGGCCAGCCTATTACAAGTGGGTTACAACAAAATTCGGCATGAAGCCCGAATTTGTCCATGAACTCTGGAACAAAGTTGATGAAATCAGCAAGAACCTTGACAAAGGCTACTGGGACAAGTGGGGAAAATAGTTTCCGAATTGCGGCCTCCGGCCGCTTGAACCAAGACGATTACCGGACTTCGGGTCCGGTAATCGTCTTGCACTGATGAGCTGATGAAAGGGCCTGTTCATGAAAATCATACTCACTATCAGTGACCGGGTAAACTGGGTGGTCCTGAGAATCCTTGGTTTATTCGTGGTCGCCCTGTTCGCCCTCAATGTATATGCTGTTTTTTTCCGCTACGTGCTCAACAATCCCCTCCCATGGCCGGTCCCGGTTTCAAGGATCCTGTTGGTCTGGATCGCCCTGGTGGGAATCAGCATCGGGCTCAAGGAAGGACAGCACGTTGCCGTCGAAGCATTTGTAAACATCCTGCCGCCCAAAGTGGATCGGGCGATCAGGCTTTTTGGCGGCATCGTCATTGGTTTATGGATAATTGTTGTCATCTGGCAGGGATGGCTTGCCACCGCGAGAGCGGACCAGATCATGATGATCACGGCAAACTTTCAAGTTTCTTTCAAGTGGCGCCTCATGGCGATTCCGGTCAGCGGAGTCATCCAGTTCATCCACATCCTAGCCTGGCCTACGATTGTGGACCAGGCCATAGAGAAGAGAAAAAGAGGTTAGTATGGCAATCACTTTTCTGGTCTTTTTTATCTTGATGCTTCTCGCTGTCCCCATTGGATATATTATGGGGTTTTCTTCCATGGTGGGTCTTTTTGCCATGGGGGGGTTCGATTTTTTGGAGCCGGTGGCCGTTCGGTTGCATGCCGGGAGTGCTGCCTATGTGCTGGTTGCCATTCCATTTTTTATTCTGGCGGCCGAGCTTCTCAATCGTTCCGGGATGACCGAACAGCTTATTCGCTTTGCCAACAGCCTGATGGGACACCTGCATGGAGGTCTGTCCCATGTCAATATCTTCGCAAGTATTCTCTTTTCAGGCCTGACCGGCGCGGCCGTCACAGATACGGTGGCAATCGGCGGCATTTTGATTCCTGCCATGAAAAAACAGGGATATGAACCCGGGTACTCGGCAGCCGTTACCGCCACCTCCTCAGTCATCGGTCCGATTATCCCCCCCAGCATTGTTATGGTCTTGTACGCATCCATCCTCCGGCTCTCGGTTCCCGCCATTTTCGCGGCTGCCATCATTCCAGGTTTGCTGTGTGGGATTGCCTTGCTTGTGATCAGCTTTTATATGAGCTGGCGTCGAAAATATCCCCGTTATCAGAAAGCCTCTTTCAAAGAAATACGTAACGCCGGATACCAGGCCCTGCTGGCCATGGGGACAGGAATCATCATTCTGGGAACGATTCTCTTTGGAATCACCACGGTCTCGGAAGCTGCCGCCTTGGGCGCCTTGTACGCCATGATCATCGGGATGTTTGTTTACAGAAGCCTCACCATAAAGGACATTTGGGCATCCATGATTTCAACCGTCAGGCTTTCGGGCATCGTCTTTCTCCTGATCGCCGCCGCGGCCGCTTTGGGATGGTTTATTACCCTGTCCGGCGTCATTGACGCAACCGCAAAATTCTCTTTATCGATCAGCCACAATCCCATGGTTATCCTGACGCTTGTTGATGCGTTTATTCTGATCGTGTGCATGTTCATAGACGTTATCCCTGCTGCCTTGATTCTGGGACCGGTCCTCTCTCCTGCCATGGCAAAAATCGGGGTCAATCCCATTCACTTTGCCATGATCATGATGCTGGGATTGAATATCGGCAACGCCACTCCTCCCATGGGCATGACCCTTATGACGGCCTCGCAGATTGCTGATATTCCTTACGAAAAATCCATGAAAGATGCCATGTATTTCATAGCAGCGGAAGTCGTCATGCTTCTGGTGGTGACCTACCTCCCGTTTTTCTCCCTCTGGCTTCCGGGCATATTAGGGTATTCATAAAAAAATGGATGATCGAAGCAACAAAACAGACCCAGTGAAAGGAACCATGGAAATTCGACCCACCCGGGCAATAGTGGATCTCGGGGCAATAGCGTTCAACATACAAAGCCTCAGGAAGCGGGTAGGAGGGGGCCCTCGCTTTATGGCTGTTGTCAAGGCGGATGCTTATGGCCATGGAATGGTACCCGTGGCCCGGACCGCTCTCCTGGCCGGTGCTGACTGGCTTGGCGTCGCCCTGCTGGAAGAAGGCGTTCTCTTGAGAAAAGCCGGCATCAAGGTACCGATCCTGGTGTTGGGTGAGGCCCTGCCCGAAGGGGCAGGCCTTTTTGTCCAACACAATATCACCGCGACCGTGTGCTCACCCGAAAGCCTTTTTGCACTCAATCAGGCTGCTGAGAGGAGCGATAGGAAGGCGGCAATGCATATCAAGGTTGATACCGGCATGGGAAGGATCGGATTGGACCCCAAAGACGTTCTGCCTTTCATGGAAAAGGCATTGTCTCTCAAGAACATCCGCGTGGAAGGGATTTTCTCTCACTTTTCATCTGTTGATGAAAAAGAGAAGGGGTTTTCCTACCAACAGCTTCATCAATTCAAGCAGGTACTTGCTGCCCTGGAAGGACAAGGGATTCACCTCCCCTTAAAACATTTTGCAAGCAGTGCCGCTACCATCGATTTTCCCGAAGGCTACTTTGACATGGTGAGGCCCGGCATCAGCCTTTACGGCGTCTATCCATCAGCCGAAGTTGACCATTCTGTTCCTCTGAAGCCGGCGATGACGCTGAAAACGTCCATTACTTTTCTAAAAGAAGTCCCCCCAGGGACGGTTCTCTCCTATGGCCGGACCTTTGAAACCCAAAGGAAAAGTCGGATAGCGACCCTGCCTGTCGGATACGGGGACGGATACCCCAGGCTTCTCTCCAATCACGGAGAAGTGCTGGTGGCGGGCAGGAGGGCACCGGTGGTGGGACGTGTGTGTATGGATATGACCCTGATTGACGTGACAGACATTCCTGAGGCAAAGGTAGGATCCGAGGTCATTCTCTTCGGAAAACAGGACAACGCGGAAATCCTTGTAGATGAGATTGCGGAAAAGGCAGGGACCATCAGCCACGAAATTCTCTGCGGGATCACGAAGAGGGTTCCCAAAGAATACCTGGATGGGCCTCTTGAGGAGGATCCTTGAATGAAAACTATTGGCCTTATCGGCGGCATGGGTTGGGAATCCTCGGCTGAATACTACCGCCTGATAAACAAGCAGATGAGGGAACGGCTTGGGGCACTGCATTCTGCAAAAATCCTGATGTACAGCGTCAATCATCAGGAGATAAATGAGCTGGAAAGCCGGGATCGCTGGCCTGAACTCCTGGAAATGATGATCGAATCTTCCCGCAAGTTAGAAAAGGGCGGTGCGGATTTCATTTTGATTTGCTGTAATCTCATGCACAAGATAGCCGATCAGTTGCAAAACGCGATTCATATACCACTCATTCATATAGTCGATGCCACGTCAGAAGAGATCAATGCTGCCGGGTTAACAACCGTCGGGCTCCTGGGGGCACGGGCGGTGATGGAAGGTGCTTTTTTCAAAAACAAACTGGAAGCCGCCGGTCTCAACGTGCTCACCCCGGACGAAGGCACAAAGGAATTCATCAATGACGTTGTTTTCAATGAACTGGCTTTTGGAAAAATCATTGAAGAATCCAAGGGAAGAACACTCAATATCATAAAGACACTCAAAGAAAATGGTGCTCAAGGGGTGATCCTGGCATGCACAGAACTTCCCATGCTGGTCATGCAGGAAGACAGTATCCTGCCCCTCTTCGACACGCTCATGCTTCATGTGAAGAAAGCCGTGAGTTTTGCGTTGGAAGATTAAGATCAACTGCGGAACAAGCATGGACGAACGCGTAGAGGCTTTTGAAAAAATAGAAACGACAAACGAATCGAGGGAGTCAATCTCATGGCATACCGAGAAATCAAGAAAGCTGCCCGGCAAGTGGAACAAGATCAACAGCAAGTCGAGGAAACCGTCCGGTCCATCCTTGAAAAAGTTCGACAGGAGGGAGATGGGGCCATTGCCTATTATGAAAAAAAATTTGACAACTTCGAACCGGAGACATTTCGGGTTTCAGAGGAAGAAGCCGTGGCCTCAAAAGCGAAGTTGCCCGAACATATCGTGCATGAAATCCATTCTTCTGTTGAAAGGGCCTTAGCCTTTGCCCGGATTCAAAAAGAGAGTCTTGTTGAATTCGAAAAAGAATTGTCACCGGGCCAAATCGTCGGGCAAAAACTCATTCCGCTTGAATCGTGTGGCTGTTACGCCCCTGGCGGCAGATATCCCTCCATTACTTCAGCGATACTCACCATTGCACCCGCCAAAGTCGCAGGGGTGAAACGGGTTATCGCGTGTTCCCCTCCCGGGATGAAAGGCGAGATGGATGCCGGCGTTCTTTATGCCATGCACGAACTGGGTGTCGATGAAATCTACTGTTTTGGCGGGGCGCAGGCCATTGGCGCCTTTACCTATGGCACCGAAACCATTCGACCGGTGGATTTTATTGTCGGTCCCGGTAATCAATACGTCAACGAAGCCAAGCGCCAGGCCTTCGGAAAAGTAGGCATTGATCTGCTCGCCGGCCCGAGCGAATGCCTCGTCATCGCCGATGAGAGCGCACGGGCCGACTATATCGCCGCAGACTTGATCGCCCAGTGTGAACATGATCCCAATGTTCGAACCGGCCTGGTGACCACTTCCGAATCATTGGCCAGGAAAACCATGGACGAGATAGAACGTCAACTGCCGGAGCGAACGACCCAGGAAGTTGCACGAAGTTCCTGGGAAACATACGGCGTCATCGCGGTGGTTGAAAGTCTTGAGGAGGCGGCCGAATATGCCAATGAGTACGCTGCCGAGCATGTCGAGATTCACACCGCTGAGCCGCGCTCACTCATTCCCCTGTTAAAAAACTATGGCGCCCTTTTTCTGGGTGAAAACACCGCTGAAGTTTACTCGGACAAAGTCGCCTGTCTCAACCATCCCCTGCCCACCGGGGGGAGTGCCAGGTTTTCCGGGGGGCTCTGGGTTGGCCAGTTTCTCAAAGTGGTCACTTACCAGGAAATGAATCAAAAGGCGTCAGAGCGCTTCGCCCGGCTTACCGAGGCCCGATGTCGCTATGAAGGCATGGATGCCCATGGTTATGCCGCTGCCATCAGGCTTCGGAATCAAAAGGCGTCCTAGGGTCTGACCCCGAATTCCTTTTTTTCCCGCCAAAAAACCTTATCAGAAAAAGAAAAATGTGATAAAGAACATGCTGTGAATTTTCTTTCGCAAACGCAGTTCCAGAAAAGGAGGGCACTATGACTTATAACACCATCCTGATCGACCACGAGGACCACGTGGGCGTCATCACCTTGAATCGACCGGAGCAGTTGAATACCTTCAGCACCGAGTTTGGCCGTGAATTGAACCAGGCACTTATCGAGCTGGATAACAATCAAGAGGTCCGCGTTGTTATCATTAAAGCGAAGGGCAAGGCCTTTTCCGCGGGTATCGATATATCTGAGTTTTTCGACAAGTCCCAGCGTGAGTATTACCAGTGGGTCAGCCAGATGGAACAGATGAACCTGGTCATTGCATACATGAAAAAACCGGTCATCGCATGCGCCAAGGGATTTGCCGTGGCCAATGGAGCGGGCCTGATCGCCGCCTGTGATCTTGCGGTGGTCTCGGAAAAGATTAGAATCGGCGCCACCGCAATCAATGTGGGTCTTTTCTGCATGGGCCCGGCCGTGCCCATGTCGCGATCCCTGGGCAGGAAGCGGTGCCTGGAGATGCTGCTGACCGGTGACATGATCGACGCGCACACCGCGGAACGCTGGGGACTCGTCAACATGGTTGTCCCTGAAGAGGAGCTCGACAGCGCCGCCATGGATTTGGCGAAAAGACTCGCGGCCAAGAGCCCCATCGCCCTCCAGATGGGGAAACAAACCTATTACGGCATGTCCGACATGGAATTCTCAAAGGCCCTTGAATATTCGAATGAAAAATTCGCGTCCCTCTGCGTTACGGAAGATGCCAAAGAGGGGGTGAATGCCTTCCTGGAAAAGCGTGATCCCGTCTGGAAGGAAAAGTAGACCTGTTCCCTTTGCAAGATATCAGAGATAGACCGTATATCGAGGTCAGGGATATCGTAGCCCTGAATTTCATCAGGGAGCCCTCAAAATATCTTTTCAGGAGGCACTACCGGACCGGCCTCCGTTCCCACCTGTTCGAAGTTTTAAAACCCGGGGATGTATACCGGGAAACCGAGGGCATACGAGTCGATGGTCACCTCTCTTTCCCAAGAGCCAGGCCGGTCAAGATGTTGAGACTGTTCAGGGCCCGCTTCGGAAATCTCGAGAAAGCGCTCGAAGAAATCGGACGAGTCCAGCTTATCATCCAATACCTGGCCCCTGACCATGTCGCCGAATCCAATGAGTTCCTCGTAAGCTACCGGCGCCAAGGAATCAATGACATCCTCCTGTGCGGGCTGCAGGAATATGTCCCCGGTGAAATCCTGAACCCTTGGGCTCCCCTTGACGATCAGGCCCTGGCGGAGATATTGACCCGTGCATCCTTTCTTTTCGCCGGCCACCCCAAAACCCCCATGCCGGAACGGATCGGACAGGTCAGGAGCGGGGTACGGTCCTTTGTTGCCAGAGTCAAGACAATGATCAGGCAGGCAGGACACATCCCGGATCTTGCAGGAATCGGCAACCTCATCCTGACCGCCGATGGTCAATTGAAACTGGTAGACATCAACAATATTTCGCCCGTTTCCCCTGAAAAGCCTATTTTCAGAGACGAACACGGATATCCGGTCTGCGATAAATCCATTGAGGCACTTGCGCTCCTGGAAAAAAAGATCCTCGGGATTGCTTGCCCTGAAGACGATGCTTTGTACAAGATCTTTCTTGAGCCCGAACGAATGAGAGTCGTCTCCCAAATGGTGCGCACTTTCACCCTTTCGCCTGACGAAGGACGCCAGGAGATGCCATGAAGATCCTCCTTGTCTATCCCTATTTCCTGGAAAAAAGAATCCATGAGGAAGATATCAGCGCCGTTCCCATCGGTCTCTATTACGTGGGCGCATTGGTGAAAAGCCATGGATATGACGTTGAAATCCTCAACTGGCATGCGGCGAACAGAGACCCAGGGCTCATAGAAAAGGTACTCAGGGAGAAACGGCCGGATGTCTTAGGCTTTTCGGTCCTGCAGGCCAACCGGTGGGGAGCAATTGAGATAGCCCGTCTCGCGAAAAGGATAAATCCCAATACGAGGGTCGTCTTCGGCGGGGTCAGCCCTACGTTTCTCTGGAGACATTTTCTCACCCACTTTCCCGCGGTGGATTTTGTGGTCTTGGGAGAAGGAGAAAGGCCATTTCTGCACCTGGTGAGGTGGCTGGAAAAAGGAGGGAATGGAAAGGATCTGGAGGCCATTCGGGGAATCGCCTATCGCAACGGAAAAAATATCAGGAGTAATCCACCGGGGCCATTTCTTGAAAATCCGGATGATCTTCCCGACCCCGCTCAGTACTTTATCTTTCAGCATGTCGTTTCTTCCCGGGGTTGCCCATGGAATTGTGTCTTCTGCGGCTCTCCCGGGTTCTGGGGACGCAGGGTCCGATTCCATTCCGTCCAGTATTTTGTGAACCAACTGGAGACCCTTTACCGGAAAGGGGTTTCTTTCTTTTACGTTTCCGATGACACGTTCACCCTGAAAAAAGACCGGGTCATCACTTTATGCAAAGAAATGATCAGGCGGGGACTCCGGATCACCTGGGTCGCCATTTCACGGGTGAACGATGTGGACGATGAAGTCCTTTCCTGGATGAGAAAAGCCGGATGCGTGCAGGTGAGCTATGGCGTTGAGAGCGGTTCGGAAAAGATCCGCAACCTCCTCAACAAAAAGATCAAGACATCGGATATTCAAAAGGCTTTTTCCAGCACCACCAGGATGGGAATCATGGCCCGGGCCTACTTCATTTATGGCAACAGGGGAGAATCTTCTGAAACCATCCAGGAAACAATCAATCTGATGCGGAAAATCAAACCCTTGAGCGTTATTTTCTATATCCTTGATATCTTTCCGGGAACCGCCCTCTACGAAAACTACAAGAAAACGACCGGAGCCACCGATGACCTATGGCTCGAGAAAATCGAGGATATCATGTATTTTGAAACAGACGCAGGCCTGACACAGGAACAGGTCCTGGCATACGGGAAGATGCTCAGAGAATCCTTTTACCGTGCCCTCCCGGAATTCGTGGAATCCATTGCATTGGTGGAGCGGCAAGATTTCCGCCCCCTGCATGCTGACTTCTGTTCAAGGCTTGCCATGACGTTTACGCACGGAGATTATGTTCACCGGGAAGAAATCAAGGGCAAAGATGAGCTGGCCGAGAAATTGTACCGGATGGCTCTGCACTATCATCCGGATCACCGTGCTTACCTGGGCCTGGGGATCCTCCACCAGAAAAGAAAGGAGTATGAAGCGTCTCTCAGGGTTCTCCTCGAAGGGATCGAGCATTTTCCCCGGAGCGAACAGCTTCACCTGTGCGTAGGAATCAGTTACATGAATCTGAGGCGTTTCAGGGAAGCGCTCTCCTGCTTTGATCATTGCAAGGATGCACCGGAAGCGAGCCCGTTCATTGCCGCCTGCGAACAGGCCCTTGGGAGATAAAAAAAAGCATTCCACCGTTCCCCGCCGCGGTGAAATGCCTTTTGTCCCGAAATTATGAACTATAATTTGCTGACGTTCTTGGCCACGGGTCCACGGTCACTTTCCTCCACGTCGAACGTGACCCTGTCCCCTTCAGATAATGTTTTGAAGCCGGTGCTGTTGATGGATGAATAGTGCACGAAGATGTCCGGACCATCCTCCTGCTCAATAAAACCATACCCTTTCTTGTCACTAAACCATTTTACTGTTCCGTCTGCCAAAGTGCTAACCTCCTTTCAAAAAACTCATCTGGTCCCAAGCCCAAGGTCGCCACTCTGGCACAAACGTATGTTCTTACAGAGTAAAACCGACCCGCAGGGGTAGCCGGGTCCCATTTTCAATGAACTTAAGCAATAATTTCAGGAAAGGTCAAGGAAAAAAATAAAAATCCCGGCTTTTCCTAACTATGCTTCCCTGGAGATAAAAACCGCTCCACCTTGGCGCCTTTTTTGAGTTCCTGCACATGTGCGTCAATGGCCTTGCTGACCTTTCGTTCTTTTAAGAATTTCGCCAGCTTTTCTTTCACCTCCGGGTAGGAGAACGTCTTTCCCGGTTTCCAATCCGTTACCTTGATCAGGTGGTACCCAAAACGGGTGACCACGATGTCACTCACTTTCCCCGGCTTTAACGCGAACGCTACCTTTTCAAATGGCGGTACCATCTGCCCCCGTCGAAAAAACCCCAAATCTCCCCCCTTTGTGGCGCTTGGACCTTGTGAATATTCTTTGGCAAGCTTTGCGAAATCTTCTCCTTTCAGGAGTTTTTTCTGAATTTCTTCGAGCTCTTTTCGGGCTTTTACTTTCGTCTTCTCATCCGCCTTTTGATCGACCTTGATCAGGATATGGCTGGCCCGGACTTCTTCGGGCCTCTGGAACATCTTCGGATTGGCATCGTAGTAATCCTTTACCTCCTTTTCCGGAACCGAGATAGTTTTCACAAACTTGCCATTGATCCATTGCTGAATGGTCATTCCCCTTCTGATCTGTTGCCGGACCTCCTGCTCAGACAGGTGCATCTGGGTCATGGCGTTTTTGAATGCAGCCTCATCAGAAAAGCGCTGTTTGAGTTTCCCCAACTGCGTGCTTACCGTCTCTTCTTTGATGCGAATCCCGGCATCCTTTGCTTCCTGGAAAAGGAGTTCCCTGCCGATAAGGCTCTCCAGGACCTGGGGCTCCAGCTGCGACAGCTGGGGACCTCCTATAGTCTTCCCCGCACGACCAAACCGCTGCATGACAATCCGAAGTTCCTGATCAAGTTCCGCTCTGGTGATAACCGTCCCGTTCACCACGGCCACCTTTTCCTTGGGGGATGTTGTCTCCCCGGCCCATGCCTGGATCATCGTTCCACAAACAAAAAAAATCCCTGTTGCCAGACACAAGGCCAGGCCACGCTTCCATTTCATTTTCTTTTCCCCTTTCTTCTCTGGACGGATAAGGTTACGCCAATGCTTCCGCGACCAGTTCTGTCAAATCCTTGACCTTCAAAGTGGTTTTGGTTCTTCTGGCCCGGGTGGCAATGGTTCGGAGGCATTGCTGACAGGAGGAGGCCACCGTATCGGCGCCGGTTTTCAATATCTCGTCGATTTTCATCTGTGCCACCCGTGCTGAGAGTTCCGGATCAACCATTTCAAGGTTTCCCCCTCCCCCGCAGCAGGTACACATCTGCCTGTTATTCGGGAGTTCGACGAAATCAACGCCGGGAAGGGCCTTGAGCACTTCCCGGGGGGGCTCAAAAACACCGCTGTTTCTCCCCAAATCACAGGGGTCATGATACGTAACCTTCGCTTCCAGGCTGTTGAGATGAAGCCGTTGCTCGTTGAGCAACCCGGAGATGAACTCCGCTGAAGACAAAATATCCACATCGGTCTTGTAAAAGGTTTTCCAGGTATGGTAACAGGAAGGGCAGGTGAACACGATCTGTTTAGCCCCTGTCTCTTTCACCTTACGGAGGTTATGCTCCATCAGGCTTGTCATCTTTTCCGGCATGCCCGCACCGATCAGCGGGTATCCACAGCACCATTCCTCACCTCCGAGAACGGTGAAATCAACTCCTGCGTGTTCCATGATGCGCGCCATGCTCGCGGGAATCTTCTGTGCCATAGGAAAAAACGAAGCAACGCATCCCACGAAGTAGACCACCTCGGCCCGCTCCTTTTCAAAATAATGCTCGGGAAGATCCCCCAGGAGCTCCTGCCAGTCTCCACGTTCTTCATTGTCCTCGTTGGAAATATTATGCTTTGTTTCGAGATACTCGGCAAGTTTCTCGGTTATCTTCGGATAAAACCCTTCATTCACCAGGCATTCCCGGTCCTTGAAAACCACGTCTCTGGTTTTTATGGAGGGAAAACAGGCAACCGTACAGGCACCGCATCCGAGACAGCGAAATATGGTTTTTTCTACATCCTCGCTCCACTCCAGGCGATCTTCAATAACGGCTCGGGTGACGGCATTGCGGCCCCTCGGGGACGCGGATTCAGTCCTCAGTACCAGGTAAATAGGACAACTTGGCAGACAAAAGCCACATTTACTGCATTTTGCCACTTCATCATAGGCAAGTTTTCGTAACTGCACCACATTCATCTATAACATTCCTCACATGCCCCCGATAAAACGCCCGGGGGAAAAAATCCCTTCGGGGTCCATGGCCTTTTTGATCCATTGCATCATTTTCATATCATCCCGCGGCCTCCCCCAGACGGGCAGATGTTTCTTCAATTCCGGTCCCGCGTGTTCTACCACAAGGTTTCCGCCCACGGCACACACCTGGGAGAGGAGTTCTCCTGTCCAACGCGCGATTTTCTCGAAGTTCTCTTTCGTGCCATCCTCTCCTGGAAGATGGATACGCGTAACCCCGCTTCCCGCGTGGGTGTATGACGCAAGATGAGCGTTATCCGTCACCCATCCCGATTCCAGAAACGCTACAACATCCCGGTACCTGGAAATGGGATAGTTGAGCTTCAGGGTCACCATCCCGTCTTGATCTCCTGAAAAACCTGCTGCACGTGACCCATAACTGCTCCAGAAACGCCGATGCTCGTCATCGTCCAGGTACATTTTCTCCAGGGAGCCTGCTTCACTTGCCAAACCCTCAATCTCGGCTTTCATACGGGCCACCGCCTCTTCAGCCCCTTCAAAAGCCGCTGCCACTGAAAAGCACCCTTTCTCTCCCTGTCCTGTCCATTTCAGGGCAAGGTCGTCACAGGCTTCTCCGCCAAGAATTTCCACTGCACAGGGAACCAGCGGCCGGGCAAAAATCGCATCAACAAAAGCCGCAGCTTCCTGCAGTCCCGGGAACGCACATATCCAGGTGCCGCTCCTCTCCGGCAGGGGGAGCAATCGGAGGGTCATTTCACACAGGATCCCAAGGGTCCCCAGGGAACCAATCATCATCTTGCATAAATCGTACCCTGCCACATTTTTGACCGTCTTCCCTCCCATGCCGATAATCTCACCGGTGGGCGCCACATGACGTACGCCCAAAACAACATCCCTCGGCAGGCCGTAAAGCAACCGCCTGGGTCCGCTGGTATTGGCCGCGATGATGCCTCCTATGGTTGCCCTGTTCCCCGCGGGGACATCAAGGGGGACAAAACAGCCTCTGTGCTCGCGCAGGGAGCAGACGCTTTCATCCGATTCCTCTCCTCCCGCTTCAACAGGGATGTAACACCGGTTCTCCTCCCCAGCCACTGCTTCCTGGAGATCAAACAGCCGCACCCCTGCCTGCACCGTGACGGTCAGGTTTCCGGCATCAATATCAATCACCCTGTTGAGTCGCTCAGTACCGATGACCAGGTCCAGACGGGAAGGGACCGCCCCTTTCCCCATCTGGGTGCCCCCGCCCCAGGGCACCACGGAAAGGTGTTCCCGGCAGGCAATCTTCACGATTTCCGACACTTCCTCCACTTGGCCGGGAAACAGGACCGCCCGGGGAATCATCCCGTCCACGGCGTAAGAGTGACACGTTTCAGGGTCTGTCCGCAGGAAATCTTTGCCTATAATATCTTCAAATTTTTGCATATTTTATTACACATTTCTCAGATGCATCCCGGTCTTCACCGGGGTGACGACTCTTCCGGGACCATCAGCATTGTGCAGCGGGGATCACTTTGCCGGGGTTCAGGATGTCCCGCGGATCCATGGCCCGCTTTACCCGGCGCATGGCCTCAAAATCCGCTTCTGAAAAGATGAGGGACATTTCCTCCAATTTTTCAATCCCGATCCCGTGTTCGCCGCTGATGGTCCCGCCCGCCTCAACGCATATTTTCAGTATTTCCGAAGAAGCCTCTTTTGCGGCTTCCAATTCCTTTTCATCCCTTTCATCAAACAGGATCAGGGGGTGAAGGTTTCCGTCACCGGCGTGGAAAACATTCCCGATGGAGAGACCATATTTTTCTCCCACCTGGAGGACCTTGTTCAGCACTTCAGGCAGTTTCGTGCGCGGGACCGTGCCGTCACAAACCATGTACGTAGGCCGCAGCCTCGATACCGCTCCGAACGCTCCCTTTCTGCCCGCCCACAATCGTGCGCGCTCCGCATCATCTTTTGCGATCTGGATATCCCGAACGCCGTTGGCCCGGCAGATTTCAAGGATCTTCTGGGATTGTCGTTCCATCCCATCACGCAGCCCGTCCAGTTCAATAATCAGGACCGCGGCCGCGTCCAGAGGGTACCCGGCATGCACAGACTCTTCCACTGCCTTCATCACAAGCTGATCCATCATCTCCAGGGTGGCGGGAACAATACCCTCCGCTATGATGGCGGAGACGGTATTGCCCGCGTCCTCGATGGTATTATAGATGGCAAGCATTGTCTTTACGTCCTCCGGCGCACGGAGGATCCTCAAGATCATTTTCGTCACCACGCCGAGTGTTCCCTCGCTCCCCACCAGGAGGCCCATGAGATCATACCCCGGATTATCCTGGGATTTGCCCCCTACCCAGACAACATTCCCGTCATGCAAAACCACTTCAGCGCCCAGCACATGGTTTGTGGTGACCCCGTACTTGAGGCAGTGGGGTCCCCCTGAATTTTCCCCGATATTGCCCCCCAGGGTCGACACCTTCTGGCTGGCAGGATCAGGGGTATAGACAAATCCTTCTTCAAGAAGGCGATTCTGCAGGTCGAGCGTAATAACGCCGGGCTCCACCGTCACCGTGCGGTTGGAAATGTCGATTTCAAGGATGCGATTCATCCTGGACAGGTGCAGGATGATCCCCCCGCGGGTTGGAATAGTTCCTCCGCTCAGATTGGTCCCTGAGCCCCGCGCAATAATCGGGACCTCTTCCCGGTGAGCCAGTGAGACCACTGACGCGACCTCTTCGGTGGAGCCGGGAAGGACCACCACATCCGGCAAGCCTTTGTCGAGAGAAGCGTCGTACCCGTAAAGGGTCAGGTCCATGTCGGAAAAAAGCACGTTGGAATCACCCACGATTTCCCGGAGCCCACTGATGAGCATCTGTTTGTCCATTTTTTCACCTGGAGGGCAACAACAATGCTACCCTTGGCTGTAAACCGCGGATGCGGCTTCCAGGGCGCCGGCTTTCACCGCAACTCCCTGGGTTTTCAGAATTGTTTCAAGGGCAGATAAAAACAGAAACACATTTCTCTCGCGGGCCGCGTGTCCCATGAGACCCACACGCCAGACCTTCCCCGCAAGCGCGCCCAAGCCCCCACCGATCTCGATTCCAAATCCATTCAGCAGGGCCTTGCGAACCAAAACATCATCGGCCCCGTCGGGGATCCGGATGGTATTGAGCATGGGCAGCCTTTCGGTCTCCGGGACCAGCATGGAAAGGCCCATGGCCTCGATGCCCGCGACAAGGGCCTGATGGTTCAGGCGATGCCGGGCAAAGCGTTTCTCCAGGCCTTCTTCAGCAATGATGCGGAGGGCCTCTCGAAGCCCATAGATCATGTTTATGGGAGCGGTATGGTGGTATTTCCGTTCGGCACCCCAGTAACTGCTCACCATGCTCATGTCCAGATACCAGCTCACTACCGGGGTTTTCCTGTTCGTGATGGCGTTTATTCCCGCCTCACTGAATGAGACCGGCGAAAGCCCCGGGGGGCACGAGATGCATTTCTGGGTCCCGCTGTACGCCGCATCGATTCCCATGCGGTCGAGAGAGACTTCCATCCCGCCAAGGGAGGTCACCATGTCCACCAGGAACAGGGCACCACAATCCTTGGCTATGGCGGAAAGTTCCTCCAGGGGCTGGCAGACACCGGTGGAGGTCTCCGCGTGGACCACGGCAAGCACCTTCGGGCTCTTCCCTTTCACCGCATCCCGTACCGCCTGGGGGTCTATGGTACGCCCCCATTCCGCGTCGACCCGGGTGAGTTTCCCCCCGATACGGTTCACGATATCGCACATCCTCGTCCCAAACACCCCGTTGACGCACACCACTACCTCATCTCCGGGCTCCACCAGGTTGACAAAGCAGGTTTCCATGCCCGCGCTCCCGGTACCGGAAACCGGGATGGTCAGGGCATTTTGTGTCTGGAAGAGGGACCGCAGGAGCTGCTGTGTCTCATCCATAACAGAAAGGAAATAGGGATCAAGGTGCCCGATACAGGGGGCGGACATGGCCTGCAGCACCCGTGCAGACACGTCACTGGGGCCCGGTCCCATAAGCACACGCTGACCGGGATCAATGTCTCTAAAACTTGCGGCATCCAACATGATATAAACCTCCAGAGCTAATTTTTCCGTTCTGAAAAAAGAAGGAACGGCCGAAAATTGCCATCCCTTTCCATGTTCCACGCGAGTATAAGCGAGCGGGACCGGTCTGTCAACTTACTTACAAGCGGAGCTCAAATCGCTGCTC
>JAFDGR010000304.1 GCA_019309145.1 Deltaproteobacteria bacterium | reverse complement strand
CCCGCTGAAAGCATGTAGGTACACGCCTGTTTTGCCGACAACACATGATAACCCCTTGTGATATAATGTCTTACACAGAATTATTTACCACACAACTGTCAAAGAGGGGGCTAGGCCATCAAGTTCCCATTCCGCATCCAATCGACATTAGCGAATACATAGCTACGCAGGTCGGTGGGCGGAAACAGAACAAGAGCTTTGCCGCCCTGCATCCCCATGAAAAGGCAGTAGTGGTCTATTCCGGCCGACCTTGTTCTGACATGAAGAATAGTCGGACAATGCGAATTCAATAGCGATTCAACTGTCATGTTCTTCGCTGACGCGACATATATCCCGTAATCGTTTGCTATCCGCTCCAGATCTGCAATCGTGCTGCCATAGCGTGAGCTAATGTATTCCGGTTTCAGCAAGTCCCTGAAGTCGAGAGCTGTACCCGTCAGCTTGAGGAAGGTATACATGCAGTAAAGGCCGCTGTACCCCACAGAGTCTCGGGACACAGCGCCGGTTCGCGCCGCCGTGCTCAACGTCAGTCGGGTCTCTGTCATGGAATCACTTCTGCCTTCAGAAATCATCTCATCTCCGACAGCAAAGGCTTTCATCTGAGATGCGACCAGAAAGACTATGACCGCAAGCGGAATCCAGACGGCTGTACAGGTTCTGTTGCGAGCCTTGTGGCCTCGGCGCGTGCATGGATCGCTATCACTCATTTGCCCTGCCGCTTTCGCCCAGCTGCGAGTGCAACTGCTAACCCCACAACAAGAACGGTCCCTATAACGACGAGAGAAGTCAACAACAAGGACGGGCTCGCCTGCGACACGATAGAACCGGTCTTGTCTGGGGTGATGCGCTCGATACGGATCGGCTTCGTCGAATCCTCTTCCAGTTCCGCAAGAACGGCGATGGTATCTTCCAGAGCGTCCAGTTCCTCCTCGTCTACCAAAGGAACTAGCTGCCCATCTTGCCACTGGGACTTGATGTTAGATTCCTCCTTGTCGTATACTACCGTCCCATTCGGCATGTCCATTCTGAATGCGCCCAACACTTCAAAATCAGGATTGAACTGAAAACCGGACAGCTCCGTTGTCACCGTCGTCTCTGTGATTCTCGAACCATCAAGAGAAGTCTCTTTCTTCTGAATGCGATTCTTGATGGGCACATGACGACCATCGATTCTCTCGATGACAACATTGTCCAATACCAGATCGAATGAAGACATCGGAGATCCTAGCAACTCTCCTATCGGCGTTTCGGACCATCCGAGATCCTCTGCATCTTTGTGCAATGTGGCTTTTCGAGCATTGTACCCATACTCCACGTCTATCCAGAGCGTGATGTAGCCATGGTCACCATCACCCTCGACAACATAGCAATCGAAGCCGTCAACAGATTCCGTGTCCTCCCGCAATCGAACATCCTCCTGCTCAAGGAGAAGATCGTATACAGGACGGTTATCCCAGTACTTTCCTTCAAGAAGAGATTGGCCATGATACCCTGCTGCGTTGCGATAGCTGCCTGGCGTAGTAGCTCCAACTGTTCCCGCTGCATACCTCCCGGTCCCTGGCGTAGCTGGCTGTGCATACCAAATGGTGCGATTGCTATCCCAGACATGATGAAAGTTATGCAGTAGCTCGAGGGCTTCCGTATCATCGTTTGCACCACGGTATTGGGAACCAATGGTTTCCATCCTTTCACTACTGTCATCCATATTGACTAGCCCTTTCGTCAAGCCGTTCGTGACAAATCCGGGTTGCTCTGAGTTGATAGTCCTATACTCATGCCGCACATCATATCGCAACGGCATTAACGTACTTCGCGAGTCCTTCATGCGCCTCAGCAATTCACGCCCGTCAGCGGGTCCGACCGCCAGACTCGCACCCACCATGTTGACGTAGATGGAAAGACACAGCATTGACCAACCTGCAAACCTTCGTCTCTTGATGATTCCCTTCATCACACTCGCCTCTCGTGCGAACTCGGTTTTCACGATTCCTCGGGCAGCGGCCAGAGACCTGTCGACACGCCACAGAGCCTACGCCAGCACTTAGCTCCCAAATCAAAAGCGATTTGGATATCTATAATGTCCCCTACGCGGGATAGCAGAAGCGGTTCAGACCACCATGGAACTGATCAATGACCTGAACCGCTTCTGCAATGGACAGTTTTCTCCTAGTGCGGCGTCTCATAACAGAACTGGATCGGTGGTGAGCAAGTACCACCCAAGTCTGCGCACTGGTGTATTCCATGTCCATAGACGCACCACTGGTCTTGTTCACCCATTACGCTGCACTGCGTGTAGGTACCGCCTATACAGTTCATAACGCCATAGCATGGTGGCCAATAGTTGCCACTACAGCACGCGTCGGCTGCCTCCGCGTCCTGAGGTCTCTGCATATGGAGAACCGCAAAGGCGAGAACGGCACTTAACGCCAACATGACCCATATCCTCACAGACATTCTAGACTCACCTCCTTTCATCGAACTCACTTTGCTATAGCCTCAAACGTAAAACCTACCCCTTCCGTAGAACACCTCCTGTTTATATATGTCAAGAAAGCGCCA
Organism: Deltaproteobacteria bacterium; assembly: GCA_019309145.1. Lineage (GTDB taxonomy): Bacteria > Desulfobacterota > DSM-4660 > Desulfatiglandales > Desulfatiglandaceae > B46-G9. The sequence continues at coordinate 829 of JAFDGR010000304.1, read as the reverse complement.
TTTGTCAGGGTCACGGACATGTCGTCGTCTGTGTCCAAGACTTCCTGTAATACCGAGTTGCAAGCCTGTGTCCAGAAGTTTCTGTAAAAGTGCTCTTGGTGTCTGCCTTGTACTCTGTCGGTTTCTGATGCGTCTGTTGTTTGAGTCAACTGGTACATAGGTAACATTTTAGTCCGAGGACATGGGTAACACTTTTGGTCCTCGTTTGCTAGCATTTCAAGTCTTTAGTAGGTTGTATAAGTCTCCTGCGGTGGTCTGGTCATCGAGCCATGCAACCTCCATGGGCCCGAATTCTACGCTCCAGTACTTTTCGGCAAGCTGCTCGATCCCTACGAGTTCTCCAACGAGGGCCGTGCTGAAATGGATGCACTGCCCCGCCATTTCACATCTCCGTTACGGCGCACCCGCCGTACCGTGATACCCTCGGTATATTGGACCTGGGGCGTTCGTAGCGGGTAGTGCCGTGGCGATGGAGGGAAGTGTTCAGCAGGAGTCGCGTTGTCGAGTGCCTCGTGCGGCCGGTGATGATTGGGTTGTTCTCGGAACGTATCGAATCGCCATTGCTGCGCCAGCGGAAGCCCTCGCACGCACGGTGTCTGTTCAGATTGGTTGCGGATCTGTGCGGCTTCGAAGACGGCGGAACAAACCCAAGGGCCAAGTGCCGCTTGAGCTTCTTACACAAACTATATGTGGATTCACCACCTCATGAGGGAGTCTACGGCCGATGGCCGTAGACTGAGGTTTCTGACGATCGCAGACGAATTCACCAGAAGCAACATCGAGAACGATGTTGGCAGGCGGACGTCTTCGGCCAAGGTCATTGGCATAC
>JAFDGR010000303.1 GCA_019309145.1 Deltaproteobacteria bacterium | reverse complement strand
GTCGGTTGGTTCCTGTGCCATTACGATCAAACAGGCGGTTATTATTTCCATTGTAGCCAATGCCCTGGGCGCGGTGCTGGCGGGGGGCTACGTGACGGGGACCATCAGCAAGGGGATTATCGATCCGTCACTCCTGGCGCACAATCCGAATATCCTGATGATCGGCATGTTTGCGTCGCTCCTCGCCGCCGGGCTGTGGGTCAATCTTGCTACCTACTTTGCCCTTCCGGTATCCACGTCTCAGGCAATCGTGGGGGCGGTCGTCGGTTTTGGGATCCTGAGCGTGGGTGCCGGTGCGATCACCTGGAACAAGATCATTGACATTGTGGTCAGTTGGGTTACTTCTCCGGCTGTGGGGGCATTGATATCGGGGGGGATGTACTCCTTTATAGAGAAGAAAATGATGGCAACAAAAGACCCGCTCGCTGCATCTCAGCGCTATGCGCCGGTCATGGTTTTTGCCGTCTTTCTTGTCCTCATCCTTTCCTTTATCTTCAAGGGGCTGAAAAACCTGCATCTTGACGTGGGGTTTGTGCAGACCATACTGCTGGCCATACCCATCTCCGCGGTTGCCGGTGCTTTTGGCCTGTGGTGGGTGCGCCGGCAGGCACGACCCGAATGTAAACTGGGTCCCGGTCAGGAAAACTTTACCCCCCTGGACAGGCTTTTTGCACAGCTCCAGGTCCTGACGGCCTGCTATGTGGCCTTTGCGCATGGGGCAAACGATGTGGCAAACGCTGTCGGCCCCCTGGCGGCGATTTTTTCAGTGGTCCAGACAAAGGCAGTCGCCCTCAAGGTGGATGTGCCCTTCTGGATGCTCCTGGGAGGGGGCATGGCGGTCGGGGGTGGTCTTTTGTTGTTTGGTACACGGGTCATGGAAACCATCGGCAAGAATATCACGGAACTCACCCCCATGCGGGGCTTTTGCGCCCAGTTCGGGGCCGCCACAACGATCCTGGTGTGCTCCCGGATGGGGCTTCCCATATCCACGACTCATGTATTGGTGGGATCGGTTGTGGGAGTGGGGATCATGCGAGGCATGGGAACCCTTGATTTGCGTATCCTGAAAAATATCGCGGTTTCCTGGGTTGTAACATTGCCTTTCACCGTGGTCCTGTCCATGGTTTTATATAAACTTTTTATTTATTTTCTGTTATAATCCTTTTAACGAGAGGGGGATCATATGCGCCTTTCACTCACCTCATTATTTCACGAGTCTCCTTTTGTAAATCTGCAGAAGCATGCTGACATGGTACGGGACTGCGCGCACCTGTTCAGAGAGGCGGCCCTGAAGCACATCGGTGGAGAGTGTGAAAAATTTGAGGAAATTACCGATATGGTCGCACGGCTGGAGAGCAAGGCAGATGGTGTGAAACGCAATATCAGGAACCACCTCCCCCATGGTATCCTGATGCCGGTGGATAAGTTCCAGTTTTTTCAATATGTAAGGGAGCAGGACAAGGTGCTGGATGAAGTGGAAGAGGCCCTGTTCTGGCTCTCGTTCCGGCCCATGGGGATCCCCAAGGAGGTGGCGGCGGATTTTGGCGACCTGGTAGAAGCGGTTATTCCCCCCATCGAAAAACTGTCGGATCTGGTGGCCATGGCCACGGTTTTTTTCAAGAATCGTACGGAAAAGCAGCGGACCCGCATGAAGAGCCTGATCCAGGATATCCGCCAGCACGAGAATGAGGCAGATGTGCTGGAACGGGAATTGAAGCAGAAGATATTCCAGGAAATAAAGGATGCCCTCTCCGTCTTTCACCTGGTACGTCTTATTGAGATCGTCGGCAATATCGCCGATCACGCGCAGAATGCCTCTGACCGGATGCGGGCGATGATTGCCAGATAGAGCAGATGACAACGGAGAGAAATTCCTGCATTCGCTGCGGGGAATGCTGTGTGCAATCCACCCCAAGCCTGCAAAGAGAAGATATCCCGCTGGTCCTGGAAGGACACATCCGGAAAAAGGACCTTTTCACCGTCCGCAGGGGCGAAACACTCTGGGACAATGTCCGTGAAGAAGTACGCCCGGCTCCCGATGAGATTATCAAGGTGAGAGATAGAGATGGCAGGTGTATTTTCTATGATGACACCCAAAAGGCCTGCCGCATTTATGAACACAGGCCTGCGCAGTGTGCCGCTCTGGAATGCTGGGATTCCTCAAAATTCATGGCCGTCTATGCTGGCCCCAAGGCGAGCAGAGAAGATTTCATCCAGGACAGAGTCCTGCTGGGCCTGATTCGCGAACATGACAAAAGATGCGCGTATGAGAGACTTGCTTCCCTGGTGCAGGAGATCAAACCAAGGGGAGAGGCCGCAATAGAACAAATCGTGGAGATCCTGAAATTTGATTATCACCTGCGGCCTTTTGTCTGTGAGAAGATGGCGATTCATCCGGATGAAACGGATTTTCTTTTCGGCCGCTCCCTTATTGATACCATTTCCCCGTTTGGCTTGCAGGTCATCCGGCAACCCGACGGCTCGTTCTTCCTCACCACCCTGGAAAAATCAGCGTCAAAGGGATAGAAGTTCTCTTCCCTGATGGAGGGTAAAAAAAAGAGGGCTGAGGAATCAGCCCTCTTTTTGTCTAATGGTTTGCCTTTCTTAGAACAGGCCGCTTACTTTCCCGGTATTCACGTCAACATCCACTCGGCGGAAGGCCGGGTTGGAGCTGGTGCCGGGCATCAGGCTGATGGTCCCTGCGCACGGGCAAAGGAACTTGGCGCCGGAGTAAATCAGCACGTCACGGATGGGAAGGGTCCAGCCCTTGGGCACGCCCTTGAGGGCCGGGTCATGGGTCAGACTGAGATGGGTCTTGACCATCATGGTCGCGAACTCATCATATTTGGAATCCGATTCCAGCATCTTGGCCTTGGCCTCTGCCTCCGGGCTCCAGGACACGCCGTCAGCACCATAGACTTCCCGGGCGATGGTGTCCACGCGATCGCGGAGTTTCATCTCAAGGGGATACAGGAACTTGAATTCGTTCTCCTCGTCACATGCCTCTTTCACGGCTTCTGCAAATTCAATGGCACCGTCGCCGCCGTCCGCCCAGTGGGTGGATACCGCGCAGCGGGCGCCTGCTTCTTCAGCATACTTCCGGACCATGGCGATTTCATCCTTGGTATCCGTATGGAAGCAGTTGATGCAGACCACCGGGTTGATCCCGGCTTTCCGGATCGTCTGGATGTGATGGACCATGTTGACCACGCCCTTTTCCAGCAGCTCCAGGTTTTCTTTTGTGTATGCTTCATCCAGCGGCAATCCGGCTACGACCTTGGGACCGCCGCCATGCATCTTGAGAGCACTGATCGTGCTGGTGAGCACGGACACATGAGGTTTCAGGCCACTGAACCTGCACTTGACATTCCAGAATTTTTCAAAACCAATATCAGCACCG
>JAFDGR010000060.1 GCA_019309145.1 Deltaproteobacteria bacterium | reverse complement strand
GGCATGGCTGTATCCACGGCTCATCTGGGGAGGCATCTGGGGGGCGCTTTTTCTCATGCCGGTGTTACGGAAATCCGTGTTCGGTCGGGGGCTTCTGTTCAGCCTGGGTCCCACCCTGGTGCAGCTTTTCTATGTGTTTCCCATGGTCGCGGGAAAAGGGATGCTGGGACTGGCCTTAGGGGACTTCACGCCGCTTTTCGTCTTCTTTTATAACCTGGTCTGGGGTATTACTGCTGCTGCCTGGTTGTCAATGGCGGATGAATAGGTCTTAACGGCTTCGTAAAAAGTCCATCTGCGGCGTTGCGCTTCATCTTTCGTCATTCCGACGTACTGATACGTACGCCTCATTCCTCAAGATTCGCGCGCCTTGCATCTGGAGCTTTTTACTGTGCCGTCTTCCTTGATGACTTTTTACGAGACCATCATGGTTTGTTTTATACGGATCACACGGTGGTGTCCCCGGCCTATGCCTTACGCCTATCTTTATGTTCCCATTTCCCAGGATGAGAGGTACTTTTCCTGCTCGGGTGTGAGAGTGTCGATGGAGACCCCCATGGAGGCAAGTTTCAGCCGGGCGATGTCTTCATCAATTTGACGGGGCACCGGGTGTACCTTGATTCCCATGTCAGTATGGTGCTTCGCGATGTATTCGGCTGAAAGGGCCTGATTGGCGAAGCTCATATCCATGACGCTGGATGGATGGCCCTCGGCGGCTGCCAGGTTGATCAGGCGGCCTTCCCCCAGGAGATACACACGCCTGCCGTTTTCAAGGGTGTATTCCTGCACAAATTCCCTGATGGCCCGTGAACCGCTGGATGCCTCCTTGAGACCGGGAATATCCAATTCAACGTCAAAGTGCCCTGAATTGGCTACCATGGCACCGTCCTTCATGACGAGGAAATGTTCCTTACGGATGACGTTGATGTCCCCGGTAAGGGTGCAGAAAAAGTCTCCCAGGCGTGCGGCTTCTTCAATGGGCATGACCTTAAAGCCGTCCATGACCGCTTCGAGGGCCCGCAGGGGATTGACTTCACAGACAATGACATGTGCGCCATGACCCTTGGCGCGGTTCGCCACGCCACGGCCACACCATCCGTACCCGCTGACCACAAAAGTGCTGCCGGCCAGGAGGCGATTGGTGGCCCGGATAATCCCGTCCACGGTGCTCTGGCCTGTGCCGTAACGGTTGTCAAAGAGGTGCTTGGTGTCGGCATCGTTGACGGAAATGATGGGGAACTGGAGGACCCCGTCCTTTTCCATGCTCCGCAAACGGATGACCCCGGTGGTTGTTTCTTCGGTGCCGCCGCGGATACCTTTGAGCAAGGCCGCTCTCTCTTGGGACGGAAGGCTTTTCGCCCACTGAGCAACGCCCGGTTCCAGTTCATCCCATTTCTCAAGGGCAATGAAATGGAGGGAACTGACTAGGTCGGCCCCGTCATCCATGGTCAGGTTGGGGGCATGTTTCAGGGCGGACAGGATGTGGCTGTAATAGGTAGCATGATCCTCCCCCTTGATGGAAAAAACAGGGATCTCATCGTCCGCCACCAGTGCCGCGGCAACGTCATCCTGGGTGGAGAGGGGATTGGAAGCGCAGAGAACCACGTGGGCTCCCCCCGCTTTCAGCGTTTTCATGAGGCTTGCCGTCTCGGTCGTGACATGGAGGCAGGCGGAAAGCTTCAGTCCCTCCAAGGGTCGTTCTTTTTCAAAACGTTCCCTGATCATGGTGAGGACCGGCATGCTCATGGCGGCCCATTCAATCCTCAAACGGCCTGTCTGTGCGAGATTGATATCCTTAATGTCGTAATCCATTTCTTTTTTCCTTTCCTGTTAGCGGTTATTTTACCGCTTTTTTCAGGTCATCGGCCATGTCGGTTTTTTCCCACGAGAACTCGGGGAGTTCCCGCCCGAAGTGGCCGTAATTGCAGGTTTTTCGGTAGATGGGCCGAAGAAGATCGAGCCGTTCAATGATTGCCGCTGGCCTGAGGTCGAATTCCTTCTTGACGATCTCGGTCAGTTCACTGCTCGGGATGACCCCCGTGCTGTAGGCGCCCACCATGACCGAAACCGGATCAGGCCTGCCGATGGTGTAGGCCACCTGGATTTCGCATTTCTCGGCCAGCCCTGCAGCAACAATATTCTTGGCGATATAGCGGCACATGTAGGAAGCACTGCGGTCCACCTTTGAAGGGTCCTTCCCTGAAAAGGCACCGCCCCCGTGATAGCCGAATCCGCCGTAGGTGTCCATAATGATTTTCCTGCCCGTGAGTCCGCAGTCCCCTAAGGGGCCACCCACCACGAAGCGTCCGGTGGTATTGATGAAATACTGGGTGTCGTGGTCAAGTAACCGGTCCGGGATCACTTCCTGGATCACGTGTTCCATGATTGCTTCACGGAGGGTGTCGTAGTCCACGTCCGGGCTGTGCTGGGCCGCCATCACCACCGTATGGACCCGGTGTGGTTTGCCATCCAGGTATTCCACGGTGACCTGCGATTTGCCGTCCGGCCTGAGCCAGGGAAGCTGGCCTGATTTTCGGACATGGGCCAGCCTTCTGGTGAGGCGGTGGGCCAGATAGATGGGCATGGGCATGAGGACGTCCGTATCTTTGCAGGCATAGCCGAACATGAGGCCCTGATCGCCTGCCCCCTGCTCCTTGAACAGGCCTTTCCCCTCGTCCACTCCCATGGCGATATCCGGGGACTGCTTGTCAATGGTGGAAATCACCGCACAGGTTTCCCAGTCAAATCCCATGGCAGAATTGTGGTACCCGATGTCCTTGATTGTTTCCCGCACCACGTCCGGGAGATGCACGTACGCGGATGTGGTGATTTCACCCGCTATGATCGCCATTCCCGTGGTGACCAGGGTCTCGCAAGCCACCCGGGCACGGGGATCCTGCTCCAGCATCCTGTCCAGGATATGATCGGATATCTGGTCGGCAACCTTGTCCGGGTGTCCTTCGGTAACGGACTCCGAGGTGAAGAGAAAATTGGAAGATTTCATGTTGTTACTCCTTTTTGTCGCGTATCAGGCGGTTGTCAATGAGCCTGGTCTTGCCGATCCACACGGCAAGGGCCAGGAGATTTTCGTTTTCAAGTGTTTCCAGGTCCTCGAGGGTAACCGGATCACAGAGACTGACATAGTCGATTCTTGCATGGGGATGATTTTCTATGAACGCCTCCACGGCCTTTTTGATAATGGCCGGGTCCCGCTCCCCTGCGTTGAACATCTCATCGGCCAGGTCCAGGGATTTCTTGAGACTGAGAGCGGACTTCCTCTCTTCAGGGCTCAGGTAGTTATTCCGGGAACTCATGGCAAGGCCGTCGGGGTCCCTGACCGTGGGTACGCCGATGATCCGGATATCCATGTTCAGGTCCATGACCATGCGACTGACCACGGTGAGTTGCTGGTAATCCTTCTGCCCGAAGACAGCGATGTGCGGCTTCATGATATGAAAAAGCTTGCATACGACGGTGGTAACTCCTTCAAAAAACGTCGGTCTTGACCGGCCGCAGAGGTGTTGCGTCACCCGGTGAACCAGCACGGATGTCTGTGCACCGGGCGTATACATCTCATCGGCTTCGGGCATGAACACGATATCCACCCCGACCTGCCGCGCCTTTTCGATATCTCCTTCCGTATCCCTGGGGTACTGGTCAAAGTCCTCCGTCGGGCTGAACTGGGTGGGATTCACAAAGATACTGATCATGAGCTGGTCTGCGTGGGACTTTCCAACGCGCATCAGTTCAAGGTGCCCTTCATGCAGGAATCCCATGGTGGGCACCAGGGCAAGGATCTTCCCTTCAAGCCGCAGGGCTTCGGCTGTTTTCTGCATTTGTTCAACGGACCTGATGATCTGCATCGTCTTCCAACTCCCGCTATTCCCATTTTTTCTGACCGCAAGAAAGCTATCTCTTGGATCCCAAGGGGACGTAGTACTGGGTTCCCCCTTCCATGTTGCGGATTTGCTCCACCAGGTTGTCCAGGTCTTCGGGAACATGGACGAAATCAATCTCAGACGCGTCAATCACCAGCAGGGGAGAGTCCTGATAATGGAAAAAAAACGTATTGAAGGCCTGGTTTATTGATTCAATATAGTCCGGATGAACCCCTTTTTCGAATTTCCTGCCCCGTTTTCTGATTCGTTCCAGCAGCACATCAGTCCTGGCCTGGAGAAAGATGACCAGGTCCGGTACTACTGTCTTACGGTTCAGGAGGTGAAAGAGCTGTTCGTACAGCCAGAACTCCTGGTCGTCCAAGTTTATCCTGGCGAAAATACGATCTTTTTCAAACAAATAGTCGCTGATGATAACCTTCTTGAAAAGGTCCATCTGGTGGATTTCGGCGACTTGCTGGTAACGTCTGAGCAGAAAGTAGATCTGCGTTTGAAAGGCGTATTTCTTGGGATTCCGGTAAAATTTCGTCAGAAATGGGTGGCCTTCCACATCCTCGAGCAGTGTCTCGCCGTCCAGCTTTTCAGCCAACAACCCGGCGAGACTGGTTTTCCCAACGCCGAGGGGGCCTTCAATGACAATATAGTGGAGATTTTTCATCGCGCTCTCTAAAAACCTGAAATGTCTAACACTCTACGCCTCGTTTGTCAACGGCAGTTTGTCGGCCATGCACAGGAATTCATCGAGTCCCAGGGTCTCGGCACGCCTCCGGGGATCAATCTTGCAGGCTGCCAGGCATTGATGGAGTTCCTCCTGATCCAGGGAGGGGAAAAAACTTCTCAGGGAATTGATGAGCGTCTTCCGGCGATGGGAAAAGGCTCCTTTCACGACCTTCTGAAAGGCTGTCTCGCGTTTTGCACGTCTTGAATACGGGCGCTCAAAATCGATTTCCAGGACTATGGAATCCACCTTGGGCCTGGGGGAAAAGGCGTTTCTGGAGACCTGGAGCAGGTGCGTGGTCTTTGCGTTGTAGTTCACCAGGACGGTCATGGCGCCGTAAGCCTTTTCTCCGGGCGAAGCGCAGAGACGCAAAGCAAATTCACGCTGGAACATGAGGATTGCGCGGCCGATGGCGGAACGGTGCGTGACCAGCTTTTCGAGGCACGGCGACGAAATGTTATAGGGAAGATTTCCAATGACCTGTATCCTCCGGGGGTGCGCATGCATGATCTCGGCAAGGTTGAAACGCAGGATATCATCATGAATCAGGGTAATGTTGGAGAGACCGGCATGGGAGATCTTCCGGTTGAGAAATGCAACGAGATGCAGGTCTTTCTCTACGGCAAAGATGTGCGAGACCTTTGGGGCCAAGGGGATTGTTAAGGCCCCTTTTCCGGGGCCGATTTCCAGGACAATATCTTCGGCTCCAAATCTGGAACGATGCACAATTTCATGGATAATATCGGAACGGGTCAGGTAGTGCTGCCCTAATCTCTTTTTTGGACGCTGGTACCCGCTCATCATGCCGTGTTAAAAGGCGGCCTTTTCTCGGCCTCCTTTCTCCGTCTCCTCTGCCGCCTCCATTGCCGCACATACCGGAAAAAATGGAGAAAGAAAAAGTAGGCAGGAGGGGCGAATATGAGTCCCAGGATCAACCCTCCGAGGAGAAATGCCGCGGCAAAAGCTCCGCCTGCTCCAAGGATTTTGCTCACAATGACAAGCGGATCGTGCCCACTCTTCATGGCCTGAATGATACCGGAGAACAGGGCCTTTCTCTCGGGGATGCCCAGAAGTGAGGCCCCGAGTTTATAATCGTAAAAGTAGATGAGATACCAGTTCAACGGGTTGCTGATCCAGGTACCGATGGCCGCTGTTATCTTGCTGCCTTTGAGGAGGAGCGCCAGGGTGACCGCCAACGCGATCTGGAACGGCATGATGGGCATCATTCCGATGAATACACCCAGGGCCATACCCAGGGCCAGTTCATTGGGCTCTCCCTTGAGCCTGATAAACCGCAGGTAGTAATATTTTAGCTGTCTGTTGAACTTCAAGGCATTCCATTCCTGTTCCGGGCGTCTTCTTCAGCAAGCGCGTGTGAAAGGGGATGCAAATCCTGGATTGGAAACTTTGAACGGACGTCCTGAGACGACTCCATCCGCTCATTGTTCAGGATCCTGTGATAACCGGCAACGGCAATCATGGCCCCGTTATCGGTGCAGTACCGTGCCGCTGGATAGAAGACCCGGAGGTCATTTCCCCTGGTCTCGTTCAAGAACCTGTCTCTCAGGCGCCCGTTGCATGCCACACCGCCTGCCACCATAATGTCCCTGACCCCTGTTTTTTGCGCGGCCTTGAGGCATTTTTGTACCAGAACATCCACAACCGCTTCCTGAAAAGATGCGGCGATGTCCGCCAGTGTCACGTCTGTCGTATCCTTTTTGCCGTTTTTCCAGTCTTTCACATAGAGTGCTACAGAAGTCTTGACTCCACTGAAACTGAAATCAAGGGATTCCGGCCCAAGAAAAGCCCGGGGAAACGGAATGAGATCGCTTTTTCCTTCCCTGGCCTCTTTTTCAATAGCGGCACCTCCGGGATAGCCGAGTCCAAGTATCTTGGCAACCTTGTCGAACGATTCCCCGGCCGCATCGTCAAGGGTCTGCCCCATCTGGATATATCGGCCATAGTCCTGCACATGGTAAATGCTTGTATGCCCTCCTGAGACCGTGAGAGCCACGAAGGGAAAAGAGGGAGTCTCTTTTTCCAGGAAAATTGAAAGGATGTGTCCTTCCAGGTGGTTTATTCCCACGAGCGGCAGCTGGTTCGTTTTTGCCAGGCCTTTGGCATAGTAGAGACCCACCAGGAGTGCCCCCACGAGACCGGGGCCGATTGTTACTGCTATACCATCAAGGTCCGCGAAAGTGACAGATGCCTGGTTTAGCGCTTCCTCCACGACCGGTACGATATTCCTCAGGTGTTCCCGGGACGCCAGTTCCGGGACTACCCCTCCGTAAGGGTGGTGGAGTTTCACCTGTGAGTTTACGATGCTGGAAAGCGGGTGGCAACCGTTTTCCACGACTGCCGCCGACGTATCATCACAGGAAGTATCGATACCGAGAATGAGCATTTTTTTACGGTTTACAGTTCACGGTCGCACCAGAAACATATACTGATGCGGGAGACAGGAGGGGAGCCGCTCCATTTCGGTCAGGATTTTTCTCCCAGATCATTATCAAGGCCAAACGCGGTGTGGAGAACGCGGACCGCCAACTCGGTGTATTTCTGGTCAATGACACAGGAAACCTTTATTTCAGAAGTGCTGATCATCATGATATTGATATTTTCCTGTGCCAGGGTGTCGAACATCTTCTGCGCAACACCGGCATGACTTCTCATGCCGACCCCGATGATGGAGATCTTGGCAATATTTTTGTCCCCGAGAACTTTTTGGGCGCCGATCTCTTTGCCTACCTTGTTGACGAGGGAGAGGGTCTTTTGAAATTCCGATGTGGGAACGGTAAAGGTGAGGTCTGTCTCTCCGTCTTCACTGGTGTTCTGGACGATCATATCAACAATGATGCCCGATTTGAACAGGGGGTGAAAGATTTTGGCCGCAATTCCAGGTCTATCCGGGACCTTTTTTATGGTAATCCTGGCCTCATTCTTATCGAACGCCACCCCTGAAACCAGCACTTTTTCCATGTCTTCTGTTTCTGCAACCACCATTGTTCCCCTTTCTTGTGTAAATGTTGACCGCACATGGATGGGCACGTTGAATTTTTTTGCGAATTCCACAGAACGAATTTCAAGCACCTTGGCTCTCAGGCTGGCCATCTCCAGCATTTCATTGTACGAGATACGGTCCATTTTTTTGGCCCTGGGGCAGATGTTGGGGTCTGTCGTGTAGATACCATTGACATCGGTAAATATTTCGCAGACATCGGCGTTCAGCGCCGCTGCGAGGGCAACAGCCGTGGTATCCGAGCCGCCCCTGCCAAGGGTGGTAATGTCCCCTTTTCCGTCAAGCCCCTGAAATCCCGCAACGGTCACGATTCTCTCTTTTTCCAGCTCTTTTGTTATCCGCTCCGTTTCGATATCGTGGATCCTGGCCTTGCCAAAAAGTCTGTTTGTGTGGATGGCGACCTGGAAACCGAGCAGGGAACGGGCCTCGTAGCCCATTGACTTGACCGCCATGGCAAAGAGAGCGACGGATACCTGTTCACCGGTGGCCAGCAGGACATCAAGTTCCCTCGGGTCCGGTTCATCGGTCATCTCCTGCGCAAGCCGGATCAAATTGTCGGTTTGGCCTGCCATGGCGGACAGGACCACCACCATCTTATTCCCCTGTTTGTGATATTCCAGGACCCGTTTGGCCACGCCTCTGATTTTTTCAATGCTGCCGACGGAGGTCCCCCCATATTTTTGTACGATTAGTGCCATACTTCAACCTCAACGCAATAGCTGCTCCAGCTCCTCTAGAATCTCGATGGCCCGTGGATGTGATCCGGAAAGGGTAATACGCCTCGACACCTCATCCAGAATGGTGATCCTGACTGTTACCCGGGTCGCCGGGAGGATTTCAGGCCATCGATCCGCCCATTCCATGGCCACCACACCCTCTTCATAAAAATATTCCTCCAGGCCTGCGGACAAGAAAGCCGAGAGTTCCTCCAAACGATAGGCGTCCATGTGGAAGAGTGGTATCCGGCCCTGGTATTCATTCATCAGGGCAAATGAAGGGCTTGTTATCACGGTTTCAGGAGAAATCCCGAGACCCAGGGCCAATCCCTTTGTAAACCAGGTTTTTCCGCTGCCCAGTTCCCCCACCAGGGCGACGAAGTCCCCGCTTTTGAGACAGTGCCCCAGTAATGCTCCCAGCCTGACCGTCTCCTGTTCCGAACCGGCCACATAAGGCACACATTTGTCCATGCTCAGGTTGTCGGGTTCACGGTTCACGGTTGCTACTTTCCGATTTTCGTATCTTGTAGCTGCTCAAGAATGTGGGTTACGGTCTGGAGAATGTCAATCATTTTCTTTTCTTGCCTTAACCTTGAACGGTGAACTCCGGAACTTTGAACCTGAGCCGTTATACACATTTTTCTTTCAATGTACAAGGGTCCTGAGGAGGTCTCCCTTTCCGATGATTCCGACAATCCGGTCCTCATCCAGAACAGGGATGGTATAGACCTTTTTCTGGGTCATCATGGTTGCGATATCCTCCACAGGAGTTTTCTCATCCACGGTGATGACTTCTTTGACATAGAGATCTTCCACGGTAGTGGCATTAATCCTCTTGATCTCTTTTTCCATTTTCTTGGGGCTTTCAAGGTAGAAAACCCAGTCAAACAAGGCGACGACAGTGGGAATATGGAGTTTTCGGTCTTTTCTGATGAGGTCACTTTCACAAATGATGCCGATGAGCTTCCCACTGTCATCCACCACAGGGACGCCGTTAATGTGATTTTCATAAAGGATTTTGGCCAGTTCCTTCAGTGTTGTGTTCTTCTTGACCGTGATCACCTCCGTGGTCATGATATCGCTTGCGTTGAGCATTCGTTGATCTCCTTTGCTGGTTCGTCATGGGTGTACAGGGTATATGACCGGGCGAGCCGGGTTTCATGGAATATGATAAAAGTCACGGTGAAGGGCGGGTGTTGTCAGCGGCCAGGTACCCCGGGTAATATGTGCAATAATAGGGGGAATGGTCTGCAGGAGTTCGCCTGCCAGCACACCTGTGGATCCTTTCTGCTCTGCCAGGAGGTCTGCCGCAAGACCATGGATGTACGGCCCCCCGATTGCTGCTTTGGCAGGGGGAAATCTCCTCGCCAGAAAGCCACCGATAAGGCCGGTCAAGACGTCACCCGAGCCCCCGCTCGAGAGGGCGGGACTGCCCGTAGGATTCACATACAGGCGTCCGTCGGGCATCGCAATGAGAGACCGGGCTCCCTTGAGCACGAGATAGCATCCATGGGTTTGCACGAATCCCGTAGCTGCGAAAACCCTGTCCTTCTGAATCGCTGTAGTCTCCAGGCCGGAGATCCTTGACATTTCACCCGGGTGTGGGGTCAGGATGGTGCGCGCAGCCGCCTCCTTGAGGATGTCCATGCAGCCGGCCAGTGCATTCAGTCCGTCTGCATCAATCACCATGGGCAGGGGACATTCTGCCACGACTTTTTTCACCAGGCCGACGGTCTCCGGGTGGGTTGAGAGACCCGGGCCCAGGGCAACGGCGGTTTTGCCCTGGAAGAGCGCCTGGATGTCTCCCCAGGCTTTTGTTGAGAGGTTCCCGCCACCGGTTTCCGGAAGAGGGACGGTCATGGCTTCGGTCAGCTTTTCCTCGAGAATGGCGTTGAGTGTTTCAGGGATACCAAGGGTCACCAGGCCCGCTCCCGCTCGCAGTCCACCCAAGGCCGTGAGAGCGGCCGCTCCTGTTTTTCCGGTGGATCCCGCCAGGACCAGGAGATGGCCACGGGTTCCCTTGTGGATGTCGGCCGCTTCAAGGCTGAAAGAATCTTTGAGATTCGATGGCTCTGTCAGGGAGAAATGGTGAGGGATCTTTTCGGAAACACATGCAGGGATCCCGATATCAATCCGTACCAGGCGGCCCACCAGCCCGGCGCCCGGAAAAACAACCTGCCCCAGTTTTGGAAATCCAAAGGTCACGGTGAGGTCGGCTTTCACGGCTACGCCCATTACCTGTCCGGAGTCGGCATTGAGACCGGACGGCACATCAATGGACATGACCGGCTTCTGGAGTTTATTGAGATCGTCGATAACAGTACGGTAGAATCCCCGTACCGGCGCGTTCAACCCGGTTCCCAGAATGGCATCTACAATGCATTTGCTATGATGAAGGCGATGCCTGAAATCCTCCCATGTTTCCCCGTCGGGAATCTCATGGAGAGCAAGATCCATCTTGCGGATGATATCGAGATTGGTGCGGGCATCGCCCGTAATCCGGTCCAGTTGAGACAGGATCGCGATGGACACGTCCAGGCCTGCCTGGTGGAGATACCTCGCCACCACATATCCATCCCCGCCGTTATTCCCGCGGCCACACAAGAGAACAACGCTGTCATTGAAAGAAGGGGTGAAATGCTCGAGAAAAAACCGGGCCGCGCTCCTCCCTGCATTTTCCATGAGCACGATACCGGGAATCCCGATTTCTTCAATGGTCATTCTGTCCATCTGCTGCATTTCAGCCGCTTTTACCAGTCTCATCACGTTTCTCCAACGGAACTATTCAGGTTGCTTAGCCTATCGGCTAAACCCCTACAGCCTATCTCCTTGAGCGGTTTCTCTCCAACACTACCATTGCTATGGCATACTCCTTTTCATCCGTGAGGCTGAGGTGGATGTCAGTGATTCCTGTTTCGCCACAGGTTCGGGCGGATTTCCCTTGTACCTTCAGCCCGGGTTTCCCTCTGGGGTCATGAAAGACCTCTATGTCCCGCCAGATCATGCCTCCGGTCATCCCCAGGCCCATTGCCTTGGCAAACGCCTCTTTTGCGGCAAAACGGAGGGCAAAGGCCGATGGAGGGAAGGCCCTTTTGAGGCACAGCTCAATTTCACCGGGTGTGAACACCCGTTTCATGAACCGGTCTCCCCATCTTTCCAGGACCCGGCTCATCCGGTGTATCTGGACCAGGTCCACCCCGATACCATATATCATGGAATTCCTGTCCTTAAAAATTCTTTACCAGTTCCAGCATCTCCCGGACGGCCCTCTCGAAGCCGACGAGAATAGCCCGTGCCACGATACTGTGGCCGATACTGTATTCCTCAATTTGGGGCAGTACCTTGAAAGGTTTTACATTGACGTAATTGAGGCCGTGCCCGGCACTGATGCGAAGGCCGTTTTCCTGGGCGGATTCCACCCCCAGCCTGATCCGGTCAAAAAGCCTGTTTGCCTCTGTTTCATTCTTCGCGTCTGCATAATGTCCTGTGTGGATCTCCACGATATCACCGCCACACTCATGGACTGCCCGTATCTGCTGGGGGTCAGCATCCACGAAGAAGCTTACCAGGATCCCCTCAGGCTTGAGACGATCCACTGTTCTCTTGTAATGATCCTTGTTGGACACCACATCCAGCCCGCCCTCCGTGGTGAGTTCCTCTCTTTTTTCCGGCACAAGGGTGACCATATCAGGGCCTGTTTTCATGGCGATTTCTATCATTTCTTCGACGGCGGCCATCTCCAGATTCAATTTGGTCTTTACCGTCTGCCGCAGGAGTGCAAGATCCCTGTCCTGTATATGTCTCCTGTCTTCCCGCAGGTGACAGATGATCCCTTCCGCGCCTGCCAGTTCAGCCAGGCCCGCGGCCAGGACTGGATCAGGTTCGTCGATCCCTCTTGCCTGACGTACCGTTGCCACATGATCAACATTTACCGCTAACCGAGCCATTTAACCTTCCTCCTCAATCAATTTTTTTAACCGAAGTTCCTCCTGTTCCATTTTCCCGGCTTCGGCTTCGGAACACTCATGGTCAAACCCGAGAAGATGGAGGATCCCATGGATGAGGAGACGATAAACGGTTTTCTCGAATGATTCGCCCAACTCCCTCGACTCCCTGGCAGCGGTATCCAGGGAAATGACCACGTCTCCAAGCATGGGTGAGACGATTTCTTCCTGGTGTGGCTCCTCCATGGGGAAAGCCAGGACGTTGGTCGGTCCCATCCTCCCGAGGTATTGCATGTTTAATTCGGCCATATGGTCATCATTGGTAAAAAGAATGCTCAGCTCCCGGTCATGACAGCCCAAGTCTTCGAAGATTGTCTCCAGTACCTTCTCGATCTTCGCCCGCTGTATCTCCGGTGTCTCCGTTTGAAAGCTGATTTGAATTTCCATTCCCATGTCTTTTCCCTGTCCCATCCTTGCTCACTGGTTCGGGATAATCCACCCGGTGGTGGAACATACCGCTGAGAGTCTTATTAAAACTCTTGGCGATTTCATTGAGATCTTTCAAAGTCAGTTCACACTCATCCAGCTGTCCATCCGAGAAAACCCTGTTAATAATTTTCTGGACCATTCCCTGGACGCGAGCGACGGTGGGGTCAACCAGGGTCTTGGATGCCGCCTCCACCACATCGGCGAGCATGACAAGCCCTGCCTCCTTTGTCTGGGGTTTCGGCCCTGGATACCTGAAATCTTCCTCCTTCACCTGGGTGATCTTGGTTCCCTTCTTCTCGGCCTGTTCCCTTGCCTTCTGGTAGAAATACTGGATAAGGCTTGTTCCGTGATGCTGCTGTATGATGTCGATGATTTCCCTGCCAAGGCGGTGTTCCCGGGCCAATTCAATACCGTCCTTCACGTGGGAGATGAGGATGAGGCTGCTCATGGAAGGGGCAAGCTTTCCGTGTTTGTTTTCGCGATTGGCCTGGTTTTCGATAAAATAGAGGGGTTTTTTCATCTTCCCGATGTCGTGGTAATAAGCAGCCACTTTCGCCAGAAGGGGATTTGCATCGATAGCCTCCGCAGACGCTTCAACAAGGTTACTGACAATAACGCTGTGGTGATAGGTCCCCGGGGCCCGCACCATGAGTTCCTTCAAAAGGGGTTGATCAAGGCTGGCCAATTCGAGGAGCTTAATGTCCGTCGTAAACCCAAAGGCCATCTCCACGAGGGGGAGAATTCCTGTGGCGATAACCCCCACCAGGATCCCGCCGAGGGATGCCGAAAGACAGGCAATTCCCAGTTCCACACTGTACAGACCACCGTGCAGGGCTTGCACGGCAATGGCGAGGACCATATTCGCGAGACCGACATTGAGGCCTGCCTTGATAAGGGTTCCCCGGTCACGGCAGTTCTTTACTCCATAGGCGGCTATAAGGCTGCCCATGAAATAATAGATGAAGAAATCAACACCCCCGCGAATGACCAGCGTTGTCAAAACAGCCAGGATGAGTGAGAAGGTGGCGGCCACCCTGAACCCCTGGAACACAGAGATAAGCATGGCACCGGTGGCCACGGGTATGGCAAAGAAGAGTGCCCGGGGGGCAAGGAAACTGAAACCGCGCGCGATTTCTTCGGCGACCAATTGTGACGCCATGGCCACCAGGAAAATGACCAGGACCGTGAGAGCACAAAACAGGGTGTCCCGGACATCTCCCCGGGAGGTGCCATCTGACATGAGGCCCATGATATATGTAGCAGAAAGCAAGAACGCGACGAGTAAGGCCATGGCAGGCGCTCGAGCGATCATTGCTTTCCAACCGGAGCTCCTGTATTCCTCGTCCAGCTTCACGAGATGCTCGGGATTGATGATCTCCCCCTCCCTGACAAGCATTTCTCCCTTCTTGACCTTGAAATAAACGGGCTTTACTGATTTTCTCGCGGCATCTTTTCTGAGCTCGGTTTCACGTTTGTTGAACGTAACGTTCGGCCTGACCAGTGCAAGGGAGAGATCCATGGCCGTACGAACGAGCGCGGGGGAATCGAGCAATTGTCGGAGGGCTGCCTCCTGCCCCTTCAGGAATGTTCTGGCTTCTTCCAGGTTGTAGAAGCGGCTCAGATCAAGTACCTTGATTTCCTTTTCCCGGTGCACATGCCGAAGAAGAACGCCTTTCCCGCTTTGGGTCAGGAGCATTTTCTTGTTACTCACCACGCCCCGATTGAGGATTTTACTTACAAGATAAATGATGGCTTTCTCGACCTGGAGAGGGAACCCGTTTTCGGAGAGAGATTGAAACAGAGAATCGTCCGGCGCAATCTCCAGGATCTGAAAAAAGCGTTCTTCAAAGGCTTCAAGACGGGGTGGTGTGTCCTGGGGCATCTCTTCTCCGGGAAGGGGCGCTTCCTTTTCCCGGTATTCTTTCCCCTGCTGGAAGGCTTCCCTGATTCGCGCGATCAGATTATTTCCGGTGGGATCAAAGTCATAGACAGATAAGACACTCCGGACGGCCTGTTTGCTCTTTTCCTGGGTCAGTGCCTCGTTTTCCACGAGAAAATCCCGGGTGGCCTTTATATCACGGTCAGCAACATCACCCAGGACATAGGTGCGAGGCCGCACAAGAATATCGGGGAACAGCAGAAGAGATACCACGATACTCAGGCCGATGAGAATGAGCCATTTCCTCGTTTCAGGTTTGAGGCCGCTTCTTCGGGATGGAGCAATCGTCCCTCCCTTTTGCGCCTTGCTTTTCTTAGCGGGAATATTTTTTCTTTTGCCTATCATGAACGAAGGTGCAAAAAGCACATCAATCGCCTTTTGAGTCATTCCCGCGAAAGATGTCCCTTTTTCTCCATGTTTTCATACGCTTCAATGATTTCCTGGACAAGAGGATGGCGTATGACATCCTCCCTGGAAAAATAGACAAATTGGATACCCTTGATGCCGTCCAGGATCTGGATAGCCTCAATCAGGCCGGAAATCTTCCCGTTGGGAAGATCGGTCTGGGTGATATCGCCGGTGATCACCGATTTTGAACTGAAACCAAGCCTGGTCAGAAACATCTTCATTTGCTCGGACGTGGCGTTCTGTGCTTCGTCCAGGATTACGAAAGAATCATTCAATGTCCTTCCCCGCATGAACGCAATGGGAGCTACCTCGATAACACCCTGCTGGATAAGTCGTGTGGCGCTTTTGAAGTCCATCATGTCATGCAGCGCGTCATACAGCGGTCTGAGATAAGGATTGACCTTTTCATAGAGATCCCCCGGCAGGAATCCCAGGTGTTCTCCCGCCTCCACCGCCGGCCTGGCAAGCACAACCCGATTTACCTCTTTATGAATAAGGGCCGAGATTGCCATGGCCATAGCAAGGTACGTTTTTCCCGTACCGGCCGGTCCAATCCCGAACACAATATCAAACTTTCTTATACTGTCAATATACATCTTCTGGTTGATTGTCTTGGGAGTGATGACCTTCTTCGTGGAAGAAATGTAGACTTCATCCTTGAAGATGGTTTTCAGGTTGGCGGATGGGTCCCCGCTGAGGATTCTGACGGCGTAATCAACATCGTTTGGATAGATGGGGCTCTGCGCCTTGAGAAGCTCGTAAAGCTGCATCAAGACTTTTTTCGCGAGATCGACTTCCCAGTCCCCTCCCTGGATCGTCAGATCGTTGCCACGGACGTGGACTGAAATGCCCATTTTTTT
Organism: Deltaproteobacteria bacterium; assembly: GCA_019309145.1. Lineage (GTDB taxonomy): Bacteria > Desulfobacterota > DSM-4660 > Desulfatiglandales > Desulfatiglandaceae > B46-G9. Next base: position 765 of record JAFDGR010000060.1, on the reverse strand, counting down.
TTCCAGGACATGAAGGTGAGCGTTTTGTTCTCCGCAGAGCCCGCGAACCAGTTCATGGTCCGCAAAGGTTATTTTTTCCAGCTTTTCCGTGTCCTCTGGTGGCGTTTTGTTGGTCAACCGATTGCCTCGTATCCTGAAGTGGAACGGAATGTCATCCGGGAAACCGGACGGCACTCTATTTCTGTTCCCCCAGGGCCTGGAATATGATCCGTCTTTTCCTCGGCCGGTTGTCGAAGTCCAGCAGCACGATCTGCTGCCATGTCCCGAGGGTCATCGCGCCTTCAACGATGGGAATATGCAATGACGGACCGAGGAGCGCAGCGCGCACATGTGCATAGCCGTTCCCGTCTGCCCATCTCTCATTGTGCTCATAATATATGTCCCGGGGCGCAATCCTCTCTATGGCCTTCTTCAGATCGTTGATCACACCGCTCTCGAACTCGATCGTGCTCAGGGCCGCCGTGGAACCGGGGATAAAGAGCGTCACCGAACCATTTCGGATTCGAGTGTCTCGAACAGCCTCGCGCACCAGCGGGGTAATGTCAATGATATCCGTCCCAGCGGTTGTATGTGCAGAAAGGGAGCGATTTTCAAAGTGCATAACCGATCCTCGGGTGTTTTGACTTGCTTTTATATGTACCACATGCCCCTTTTTCATGCAAGAAAAAGGCCTCCCGCCCCACCGAACCAGGAGCTTCACCAGGTTGTTCCAGGGAAATGGTCAGCCGGGACCGTTGCCCTGTCGCGGCGCTGAAGCGCTGCATT
>JAFDGR010000059.1 GCA_019309145.1 Deltaproteobacteria bacterium | reverse complement strand
CTTCCTCCGGTTTGAGGTTGCGCAGGCGTTCCATTGCTTCCGTGTCCCCGGGAAAGTGGGCGATATATTTCTCAAGGGCTGCAGATGCTTCTTCCCGTCTTCCCTGTCGTTCAAAGAGATCGGCCTGGATTTTGAAAACTGGAGCGAGTTTCTGAACCTGTTCAGCCACGAACGCGATTTCTTTCTCGGCCATCGAAAAAAAGCCCAACTCCAGGTAACATTCGGACAGGAGCCAGCGGAGGCGAATGTCATCAGGATACAGGGTGAGTCCCTTCATGCACGCACGGACCGCCTCATTGACGCGTCCTTCCTCTTTCATCCTCCGGCAAACGATGAGCAGTGTTGACGGAGAGGGCCCACTCGCCAGGATTGTGCGGTAAAGGTCATTTGCTCTTTCCATGGTTTTCCGCCTTTCTGTATTGGTAACTGTCGGGCATCGTCAGCATTGTCCCCACCATGAGACCGGCGGGGAGCCTCTCTCTCACTCCACCGGGCCAGTTACTTCGTATGGGCTGTTCCACCTTTTTGGGATGCTTTTTTCTTCATTTCCTGATCCGGTACCGTTTCAGGATTCTTCTCTTCCGGGAAGCGGTAAATGATCTCATTTTCTTTGATGAGTCCGAGCTCTTTTCTGGCAACCTGTTCCACATATTTGGAGTCTGTTCTGAGACGCTGAATTTCGTCAAAAAGGGCCTGGTTCTCCTCTATCAGCTTTTTGATCCTTTGTTCGCAGGCCTGGCGTTCTTTGCCAACACGATAGAGGTGAATGAATCCGTGCTGGCCAAAGCCGAGCCACACGACCACCGGGCCGAGGACGCAGAGAAGAGTGAGCGAGATTCTGACGAATTTTCTTTTGCCCGCACGCAACTTAACCGCCTCCAGTAGGCATGCGGGCCGCAATAATAATGGAACGAATCCCCGCACTTTTTGCCAGATCCATAATCTGGACCACTCTCCCGTGTCTGGCTTCCTTATCGGCCTGCAGGACAAGATGGATCAAATCTTTTTTTTCCACCAGGGAATGGAGCTTTTTCCTGAGCTCGGTGTCTTCGATTTTTTTCCCTTTCAGATAGCACGTTCCATTGCTGTCCATAACCAGGGTGATATTTTCTTTCTCCTGCTCAAGGACCCTGTGCGCCGCCTTTGGCAAGCGGATACGAATGCCTGACGCAATGTCGAAATGGGATGTCAACATGAAGAATATCAGGAGCAGGAAGACAATGTCAACCAGAGGGGCTATTCCAAGGCCTGGCTCATTTTCCTTGTTTCTCTTAAAGCGCATTGCCGATCTTGCTCCAAATTGGAAACAGCCTGAATACTTATGAAAGCGTCAACTCCTGGTTTTGCTCTTCCATGATTTCAACAAGCTTTATGGAATTTTCCTCCATCTCAAAGATCAGTTTTCCGGCCCTGTCCCGCAAGAAACGATGGCAGACCAGGGTGGGAATGGCAACGCAAAGGCCGGCCGCAGTGGTGAGCAGCGCTTCAGCGATCCCGCCTGCAAGGGGAGCGGGATTGCCAATTCCTTGTACGGAGATGGCATTGAAAGTCTTGATCATGCCTGAGACCGTGCCGAGGAGCCCCAGGAGAGGCGCCAGGTTTGCCAGCGTGGCCAGGAGATTGACATTTTTTTCAAGGATCGTCGCTTCTCTGCTGCCCCGCTCCTCTATTGCCTCTTTTACCAGCCACAGGCCTTTTCGGGTATTCTTAAGACCGGCCAGAAAGACTTTGGCTATTGAGGAAACATCACTCTGGCAGAGAAACGTGGCGTCCCCGATCTTGCCCTTCCTGACAAGGCCCTCGACCTTCTGCACAAAGTCTTCCGGAATGATATTTTTGCGTCGCAGAAACCAGAGCCTCTCGAGAAATATGGCGAGCGCGACCACGGAGCAGAAGATGATGGGGTACATGAATACCCCGCCTTTTACAATGAACTCAACCATCCAACTATCGTCTCCAATCAGGAAAAGGGAGAACTCTCTGTTTTTGTCTGGACAAGGAGTCAGGGTATACATAACATAACATTGAAGGAAAACAAAAGCCAAAAATCTCAGTTTGCGGGAATCTATGAAACGAGAAGCAGCAGCCGGCAAAGGCAGGAGCAAAGCGCTGATAACAACGGACAGGACGGGTATGAGAACCCTTTCTTCCCTCTCCGGGAAGGAGATCATTGACCGTATTGTTGAAGCGCGGGATCCTCGTGCGCTGGTGCAGGGCCTGGCCCACGGAGACTTCTACTGGATTGTAAAAAAGGTTGGTGCAAATGATTGCCTGCCTCTTCTTGAGCATGCTTCAGAGGAGCAGTGGCAATATCTCCTGGACATGGAGTTGTGGAACAGGGATCGCCTGGACCTGCACCAGGCGGCCACCTGGTTATCCCGCCTCCGCATGGCGGACCCTCACCGACTGGCAAAATGGCTTCTTTCCGAAGGACAGGCAACCGCCTATTACTTCTTTTATCGCTTTGTGCAGGTAGAGCTAAAGCAGGATGAAGATCCGAGCGATTTGCCCGACGGATTCTTCACCCTTGACGGGACCTATTATATACGGGTCAAGGACCCTGCACAGCGGCCACTGATCGAAGATCTCCTGCGATTTCTGGCAGGAGAAAATCTTGTGGCCTATCAATCTTTCCTCCTTGGACTCGCAGGGGTATTGCCGGCAGAGGCCGAAGAACAACTCTACCGGATGAGAGGTGTTCGGCTCGCGGAGCATGGATTCCTGCCTTTTGAAGAAGCTATCTCGATTTACAGTCCCTTGAACCCGGAGATACTTGGAACAGGCGAATTGCTTGCGGAACCGGAGATTATCCGTACAGAGGAAGTACCCAGAGAACTGGTGCCTCTTTCTCCTTTTTTCCACTTGAACAAGGAGCATGCGCTTGTCAGTGCGGTCAGAGGATTGTCAGATCCCCTGTTGCAGGACAGGGTCTACCTTGAATTTGCGGGACTCTGTAATCAGATCCTGTCCGCGGACGGGGTCAGCATAAACGACCTGGATGTGCTGGTGAAAACCTGCCGGAAAGCGGCGGGATATGTGAACCTGTCTCTTGAGAAGGCCTGTTCCGGTGATGTGCACAAGGCTGCTCAAATCCTGAAAAAGCATTCCCTGGTTTCCCTTTTCCGTGTGGGTTTCGGCATTGTGCTGCAGCTTAAATGGGACGTTGCCCGATGGATGAAGGATGCCTGGTTCACGAAACATGGCCTGGATCTCGATTTCTGGGGTGATGACTGGGGAGAGACCATTGGGGGATTGCTCTTTGAGAAACCCCTCTTCTACTGCGGTAACAGAGAAGATGAGCAGTATCGTGACTTCCGCGGCCTCACCGATTTTGAGAAATGCAGGGAGATTGTCCACAACGTCATGGCGCTCGATTATCTTTTCTCAAGACTCAGTGAGCGCATCGCTTTTCCCGATTGGAAGGAAAAAGGAAAGGATGTCACCTTTCACCCTTTGCTGTTCAATGTGTGGGCACGGGATGTTTTGGGTTCCCGGCTTTCTTTTGAAGGTATTCCAATTGCCCGGGCCCGGGAGCTTTTTTCCCGTCTCAGGACAAGGGAGGAGGAACCCCCCTACCAGATGCCCGGGTTTGAAGACGTGTTTGTGAAGGACATGCTTCGTCTCGGCGCTGTCCGGGATGAGACCAGGAAAAAACAGGCCACGAAGACCCTTTCAGTTCTCTGGGGGCATTTTCGTGCGGAATATGAGCAGGTCGCCCTGGAAGACCTTGATCAGCGGTTCTCCCGGTACCTCACCATCATGCCCTCTCCAGAAGCTGATCCTCGGTAAAACAGGCTGTGCAGGATTTTCCCCAGAAAGAGAAGGTCTTGTTTTCCTTGTAGGGCCGCATGTGGACGTATCCCTCATCGACCAGGTTTTTCAACACTTTTACCGGGATGGAAGTCCCATCGATGGAAACGCGATCGTCTTCATTTTTTTCGGCGATAAGGTCTTCAATTTTCATGATCCAACCTCCTTTTTCTCACGTTCTGATTTCCTGCAGCATGAATAAGATGTAAGATATGGCGAAACAGATCAATGTCATGGCCACAAGTGCTATGAGGTGTGGAGATACGACAATGAGACTTTGCCCCAATGGAAGAGGATTCTGGAAACGGGATGCGGAAAGCCGTTCCATGGGCCCCATGAGAATGATGGCGTGGGTCGTTTTGCGCATGGGATCAATAATGGTGGATGAAGCCTCGGAATAGAGGACCATGGGAGAACACAGGGACACCAATTCCTTGATACGCGCATTCCTGGCAATGGTTTCAGTCTGTGCCTGATCCTGGGATCCCATGGGAACCACGGCATTGGCCAAGACATCAGCACCGAGGGAGATGAAGAAGGAGAGAAAAATCCAGAGCGCCACGGATGCGAGGGCGGATGTGGCAATGCTCTTGAAAGAGATGGAGAAGAGGATGGCGAGACCGAGCCAGAAGGATATGTAGAAGATGCTGATCATCAGATAGATAAAAAGGCGCCAGAGTTCCTCCAGGCCTGGAACCACCCCGATGAGCGTCAAGCCAAAGCCTGAGATCAACAGGACAATGGAAAGGAGCATCAAGCTGATGGTGACAACGCCGGCCAGGAATTTTCCATTGATGACCGCGTCCCGGTAAATGGGCTGGGAGACGAGTTTGATCAAGGTCCCATTTCCCCGTTCCCGGTTAATGGCATCGAACCCGAGGACCAGACCGATCAAGGGGCCGAAAAAAGCCACAAACTGAACCATGGAAAAAAGGGCCCCGGGCGTGTTGAAGAGCATGAGAAAGACAAATTTCGGCTTTGCGATACCTTCCAGGCTTTCCCGGAGGTGAAGGCCTGCCATGTAGCTGGTGATGAAACTGACCATGGCGATCAGGGCGAAAAGAATCACGAACCGGTAACTGCTGAAGTGGTCTGAGAGCTCTTTTCTGAAAACAGCGTACAGGCCTTGCATGGCTATGCCTCCTGAAAATATTTCATGTAGATCTCTTCGAGAGAATATTCTCTCTCTTCTATCCCGAACTTTTCCCTGGCAAGTTCATTGATGGTCCCCTGGGCTACCAATGTGCCGTTGATCATGATCCCCACGCGATGAGAGATCTTCTGGACATGGTGGAGATGATGACTGGAAAGCAGGACCGTGATTTGCCGTTCCCTGTTCAAGGACTGGATGAGCTCTATAAGTTTTATGGCCCCATCAGGGTCAAGTCCCAGCGTGGGTTCATCAAAAAAGATAATTCGCGGCTCTTTGATCAGGACTTCAGCAATTCCAAGGCGTTGTTTCATTCCACGGGAAAAGACGGCAAGCTTTTTGTGTGCGTCCTTTTTGAGCCCTACGAGCTCTAGAAGCTCAAAAATCCTTGACCTGATCCGGTGATGATCGAGACCATTGAGATCGGCAACGTACCGGAGACTTTCCTCTGCGTTGAGATCACCGTAAAACCCAACATTCTCCGGCAAAAAACCCACAATTTTCTTCACCTCCCGGGCTTGCCTGACCGGGTCAAGGCCCAACACGGATGCGATGCCGCTGGTGGGTTGGGTGAGTCCCAGGAGCATGAGAAGGGTAGTGCTTTTTCCGGCGCCGTTCGGTCCAAGAAAGCCGAAGGTCTCTCCTTCCCTGATGTGAAAGGAGAGATCATTCACCGCCACATGGCCATCATATGCCTTGGTCAGATGGCTGGTTTCAATGACGATCGACGTATCCATTTTAACGCCTTCCCAAGCGAATGAACAGATACACAAGACCGGCCAGCACAAAAAGGATAATAGCTATCCCGATCCAACCCCAGAAGGCGGACGCCCGGACCGTGGCCCGTAACTCAATACTTTTGTCCGCCTTGGGCGGATTTCCGGCTTCCGCCCTGAGGGTGAGGGAATAGTCTCCAACCAGGGCCTGATCGGATGGGGTAACTGATACTTCTACCTGTTTCAATTCTTCAGGCGCAAGGGCGTCAATTCTCTCGGGATTGAATTTCACTTTCCAGTTTTCAGGCTTGAATGAGAGGAAGGTGATGTTATTGAGGATCGCGGAGCCCGTGTTCTTGACATACATGGAAAAATTGGCGGTTTTTCCGCGGAGAGCGTTCAGTGAAAGCAGCCCATTGGGCGTTCCAGCCTCCAGTTTGTACGTGCCCGTGAGGATCACCGTCAGGGTTGACTCGGCCTTGGCGCCGGGTGAGCTCACCCTCACCTGGATCGTGTACTTGCCGGGTTCGGCCAGGGGGTATGGTTTGACGGAAACCGCCACGGTCTGGCTTTGATCAGCCTTGAGGCGGACGCTGGAAATAAATTTCTGTTCATATGCCGGTTTGAAATTGATATCCCAGTTTTCAGGCCCCTTGGCGGTCAGATTGAATATGGAGTCTTTTTCCAGTTTATTCTCTATTTCGAGAGAAAATTCAAACTTGGCATCGGTCGGCCCCCGCAGGACCGGGTATGAAGAGATGATGTTCACTCCTTTTGAGACCTTTTCCCCGGTCTTTGGTTTTACCGTAATGGTAACCTGGCAGGAGGACGTGAGGCGATTATCTGTGGTCCTGGCCTGGACAGCGAAACGATACGTACCAGGACCGATTTTCGGGCCCGGCTCAGCGCGGAGCGTGAGGTTTTTGGTCTTGTCGCTTTCCACATGGACACCTGTCACTCCAAAACTGTAAGTTTTTATTCTGGCTTTCCAGCCCTCGGGAATGGAAGGCAGGCTCAGCATGATATCTTCATCATGACGTCCCCGGTTGGCGACCGTCAGGTCTATGCTTACCTCCTCACCCTGAGAAACCACAACGCCGGTATATTCGGGATAGACCGCAATGGAGCGCGGTGGGAGATCTTTTTTTTCCTTGGCCATAGTTGGAGAAGGGGAAAGGAGAAACAGCATACCCACGAAGAAGAATGTGGTGATCAGCGTTACCGTAAACCATATCCAGCTTTTTGCGAGTTTCATGGATAAAGCCTCCTTCTAATCATTGCGAGCATGTTTATCGAGGGTGCGGGCATCGTAACCCGCCCTTTTATAATCTTCCAGGGCGCGCGTTTTCAGCGCCTTGTCCTTGGTTTTTTCCGCGTGGGTGTCAGCAAGCTCTGCTGCGTGGCTCCACATGCCTTCCTTTTCATACTGCTTGATCTTGCTTTCAACCCGGGCTGTTTCCTCCGGTGTCTCGACAATGGCTGCCCGACACCATGACATCACCTTTTTTACCGGTTTTCCGCAAACCGGGCATTCCAGGAGGGGCGCTTCGCTCGCCTGCTGGAATATTTCAAACCGGGTGCGGCATTTTTCACATCCCTTCCCCGGATGTTTTGATTCATACTCATAAATGGGCATGATGTGGCCTGCCTTTTGGTGGTAGTCAGGTTGTTTCGCCTGAAGTTTATATTTTCTCAGTGTTTCCTAAAAAAAAGGCTTTGTAAAGGGGGAAGGGAAGAAAAAGAAACTAGGAATCAGGAATCCGGCTCCAGTTCTTCATCAGGTCGGCTACCCATTCCTCAAAGGATACGTATTTCCCGGTGCGATAGTCATAGGCCGGTTCAATGGATTTCGTGTGGCCGCGGCTGGCCTTTGACTTCATTATTTTGAGCAATTGCTCCTCCAGGTTGTCCCTGGAAATACCGAGTTGAGCAGCAAGGGATTTGGTGCCTGCGGGATTTCGCCACTCTGCGGCCATTTGCCATAGGGCGTTTGACCGCAATTCCCGCATCATTTCTTCGGGAAGTTGGAGGGATAGGGCAAGCCTGGCGGCCCTGACAAAATGGCCTCTCTCTTGCTCTGCAATGATCATCTCTCGGCTCGATTCCTGCTCCATTTCTCCTCATTTTTCGGCGTGGAGGCGGAAAAGCGCACGCCAAAACCTTCGCCCCCTCGACCCGGATTTTTTTGCGGTAAATTCCCAGATTTTGTGGGCCACGGTTCAGGGATCACATCATGCATGACAAATCGTGATGTTTGAGGGACTGTATCAACCTTGAACCGTGAACCCCGGAACGTTGAACCTCTTTAATACATGTCCTCAGGCGGCATCTGAGGCGCGGCCGGTTTCTTCTTTTCCGGCTTCTCGGCAACCATGGCCTCGGTAGTCATCAGGAGACCGGCAACAGAAGCGGCATTCTGCAGGGAAAACCGGGTGACCTTGGTTGGGTCAATCACGCCTGCTTTGAGTAAATCTTCGTATTGCCCGTTTTCCGCGTTGAAGCCAAAAGCGCCATTTCCTTCTTTTACCTTCTGGACCACCACTGATCCCTCAAAGCCCGCGTTGTTTGCGATCTGCCTGAGGGGTTCTTCCAGTGCCCGTTTTACGAGATCCAATCCCAGTTGCTCTTCACCATGAAATTTGGCTTTGTCGAGGGATTTGATGGCGCGGATAAAGGCCACGCCACCGCCGGGGACAATCCCTTCTTCAACCGCGGCCCGTGTTGCATTCAACGCGTCCTCGACGCGGTCCTTTTTCTCCTTCATTTCCGTTTCTGTTGCGGCCCCGACCCGGATAACAGCCACGCCGCCGATCAACTTTGCCAGCCGTTCCTGGAGTTTCTCCCGGTCATAGTCGCTGGTCGTTTCCTCGATCTGGACCCTTATTTGCTTCACGCGTCCCTCGAGGGCCTCGCGGCTGCCCCCGCCATCTACAATGGTGGTATTATCTTTGTCAATATTCACCTTTTTCGCGGTTCCCAGATCGTTCAAGGTGATGTTTTCCAATTTAATGCCGAGGTCTTCGCTGATCACCCGCCCCCCGGTGAGGATGGCAATATCTTCCAGCATGGCTTTTCTTCGATCGCCAAAGCCGGGTGCCTTCACCGCGGCACATTGCAGGGTCCCCCGTATCTTGTTGACCACCAGGGTCGCGAGTGCTTCCCCTTCCACATCTTCCGCGATGATCAGCAAGGGTTTGCTCATCCGTGCTATCTGCTCGAGAATGGGAACGAGGTCTTTCATGTTGCTGATCTTCTTTTCGTGGAGCAATATATAAGGTTCCTCGAGATGCACCTCCATTTTTTCAGGATCACTGACAAAGTAAGGGCTGAGATACCCGCGATCAAATTGCATGCCTTCCACAATTTCAAGGGAAGTCTCCATGCCCTTTGCTTCCTCGACCGTGATCACGCCTTCTTTTCCCACCTTTTCCATGGCTTCCGAAATGATGTCTCCAATGGTGGTGTCGTTGTTGGCAGAGATGGTCCCCACCTGCGCGATCTCCTTCTTTTCCTTGGTGGGCTTGGATATCTTCCGGAGATCCTCTACCACCATATTGACCGCTTTATCGATTCCTCTCTTGATATACATGGGGTTGGAGCCCGCAGCCACAAGCTTCGACCCTTCCCGGTAGATTGCCTGGGCCAGGACAGTAGCCGTGGTGGTGCCGTCACCCGCCACGTCAGAGGTCTTGGAAGCCACTTCCTTGACCATCTGGGCGCCCATGTTCTCAAACTTGTCTTCCAGTTCAATCTCTTTGGCTACCGTGACACCGTCTTTCGTGATCTTTGGGGATCCCCAGGATTTCTCAATAAGGACATTCCTGCCTTTCGGTCCCAGTGTCACCTTTACCGCATCCGCGAGGATGTCAACACCCTGCATCATTTTCTCTCGTGCCGTGCTGCTGTATTTTATCTCTTTTCCTGCCATGACATTTTCCTCCCAAATAACACTGTTGGATCACGCTGCTCTGTGGATGGTTGGATTGGGTCTTATTCCAGGACAGCGAGGATATCGTCTTCCCGCATAATGAGATGCTCTACACCGTCTATTTTTATCTCGTTCCCGGCATATTTCCCGAAAAGCACCCGATCATTTGGTTTGACCTCCAGGGGAATCCGCTTTCCATCTTCATTCTGTTTGCCCGGTCCAACGGCGATCACTTCACCTTGCTGTGGTTTTTCCTTGGCAGTGTCCGGAATAATGAGACCTCCTGCGGTCTTCTCTTCTTCCTCGATTCTCAAGACGAGAACCCTGTCATTGAGCGGTTTGATATGCATAACCAGTCCTCCTTTGTAAAAAAATTTCTGCAAAAGATATACAGAACACTTCCCGTCGGTGGTGCCGTTCACGCAAGAGCACGAATGGCACCTATTTTGCATTTTGATGATTTGAATCTTTTCAAACCAGCAAAAAGAACAGCTTCGTTCGTAAAAAGCGAAAAAACAAAAGGCGCTTGGCCTGGCATTGATGAGCATAACCTATTAATATTATTGAACTTAGCCAATTCGGGTAATAAAATAAACATATTTTTCCGGTTGTCAAGGGCTGCCGGGAAATTTTTTCAAAATGTATACAGTGTCATTTTCGTCGGGAAGCATGATTTCTGCGGAGTGCAGGAGAAGCGGAACAAAAGCCCTTGACAAAGACCGGACAACATCGTAACTTGTCAAAAACTTTGGAGATAAGAGCAACTTTCAAGAAGGGGCAGGGTCGTGACTAGAACGAGAAAAATCTCTTTGTGTGTATTTGTGCTAATGCTTTGTCTCGGGATTTTCCAGGTGCATAGCCGTCCGGCAGGGGCTCAACCGCTGACGTACACGGTTCAGAAGGGGGATACCCTTTGGGATATTTGCGAGAAGGTGTATGGCGATGCTGATCTCTGGCCGAAATTGTGGGAAATGAATCCCTTTATCACGAACCCGCATCTGTTGAAGCCGGGTGATGTCATCACGCTCCTGGAAGGGGTGCCCGTTTTGAAAACAGCACCGGTGTCAATGGCAAAGAAACCCTCAGCCCCAAAAATCTCTGCGCCCGCCGCCGCGCCGCCTGGCGCGTATGATTTATCCTTGCTGAAGAACTTAGACGGGTTAGGATACCTGTCCATGAGCGAGGTCGTCCCAGAGGGTATCATCGTGTCGGGAGAAGGCGATAAGATCATGCTCGGGGCTGGAGATGCTCTTTTTGTCCAGTTGAACGGTTCCGGCGCTGCTGCGGGAGACCGTTTCACGATTTGTAATATATCGCCTCTCCTGAAGGACCCCGTCACCACTGAAGATCTGGGATATTTGGTTACGTTCCTGGGAAGGATCCGTATCCTGGAGCAGATCAAAACGAACCTTTTCAAAGCTGTTATTGAGAAATCCTTTAAGACCATCCGAAAGGGCGACCCTCTGTTGAAATATGCCCCTGTTTCCCCCTGTATTGAGCTTACAAAAGGGCCTGACGGACTGACTACCTACATCGCCGCCATCGAGGAGCAGAAAGTGATGGTGGGACAATACACCACCGTATACTTTCCCAAGGGGGCAGCGCAGGGTATTCGGCAAGGGCAGATTTTCCAGATACTGCAAAGAAGGGAAGTGGAGATTCCCGGCAAGAAAAAGCAATCCAAGGAAACCACCTCGCTTCCGGATGCTGTGTTGGGCTATTGTCTTGTCATGAGTACCACGGCAAATACGGGAACCGGGGTCGTCATGTCTGCAAAAAGAGATATTCCAAATGGCGCGCCCATGAAAATCCTGGACTGGACGACACCCCCGTCATTCTTTTCTGTCATTCCACCATGCCGTGCAGAATAGGACCATCCTCCGTACATGAACAAGAAAATTCTTGACTAACTGCCGGTATTCTGTTTTATATACGCGCCGTCCCTTCACCCCGATGCATGCACTCACACGAACAGAAGGGGGACGGTCTTGTCCCCTTTTCGCTTTGAAATGACTGAGAATCCGTCCCGAGACATCTTCCCATGGCTGTGCTTATACCTGATCTCCGGTGTGGGAAATGTGGGCTGCCGGAAACTGATCGAACATTTCGGGAGCGCTGAAGAAATATTCAGAAGTTCTGTCCCTGCATTAATGGAGGCAGGGGAACTCCGCGAGAGTGCAGCCAGGAAAATAACCGAGAAAGTTTTTTCAATTGACCCAGAGCAGGAGATGAAACGGATTGAACAAATCGGCGCGAGGATCATTCCGTTTCCCGATTCTTCATACCCCAGCCTCCTGAGGGAGATTCACGATCCCCCGGTGCTGCTTTATTCACGGGGAAAGCCGATCCCTCCCGGGCAGCACTTTATCGCCATTGTCGGTTCACGGAATGCGACCGATTATGGAAGAAGAACCGCCCAGAAGATAGCACTGGGTCTTACTGAAAATGGGATTGGCATCAGCAGCGGTCTTGCCCGCGGGGTGGACGCGTCTGCTCACTGGGGATGTGTGCGGGGCCAGGGTTTCACCATCGCGGTCCTGGGAACCGGGGTTGATATTCGGTATCCCCGTTCAAACGCGAAACTTTTCGAAAAGGTCCTTGAACAGGGTGCCGTTGTGTCGGAATTTCCCCTGGGAACGGCACCTGAACCAAAGAATTTTCCCATGCGAAACAGAATAATAAGCGGTGTCAGCAGGGGAGTTGTGGTTGTGGAGGCCACGAGACAAAGTGGGTCCCTGATAACCGCCGGCCTGGCCCTTGAGCAGGGTCGTGACGTCTTTGCGGTGCCGGGAAGTGTTGATTCATTTAAGAGCCGCGGTCCTCATTTTCTCATCAAGCAGGGGGCGAAACTTGTTGAACACGCTGAAGATATTTTGAGTGAGATTGGATACTTCTATGCGCCGGACAATCAGGGGGCAGATGAGGATGTGGAAAGACCAGGCGTCCGGCTGGAGCCGGAAGAAAAGCGGGTTTTTGACTGTCTTGGGCCGTATCCCATGCATATTGACCAGATTATCCGGTCCACCGGGTGTGCACCGGGAGAAACCTCGAGCATACTCACGAGGCTTGAATTGATGGGGTTGATTATCCAGATGCCCGGCATGATGTTTGTCAGGGCACAGCAGGGATAACACGGAAGTCTTTCCAGCAGACGGTGAATTGTTGAAGAGAGGAATGATTTGAACAAGCCACTGAAACAGAATCTCCTTATCGTTGAATCACCGGCCAAGGCAAAAACCATCCAGAAATACCTGGGGCCGGGTTTTCAGATCCTGGCCTCGGTGGGCCACGTGAAGGACCTGCCGGTCAATAAGCTCGGGGTGGATATAGAAAACAATTTTGTCCCGGAATATGTGACCATCAAGGGGAAGGGAAAGATCCTCAGCGCCCTGAAAAAGGCGGGCAAAAACGCTGACGGCATCTACCTTGCGCCGGATCCGGACCGTGAAGGAGAGGCAATTGCGTGGCATATTGCCCGGGAACTGGGAACGGGAAATAAACAGATTTTTCGCGTCCTGTTCAATGAGTTGACCGAGAAGGCGATTCGGGAGGCGGTCGCCTCACCGGGGAGCATCAATCAGGATAAGTTCGAATCCCAGCAGGCCCGGCGGGTCCTCGATCGTCTGGTAGGATACCAGATTTCGCCGCTCCTCTGGTCCCGGGTCAAGAGGGGATTAAGCGCCGGTCGGGTGCAATCAGTGGCATTGCGGTTGATCTGCGACCGGGAACGGGAGATCCTGAAATTTGAGCCACGGGAATACTGGTCGCTTACAGCGCACCTCGCGGCCGATGAACCACCTCCCTTCAAGGCACGTTTGACCGACTACGACGGCAAGAAGATTGAGCTGAAGAACGAGATTGAGACGCGAAAGATCATGTCCGAGGTTTCGGGCAGCACTTTCACCATACGGACCGTCGCAAAGAAGAAGAAAAAACGGAACCCCTCTCCACCCTTTATCACCAGCACACTCCAGCAGGAAGCCTACCGGAAACTGCGGTTTTCGGCTAAAAGGACCATGTCTGTTGCCCAGAACCTGTATGAAGGAGTGGAACTTGGGAGGAAAGGGCAGATCGGTCTGATTACGTACATGCGGACAGATTCCTTCCGCCTTTCAGATGAGGCTGTCAAACAGGCCAGGGGCTTTATTGAGAAAAGATTCGGGCAGAGGTATCTTCCTCAAAAACCCAATTCCTTCAAGAGCAAAAAAGGCGCCCAGGAGGCCCATGAGGCTATCCGGCCCACATCCGTGGACCGGGATCCTGAGCAGATGGCGACGTATTTGAACAAGGATCAGTTGGCCCTGTACCGACTCATCTGGAATCGGTTTGTGGCCTGTCAGATGTCTCCGGCGGTTTTCGACCAGACACAGGCTGAGATTGAAGCGGGAAAAGCGCTTTTCCGGGCCTCGGGTTCCATCAAGGTCTTTGATGGGTTTACCGTGCTCTACGAGGAAGGGGTCAACGGTGCTTCAAAAGAAACAAATGGGCAGGATATGATCCTCCCGCCACTCAAAAGGGGAGAAAAAGTGGATTTGATGGAATTGGAGCCTGCCCAGCATTTCACCCAGCCCCCTCCACGTTTCACCGAGGCGACGCTCATTAAGGCCCTGGAAGAGAGAGGAATCGGCCGGCCTTCGACCTATGCCACGATCCTGAGCAATATAAGAAATCGCGATTACGTGTATGTGGACAAACGCCGTTTCCGGCCCACCGAACTGGGATTGCTGGTGACGGACCTCCTGGTCATGAATTTTCCGGATATTCTCGACCCTGCCTTTACCGCGCAGATGGAAGAAAGACTTGACCAGATTGAACGGGGAGAAATCCCCTGGACCAGGGTGCTGGATGAGTTTTACGGTGCCTTTGGAAAAGACCTGGAAAAAGCGCAGCGGGAAATGAAAGGAGAAGTCTTTACCTCCATTCATTGCCCCGAATGCAACAGGCCAATGGCAATCAAATCGGGGAAAAATGGACTTTTCCTTGCATGTACCGGGTACCCGGAATGCAAGAATACCGCCAACTTCACACGGGATGAAAAAGGCAATATCGTGATGGAAAAACCATCACACGTCCAGGAGGGAGACGAAATCTGCGAGATATGCGGCCGACCCATGGTGATTAAGCGGGGAAAGTTCGGGGAGTTTCTGGCATGTTCAGGATATCCTGATTGCAAAAACACACGGAATATAGGGGCAAAAGGCGAGTCAGACCTTCCCCGGGTCTTTCCAGGGAAAAAGTGCAAACTTTGCGGCGCGAACATGCTGGTAAAGCGAAACAAGTCCGGGCAACGGTTTCTGGCGTGTGAGCGTTATCCCAAGTGTAAACACACTGAACCCATGAGTACCGGAATACCCTGCCCTGAAAATGGATGTGAAGGAACGCTTGTGGAAAAGGTTTCCAGGAAGGGAAGGGTGTTCTACGCGTGTGACCGGTATCCCCAGTGCCGCTTTGTCATGTGGGATGAACCCTATAACGGCACCTGCCCGGTATGTGGAACCCCCGTACTGCGCATCAGACGTCCGGAAAATGCGGATCCTGTTTTGAGCTGTCGCAGAAAGGGCTGTGATTTTAAAGAGCCGCTTGCCCCTGTCGCAGGCGATTGACCAGGAGATGCGCCCTTCGTACAGGCTCCGGAATTCTATACCGCCCTCCGCACTGAAGGATGATCCGGATGGATTCATCAAGGGTGATGGCATACCCGGGGGAGACAAAGACAGGTTTGACATCAGCTCTCGTGCGGAGCACCGCTCCCACGATCTTTCCCTTGTGCAAGAGGGGTGAGCGTATTGAAGATGCATTTGATTTGAACCGCAGAACCGCAGAATATCGAAGTGAACTACTTTGCCTTTTGGGCGTCTTCAGACACATAAAGGCTGCTCTTTTTCCAGTCTTCACGCTTTTCCTGGGACTTTTTGAGATAGCATTGCCCCCTCTTGTCCCTGATATCGTGGATACTGTGCCTGAGGACCGTAACCGGCAGCCCGCCTTTCATGTGCACGGTAATTTCATAGCGGTTGAAACTCGCTACAATTCCCTTTAAAATCTCACCTTCCAGCAGGGTGAAGAAGAGGACGGTTCTCTCTTTCATTAAGGGGAACAAGGTCTTGTTTTTGACATGATGGCGGTATCGGGGAGAGAAGTGGGGTCCTATGTTGAGGGCTTCCACCTTGTTGTCCTGCTTCAGGAGAGGTTTCACGGAACCTGCCAGTTCCGCGGGGTAAAGAAACTTGATCTGGATCTTGGGGAGAATTTCCCTTTCCGCCTTGCCGGTATCAACCGTGATGTCATACGTGACCGTTTCCAGGATCCTGGCCTGCAGAATTCGGTGGGGATGGGCATGAATCTCCCATTGTTGACCATTCAGGACGGCCTGATCGAATACTGATTCGTGATAGTGCTCTTCAAGGTATTCGTGAAGACCAACGAGATATCCCATTATCTTCCCTTAGCTGTGCAGGCTTTTTTCCATCTCCTCTTCGAATTCTTTGAAGAACCGGTCTTTTTCCTTCCAGTCGGGTCCAAATCGCTTGTTAAAGTATCCTCCCAGTCTGTCGAAGAGTTTTTTCCACAAGGATGCGCCTTTGTTCGTTACAATATCTTCCAGGAATGGACGAAGTTCGGAGATCTTCTCCTTTGGGAGGAAGGAAAGCGCACCCAGTTTCATGGATTTTTTCAGGGCCTCGGGGGTAACCGCGTGGGCGGTCAGCATAACCGTGGGAAATTCGCGGGACACGGATGTTTTTAACAATTCAAAACCGTTGACGCCCATGATGTCCAGGATTACCACATCGTATGTGTAGCTGAGCAGGTATTGAATAGCCGTGTCATAATCGGTAGCCTTGTGCAACAACACCATGTCCAATTCTTCTCCAATGATTTCAAGTACGTCGGGTTCATCATCAACGGCGAGAACGATTTTGTCTTTGAGCGGGCTTTGTTCAGACATTTTATTCCCCTTTCATATTTTGGTAATTCGTATGTCGAAATAATGATCTCGTTTATCTGTATTCCTGTCCCTGATCCTTATACCAAGAACACAATGCCGGGTCAAATCAATATTACCACTCCTAGAATTCCGATATAAGGATTGAAGAAGAAACGGTGTTGGCGAAGAAAATTTTGAGAGACCGGATCAGGTATTTTCAGCTACGGGCGGGTTTGTATATTTGGCGTAGACTTGG
>JAFDGR010000302.1 GCA_019309145.1 Deltaproteobacteria bacterium | reverse complement strand
GATCTCACGGGCAAGCGAGGTGGTCTTCTCCAGGGCATAAAGATCCGCAATGAAATGAAGAAACTCGAGGGCCGTCAGCTTTTCATACAGGAAGGGGTGATCGGGAATGAAGGCCATGTTCCCCTTGACCGCCGCGGGTTCCGCCGACAGGTCTTTCCCGCCGATAATGACCCTCCCCCTGGTGGGCTTGAGCACGCCCGCCATCATCTTGAGCGTGGTAGTTTTGCCGGCACCGTTGGGGCCCAGGAATCCGAACAAGGTGCCTTTCGATACCGTGATGGTGATCCCGTCGACTGCCCTTTTATTCCTAAAATATTTCGTCAGATCAATTAATTCAATCATATTTATAATCCAATACTTTTATCTTCAGTTTTCCCATCAGAGCAATGATCGCAGTCTGGTTTTTCAGGCTGCCCCGTGCCAGGACAATATGGGTTGCATCGGCAGGTATCTGGTTGAGGGTCGCGTCCATGCTGATCCATTGCCCGAGCCAGCACTCCGTCCATGCATGGTAGTAAAATTTTCCTTTTGCGTACACCAGGCCGGCGCAAAGCCTGGCGGGGATGCCTGAGGCCCGGAGGAGTGCGGTCAGGAGAACAGCATGCTCGTTACAATCGCCGACACGGGTTTTCAAGACCTCCCGCGCACTCGGCACGGCCATGACCGGCCGCTTTTCGATCTTCACGTAAACCCATGCCAGAAGTCGCCTGGCCACCCGAACCGGATCTTGTTCCCCACCGGCAATCTTCCGTGCTCTTCTCCTGATTTCGGGATCATCAACTTCAATATTGAACTCGGGCTGCAGATAGATTTTCATCCCGGCAGAACGGGGCTCAGCAAAAAGGGAATATGATCCCACAGGCGGAGTCGTCTCACCGGTAATCTCAAGAGTTCCCTGACGGTACTGCTGCCTCCCTCCTTGCAGGGCGGAAACGTCAAAAGGGGTTTTCTCAATCCCTGGCAGTTGTACCTTCAGGTACCGCAGCGCCCGTGGCCGCGGGAGCCTCCTGTCGGCCTTCACTGATGCCAGTTCGTAAAATTCCTCTCCCCCGCTCTGGGATATATTTTTGGCCGCACGGGACGGGTTTGACCGCACGAGACACATGCCCATGAGCCCGCTCTCTTTGAGCAGATCACCCTCTTCATCCACCCAAAAACAAATATGCTGGCCCAGAAGATCGGTTTCAAGGCGATAGGTCCTGTATGAAATACCGTAGATCCTGATGGTCTCCCGCCCGGTGACCCGGATCATCATGCGTTTCCTGGAGAGCGTGGAAGGATCAAAAAAAGAGATACGGAAGGATTTGCCCACTGCAAGGGCTTCATTTTTGAAAAGGGGGTTGAGAGAAGAACCGATGTAGAGCGGCTCTTCAAGGCGGATTTTTCTCTCCGGGCTTCCTTTCCGCTTGATGATCATCCAATGATCTTTTACCTCGCCACGTAAACCGAAAGACGTGGCACCAGACTGCATGGAGAAGTTGAAATTTTTCAGGTGAAATGCATGGTCCAGGAGCGCACGCGTCTCGCTCCGGATAAGACTCGGCCGGCCAAGCAGGTTCAGCCGCAATAAAAGCGTTTCGTGGACAACATATCCACTTTCCAGGGGCTGGATCCTGCTGTGAGAATAGCCGATCTTTCTGTCATGGAGAAAAATCTCCATCCATTCCTGTTCAGGCGCCCTGAAACCGGTTTTGTTCTGCACTACTACATCCGTATTAGCAGATGAATACGCGCCCTTATGAACGCTATTTCTGAGAACAAGAAGCCCCATCATCACCAGCCAGAAGCCAACGATCAATACCCCTGTTCCCCTGAAGAGAAACATTTTTTTCTTCCTGAGATTGTCTTCCGGGGCGGCCTTCATGGCACGAGACTTTCAGCGCGGAAGGGCCGCGGAAAAAGGATGGGCGTGTGGTGGGCGGGGATCCATCAGAGGGGATAACCGATCTTTTTCAACAGGACGCGGGAATTTTCTAAAAGGGTATCCAGGGACCCTTCCGGGAGCCCGGCGCCTTCCACGACCTTTCTGGCCATTTCCAGTGTCAGGATGTCATGGGGGGCATGCGTGTCTGAGTCCAGCACCAGGCCGGCACCCGCCTCCTGTGCTTTTCTGGCCACATGGCCATTTGAGAAGGCATGGCCCGGCCTGCCGGTAATTTCCAGGAAAACCCCTTTTTCCGCGGCAAGGGCGGCTTCTTCAGCGGTTATGAGACCTGGATGGGCGAGAATGTCGACCCCGGCATCCACCCCTGCCCGGTTGGTTCCCGGTGCCACAGGCTCAACCAGCGTCTCTCCATGCAGTACCACCAGGGCCGCCCCCAGTTCCCGGGCACGGCGAACCAAGTTCCCAATCAAGGCAGGAGGGACATGGGTCAGTTCAACGCCGGGTATGACCTTGACGGATTGCACCGCGTTCAGGTCCTTCGAAACCTTCACAATCCTGGGAACCACAAAATCCAGGCAGGATGAATCCACGTGATCCGTAATGGCCACGGCTTCATAGTCCAGGGCCTCGAATCTTCTGATGAGCTCTGAAGGCACGAGGGCGCCGTCGCTAAACAATGAATGGGTATGCAGGTCAATCATGAGAACCTTTCCAACAGCGTTTCAGATTAAGCAGGCAAACGGCATATTCCAGCGCTACATCTTGTATTTCCCGAAATCCTCCGGGTTGAGGCTCTCCAGAATCTCCTGCCATTTCTTGCCCTGCTCTGATTTGTCCTCGGGCTCAGCCTTCAAATCAATCTGGCTGGATTTCTGAATGACCTCTTCCGCCACGTAAATAGGAGCATTGACGCGAAGGGAAAGAGCCAGCGCGTCACTGGGCCTGGCGTCTATGGACATCTCCTTCCCCCCGTGGGTGAAATGAATCAGGGCATAGTAGGTGTTGTTCTTGAGATCGCAAACCTCAATTTTGAGTATCTTGACGCCCACCTTTTCCATGAGATTCTTGACTAGATCATGGGTCATGGGCCTTGAAAACTTGATGCCCTCGAGTTCGCTGGCAATGGCTGTCGCCTCCAGGAGTCCAATCCATATGGGCAGCGTCTTTTCACCGTCAATTTCCTTCAGGATGACAATGGGACTGTTTGTCAGGGGATCAACGGTCAATCCGGATATGACCATCGGTCTGTACATGCGTTCCTCCATCTAATCAGGCTCTTTCTTTCCTCTTTTCTCCATGCAATAAAGACATTGTTTATCATAGAGTTGATTTTGTCAATACAACTTTCCCTGTTTCCATTTCCTGGAATGGATAGAGCAGGGTGATTTTATTAAAGGAATACAGTCAGTTTGCCGAATTGCTCTAGTGAGGCTATTTTTCTGTTTACATGAGTAGAACATGATGAAAACACACAACATCCATATAGCAAAAACAGGATCAGGATCTGTCCGGTATGCTTCCGGCGGGTTTACCCTTATCGAATTGGCGGTGGTCCTCGTGATCGTGGGGATTGTCATCTCCATAGTGGCAACGGTTCTTCCCTCACTCATTCAATCTGCCAAGATCAAGAAGGCCCAGGCGATCCTCGAAAAGATGGATTACGCGCTCCAGGGCTATACCATTGCCAACCACCGGCTCCCCTTTGCGGACGGAGACGGAGACGGGCAGGAGGACAGCGGCACCTTCCTGGGAACCCTCCCCTACCTCACCCTTGGGCTCTCCTCCAGCGAGGATGCCTGGGGGAACCCCATCAAGTATTCGGTGTACGACACGCTCACTGCTTCATTTTCCGACGGCAACGCGTTCTGTACCGCCATTGCCGCTGCATCCGTGACATCTTTTGATTCAAGCAAAACATTTACCACCACTGCCGACCATTTGAGCGGCGCCAGCGCGTCCAACTCCGCCAACCAGGCCTATGTCCTTGCCAGCGGCGGCCGTAAAGACCTGGACAGCGCGAACGGATTTTTCGACCTTGCAAATGGCGAAAACACAGCCGGTTCCCCGGGATTCAACTCACCGGGAAAAATACAGTCCCCCACCTATGATGACCTGGTCAGGTCCTTTTCCCTCAATGAGCTGAACCAGAAGAACTGCACCGGGGGCGGGGGCAGCGGCGGTGGAGGCAGTGGATCCACCGGCGTTGAAAACACCAATGCCCTCTGCAGCGATGGGGTTGATAATGATGGTGACGGGTATATTGACTGCTTTGACCAGGACTGCTGCGGCGCCGGTCTGACGGTCTGCTCCCAGTGCCCGCCCCAGGCGAACGTCCAGATCAATACCACTCCAATGGCCGGCGGGACCGTGGGAGGATCCTACACCCACACGTTTCAGGCCACTGGCGGGTCAGGATACTATTACTGGTATCTTGACGGCATCACCCCCAATATACCCGGCCTGACCATCAGCCTCTGGAACGGGACCCTCAGCGGCACCATCGACAACTGCGCGGGAGATTACAGCGTCGATGTCCGCGTGGAGGACCGCTATGACTCCGCCAAGACGGATTCCCATACCTTTTCGTTGACTGTATCGAACGGCACGGTGACCGTGACACCCTCCCCCGGCGGCGGGGGACCAACAAACCCGGATTTCACTGTAGACAGTTCTCTCTTTTCCCAGGTGTTTACCGCCAACGGCGATCACGTGGGAGATTTTCACTGGTCAATCAACTGGCAGGGAACGGACCCGGGCGGCTTCCAGATAGATGACCACTCCGCGACCGAGGGAAGATTGTGGAAGAGTGGAGCAAGTACTCCCGGGAATTTCGTCTTCACCCTGACCGCCGTGGATGCTTCCTGTGCTTCCAATACGGCAACAACAAGCCCTTACTCCATGACGATCACTCCAAGCGGTGCTGTTGCGCCGTACACAGAGGGAATGGAAGGAGAATGGCGATTTGATGAATGCGTCACATGGGACGGCTCCAGCTACGACGTGGTAGATTCAAACGGGAATGTAAACCATTACGGAAGGGCTTCAGGGGGAGTGATTTCCGTATCAATGGGAAAGCTCTGCCGGGCAGCCTCCTTCGATGGGGCTGATGACAAGATCGTCAGCCAGGTGTTGACCGGATCGGACATTATGGTCTTTACAGACCAGATGAGCCTCGCGTGCTGGTTCAAATCTCCCGGCGGGGGCGGTACCTATCCGAGACTCATAGAATTCTCCGATGCTTCAGGGAGTTCATCGAGAAGTACTGCTCTCGCGTATGATCCGGACGGATCCCTGCGGGCCTGGGTGACCGACCAGGCGAGCGGTGTCCGGGGCGGAACGGTTGACTACAGTGCAACGCTCTACAACGACAACCAGTGGCACCACGCGGTCTACACGTACAGCAGTGCGAACGGCGGCAGATTATATGTGGATGGATCCCTCAAACAAACCGCCACGGACAACCCCACCGCCAACATCGCCGACGCAGAAACCTTCGTTATCGGGGGATACTTTGCGGATACCAATAATGGATTTCAAGGCCTCATCGATGAGGTCATGGTCTTCAGCCGGGAACTTTCCCAGGAAGATGTCACCAACCTCTATACCCTGTCCAGGGCCGGTTGTTCCGGGAGCTGTTACTCCGGCCCCACGGCTGAATACCGGATGGAGAATTTTCCCTGGAGCGGTACCGCCGGTGAGGTGGTGGATTCAGGCTCCGGCGG
>JAFDGR010000301.1 GCA_019309145.1 Deltaproteobacteria bacterium | reverse complement strand
TTTTCAAGGCAAATATGGCAATAGAAGATGGGGAAAAGGTCTTCATCTTGCTGTGGATGGCCTCAAAGTAGACCTTTTTTTTCTTTAAAGACGGGATGCCTTTTACAAGTAACTCGACCCTTTTGAGTCCGGAATTGAACTCTTTTATCATTTTATCTGACTGTCTTTCTTTCCCTGTCAGCATTCCCAGCTTCTTCCAGTATGAATACATCTCATCCACGGTCCTCGGCTGCAACGATACAACCGTTATCCCCGCTCTTTGAAGCTTTAAGACAAGGTTTGCATAACCGCTGGCTATCATCGGTCTTATCAGGATCAGGTCAGGGTGTACTGCAATAAATTTCTCGGCATCATCATGATAACTAAAAACGGGCTTTGTTGTCGCAAGTGGAGGATATGCCTCATTTTTAGAAACACCTATTATCTCTTCATCAAGGCCGAGAGAAAACAGGTTTTCCGAATGGGCTCCATAAAGCGAAATTATCCTCTTGAAGGGCATTTCTACAACTATTTTATTGCCGGATCTGTCTATAAAACTCTTCGTCCGATCTGATGCATTAATGCCCGGCGCCAGAAGCAAAACTAATGCAAACGCGGTTAATAACAGTTTTTTCATGTCTATATCCTTCTAAATACCACCTGTTTTGAATTTGAATATTGGTCAAAATAGACCCTGGAATCCACTTGAAAGACATCTTTTATATTCTGTTCGTTCAGGGTATCGGCTACTTTTCCTTCGGATACTATTATGCCGGCCTTCATAAAAATAACATTATCACAAAAGGCCGCGGCCAGGTTCAGGTTATGCAATGCGGCAATAACAGTCCTCTTTTTCAGCCTCACACTTTCCGCCGCCATATCCAACGTATGTAATGTATGCTGGATATCCATATTGGATGTACCCTCATCAAGTACCAGGACAGGCGTATCCTGGGCAAATGCGCGTGCAAAAACGACCCTTTGTTTCTCCCCCCCGCTCAGTTCAGTGACATATTTCTCTTTGAATCTGTCAATTTCCATGCTCTCCATTATTTCGTCCACGATACTCATGTCTTCGGCCGAGGGAGGAGCAAATCTAGGTATATACGGGTGCCGACCCATCAGTACTATCTCTCTTACGGTAAAGGGGAAATTGATATAAAAATCCTGCGGGACCAGTGCTATCTCCCTTGCCAGTTCCCTTCTGTTATATTCCCTTAACTCCCGCCCCGAATATCTTATTGTCCCGGAACCGGGGGTCTTGTTTCTCACTAAGAGATCTAATAGTGTGGTCTTGCCGCACCCGTTGGGGCCAACGATGCCATAGAATTTGCACGGTTCTATGTCCAGCGATAGATCATCTATTGCTATATTCTTTTCATAACAAAAACTGATATGCCTGATCTCAAACAGACTCTTTCTATCCATAGGTCTTTAAGATCCGTCTCTTCCTAAAAATATAACAGAAAAAGGGGCCACCTATAAGGGCGGTCAGGACGCCGATAGGTATTTCAGTGGGCAGGACTGCCCTCGTTATTGTATCGGCACAAAGGAGTAAAATTGCACCTACCAGAGCAGAGGCAGGTAATAATTTTCTATTATCAGGCCCCACAAAGAAACGCATTAAATGGGGAATAACAAGGCCTACAAAACCTATAATGCCGGATACAGAGACACACCCGGCAGTAATCAATGACGCTGTTACAAGAAGGACTATCCTCAACCTGTTTGTCTCAATCCCCAGGGAACCTGCGGATCGATCTCCAAGGGTCATTATATTAAGATCGCGCGCAAAAAAAAGGCAAATCACAAATCCTGTTAAGACAAACAGGAGAATCAAAAAAACGTCGGTCCAGCTCTTTGAACCGAAACTGCCCATCAACCAGAAGATTATTATAGAGACCTGTTCATCGGCCACATACTTTATAAAGCTTATGCCCGCGGACAGGATTGCCGCCACAATAATACCTGAAAGTATCAGGTTATTGGAAGATGTCTGGCCGCCGGATGACGAGATAAACATAACCGCGAGCAGGGTTAAAACAGCGCCGATAAAGGCAAATAGCGGCACCGTATAACACCCTATGAACATTACATCTAAGAGCAGGGCGATAGACGCGCCAAATGCGGCCCCGGCAGATATACCAAGAGTATAAGGGTCAGCCAGTGGGTTCAATAAAATCCCCTGAAAGATAACTCCCGCGACTGACAGGCCTGCCCCAACGATGGCTGATGTTAATATGCGGGGCAGCCTTACGTCCATAATAACATAGGGAAAGACACTGTCCATTCCCTGTAATAAATCGGAGGTGCCGGTTATCCTTGAAATCACGACCTTTATTACCTGAAGGGGAGATATCTCTATGTATCCCATCCCAGTCGAAAGGATAATGCAGGCAAGGAGCAAGGATATAAAACAAAGGGTTTGGAGTCCTCGCGTGGCCCCAAACCCCTGTTTTTTTAACATAATTTAAAGCTTAATCTGGTTATCTTTGGCAACATTTTTAATATGAACCACATAGATATCCGCAATTTTCGGATTCTCGCCGATTCCATGGATCACGGTAATAACCTTGATCCCCTTTGACTTGATGACCATCTTCCAGGAGTCATCTTCATCACCGGCCATATCGTTGTTTGCATGATCACCGGCGACTATCATAAAAGGTTTCAGCACGACCTTTTTTGTACCCGTGTGAGTAAGACCGGACACAACATTATCAAGAGAGGGGTACCCCTCGACTGTGCCGACCAATATTTTTATATCAGGATACATCTTGCGCAATGTCTGTTGAAATTCAATATACGCGCCGGTGCTATAATATTCATTCCCATGTCCCATATAGACAAGGGCCGCATGGTTTTTCTTTGCAAGGGCCACATCAGGAGCAAGGGCCTTTGCTGCCGGTATCAGGTCTTCATGGTAGTCATAGCTTGTCCCGCATTTTCCGAGAAGAGGCCTCCCCAAAACCAGTTTCTTAAAAGGCATAAATTTGGCCTTTATTGTCTTTATGGAATTCAGCCCATTTACGTAAGCTGTCAGATCCGTATACTCTTCACCATAATAAATGTGAGTGGGCTGCACAATGATTATATTATACCCTTCATCCTGCAGGTCGGCAATAGTGGCAAGAGGGCCTTTAACATATAGGATCTCTTTTGGTATGTTCTTGTTTTTTGAAAGGAATTTCTTGTCATTCTGCCTTCCATGCCAGATATTCCTGATAATATTGGATGTAAAGGCCAGCTTCACCTTCACTTTCGGAAATGCCTTTTGAACTACATCCTTGATGTTTGTAATGGCTACCAGCGCAGAAGGATAGCTAGTGCCGAACCCTGCTAAGACAATCGCTTTTTTGTCCTTTTCTGGCCCCATTGCAAAAGAAGATACAACCAGCAATAGAGATAAAATTAATGCTGCAACACCAAGACTTAATTTTTTCATAATCAAAACCTCCTTTTTTC
>JAFDGR010000058.1 GCA_019309145.1 Deltaproteobacteria bacterium | reverse complement strand
CCGAAGAATTGAAACGTTCCTCGCCGGCAATGTCAATAGAAATGTGGCACAGAAGAGAAAAGGACCGTCTTTGAAGAGATTTTTATAGAATTTTACGAAAAACGAATTATAATATTAAAATACACAGTTAAAAGGAGGATCCCTTACATTGAACCCGTTTTACAAGAATCTGGCACTCTGGCTGGTGATCAGCCTGATGATGGTCATGCTGTTTCAAATTTTCAAGCAGCCGAGCAGGAGCAATATCGCGGTCAGTTACAGTGATTTTCTCGGAATGGTGGAAAGTGGCGGTGTTGCGCAGGTGACCATTCAGGGTGACAACATTTCCGGTATCTCGTCAAATGGCCCTTTCAAGACCTATGCACCGAAAGATCCCGAATTAATCAATCTGCTCCGGAGCAAAGGGGTAAAAATAACGGCAAAGCCAAAAGAAGATTCCTCGTGGTTCCAGGTTTTTCTCTCCTGGGTGCCAATGCTTCTGCTCATCGGGGTGTGGATTTTCTTCATGCGCCAGATGCAGGTGGGGGGCGGGAAGGCCCTTTCGTTCGGGAAGAGCAGGGCCCGCCTCATGAGTGACTCGCAGGAAAAAGTTACCTTTGAAGACGTAGCGGGCATAGAGGAAGCCAAGGAAGAACTGGAAGAGATCGTGGAATTTCTCCGGGACCCGAAAAAATTCACCAGACTCGGAGGACGAATCCCCAAAGGGGTTTTGCTGATGGGGTCTCCCGGAACGGGCAAGACCCTCCTTGCCCGGGCCATCGCGGGAGAGGCAGGGGTCCCTTTTTTCAGCATCAGCGGGTCTGATTTCGTGGAGATGTTCGTGGGAGTTGGCGCGTCCCGGGTACGTGATCTTTTCGTGCAGGGCAAGAAAAACGCCCCCTGCATCATTTTCATTGATGAGATTGACGCCGTGGGGAGACACCGCGGTGCGGGGCTCGGAGGCGGCCATGATGAGCGCGAGCAGACACTCAATCAGCTCCTGGTGGAGATGGATGGGTTTGAGTCCAACGAGGGAGTTATCCTTATCTCGGCAACCAACAGGCCTGATGTGCTTGATCCTGCTCTTCTCAGACCGGGGCGGTTCGATCGGCAGGTGGTGGTCCCTGTCCCGGATCTCAAGGGTCGTGAAGGGATACTGAAAGTCCACCTCAGGAAAAAGCTGGTGAGCGATGACCTTGATGTGACGGTCCTGGCCCGGGGGACCCCGGGGTTTACCGGCGCAGATATTGAAAACATGGTAAACGAGGCGGCGCTCATGGCGGCCCGGCGTGGCAAAGACCGGGTTGAGATGGAGGATTTTGAGGATGCCAAGGACAAGGTCCTTATGGGCGCCGAGCGGAAGAGCATGATCATCAGCGACGAAGAAAAAAGGACCACGGCATACCACGAGTCCGGGCACACCCTGGTGGCAAAGCTTCTTCCGGGTACGGATCCCATTCACAAGGTCACCATTATTCCAAGGGGCCGGGCCCTCGGGTTGACCCAGCAACTCCCCCTGGATGAGAAGCACACCTACCCGAAGGATTATCTGCTGAACAATATTTCAATCCTCATGGGGGGAAGGGCCGCGGAAGAGATTGTATTGAAAATGCAGACGACGGGGGCTGGCAACGACATTGAAAGGGCTTCTGAACTGGCCCGGAAGATGGTCTGTGAATACGGCATGAGCGAAAAACTGGGCCCGCTGACCTTTGGAAAAAAGGAGGAGCAAATTTTCCTGGGCAGGGAGATTGCGCAGCATCGCGACTACAGTGAGGAGACGGCCCAGAAAATAGATCAGGAAGTTCTCAGTATCGTGAACACGGCATATGAAAAAACCAGCAACCTGATCAAGGAGAACCTGGATATCCTTCATGCTATGGCCAACGCCCTTCTGGAAAAAGAAACCCTCACCGCCAAAGATGTTGAAGAAATCATGGAAACCCGGAAACAGGAGGAGACGAATCAGCCGGAACCTCCCGAGGCCGCTTAAGGGGAGTGAAAAATGGCGGCTTTGCTTGAATGGGGATCGTATCGCCTGGATCTGGAAAAAAGGACTCATGTTATGGGGGTTCTCAATGTAACGCCCGATTCCTTTTCAGATGGTGGTCTCTTCCTGGAGAGCGAAAAGGCCATCGAGCACGGCATTGCCATGGCCGAGGAGGGGGCCGACTTCATTGATATTGGCGGAGAGTCGACCCGCCCGTTTTCTCGCTCCGTTTCCAGCGATGAAGAGATGGAACGGGTTGTTCCGGTCATCGAGGCCCTCGCCCGGGAAATCAGGGCCCCTCTCAGTATTGATACCTGGAAAGGGGTCGTGGCAAGGGAGGCCCTCAAGGCCGGCGCTTCCATGATTAACGACATCAGCGCCCTTCGTCTTGATCCTGATGTCTCTTTTGCGGCCGCGGAGTCAGGCGTCCCTGTCATATTGATGCACATGAAAGGCACGCCCGAAAATATGCAGAAGAACCCTGTGTATGATGATCTTATTGGAGACATCAAAGGCTTTCTGGAAGATGCTGTAGAGCGGGCAATGGAGGCGGGCATTCGGGAGGATCTGATCCTCATTGATCCCGGGATCGGATTTGGGAAGACCTTTGACCATAACCTCCAGATCATCAGGCAATTACCCTCATTCTTATCCCTGGGGAGGCCCCTCCTCATCGGCACATCCAACAAGGCATTTATCGGTGAAATTTTGGGAAAAAAGGTGAATGAGCGGATGACCGGCACCATGGCCACCGTGGCTATTGCCGCCATGCATGGTGCCCACGTGGTACGGGTGCATAACGTGAAGGAAGCGGTGGAGACAGTGAGAATGGTGGATGCCATCAAGCGGGGCAGCGTAAAGTAGGTTCCTTGCTCACCAGACCTCAATATGTTCGTGTCATTGCGAATCGAAACATTGAGATGGAGGGAAGAGACTGTCTCCGGATGAATCACGACAGCGTATTTTCTGTTGAGACCGTTGAGGTGTGAAGATGCTGTTCTGCATGGATATCGGGAATACCAATATTGTGTTGGGACTCATCAAGGAAGGTGAGATTCTGCAACACTGGCGCGTCAGGACCGAGCGGGAGGTGACCTCGGACGAGTTCGGAATCCTGGTGAAGAACCTTTTTCATAACAGCGGGGTAGACCTGAGCTGGATAACCCACATGATTGTCTCCTGTGTTGTGCCCCCGCTCCTCAATACCGTGGAGGAGTTCTCAAGACGGTATCTCAAGGTAACGCCGTTGATCGTGGGTCCCGGCATCAAGACAGGCATGCCTATCAGGTATGATAGTCCAAAAGAGGTGGGGGCGGATCGCATTGTGAACGCGGTTGCGGCCTATGAGAAGTACAAACAGGCCATGGTTATTGTGGATTTCGGGACCGCGACCACCTTTGATTTTGTGTCCGGGAAAGGGGAATACCTTGGTGGTGCCATTGCGCCCGGCGTGTGGATTTCCTGTGAAGCCCTCTTCCAGAAGGCATCGAAACTTCCCCGGGTGGAGATTTTTGCCCGGCCCAAAGGGGTCATCGCCAAGGACACGATCAGCAGCATGAATGTGGGGATTGTGTACGGGTACGCTGGGCTGGTGGACGGCATCGTCAAACGTATGAAACAGGAGAGTGATGAAGAAGTAGTTGTTGTGGCCACCGGCGGGCTGGCCCCTCTGATCTGTGATGTCTCAGAGACCATCGACCACGTGGAGGAGTTTCTGACCCTGGAAGGGCTGAAGATCATCTTTGACCGGAACCGGTAAGTCCCCGTATCCCTCCCTCCTCAATAGGTTGCTCTGCAGTGGCGCTATAAAGAGGGCTCAAAGAGGGCTACAGCAATCTTTCTTAATCGGAGATTCCTATCATGCAACACCTTCCAATCATCAGACCGCCAAGGCTTCGGAAAGGAGACGTGGTGGGAGTCATTTCTCCGGCAGGACCGGTGGAAGAGGCCGAACTTCGGCCGGGGTTGGAGTTTCTGGATCAAGAGGGCTTCAGGGTTCAGCTGGGTTCCCACGCCCTGGACAAACAGGGATACCTGGCCGGGGATGACTCGGCCCGTTTAAATGATTTTCATGCCATGTTCAGCAATCCCGAGGTACGGGCCATATTTTGCACCAGGGGCGGGTATGGCACCATGAGGATCCTGGAAAGGATCCAATATGACCTGGTTCGGAAAAATCCAAAAATGTTTATCGGCTTCAGTGATATAACCGCCCTCCTGTTGTCCCTTCTTACAAAGGCCGGATTAGTTTCCTTCCATGGTCCCATGGTCCGGCAGATCAAGGATATCGGTGACCATAATTTTTCCCTTTTACTGGATCTCCTCGAAACCCCGGGCGAACAAACCCTGGAACTCCCCGGCGCGAGAGCTCTTCTTCCCGGAAGAGCAGAAGGGATTTTGATAGGCGGCAACCTCTGCGTTCTCTCGCATCTCGTGGGAACCTCCTTCCTTCCTTCACTGGAGGGAAGCATCCTCTTCCTGGAAGACCGGGGAGAGCCGCTTTACCGGATTGACCGGACGCTTACCCATCTCAGGTTGGCCGGTCACCTGGAGCGCATTTCAGGGCTTATCGCCGGTCAGTTCGAGGATTGCGGGGAACGTGGCGCCATCGATGACCTGCTCTTTGGCTTTGCAAAAGACCTCTCTGTTCCCGTGCTGAGCGGCGCTCCCATTGGGCACGGCGACGACAACATCACCCTTCCCCTGGGAGTGAGGGCAGAGCTTCGCACCACCGGACCTTCACTCCGCCTGCTGGAACCTTGCGTCAGTTCCGAAGTGCATCAGTAAATACGCTAACGTATCTTAAGGCTGCCAAGAATCATGTTTTCGTGAAGGCAGGGGAACAGGATGTTCCCGAGGCAGCGTCATAAGTCAAAAACCATTTGATATTTCAGTGCAAGAAGGGTAAGAAAAGCGCTGATATCGATTTTTCTGCAATGAGAATTCGTGAGGAGATGAAGACTAATGGGCAATCCATTTTATGTTGATGAATCAAAGTTATGGTTTCGTGAAGAGGCAGGCTGGCCCAAAGAGGTGCCCAAGAATTACGATTTCCCCAGGATAACCCTTTACGAGATGTTCGCGGAGAGCGTGCGGTTGTATGCTGATTCCCCGGTCATGTGGTTCCTGGATACGTTCATGACCTATCGGGAGATGGACCGTTATGTAAATGCCCTGGCCACGGGGCTTCACAATCTGGGATTGAGAAAAGGGGATGTGGTGGCGCTTGTGCTTCCCAATTCATTTCAGTACGTGATTTCTTATTATGCCTGCGCAAGGCTGGGTCTTGTTGTCACCGGGGTCAATCCGACCTATAAGCCTGCCGAGGTGGCGCACCAGTTCCAGGTAACCGGGGTAAAGGCTGTCATTGCCCTGGATGCCCTGTACGAGACCCTGATCCAGCCCATCGCGGCAGAGCATCCTCTTGAAAAGGTCATTGTGACCGGTGTGGTGGACCTGGTCAGGATGTCCGCTTTAAAGAAGTGGTTGGGAAAATTGCTCAAGAAGATACCGACCGGTCCGGTGCCGGCTGACGCTATCAGGCTGCTGGATCTCCTGAAAACAGCACCCGATCCCCCTGGGGTAGAGGTGTCTGCTGACGATCCGGCCACGTATATTATGACGGGAGGCACCACCGGGGTGCCCAAGGCTGCGGTGCTTTCCCATTTTAATTGCGTTTCCAATGCCGCCCAGGGTGATCTCTGGGTCTGGATGGGAGGACATGGCTTCTGCAACGTTGGTGTGCTCCCGCTCTTCCATTCATTTGCCATGACCGCGGTCATGAATATTTCCATCAAGTCAGGGATGTGGATGATGCTTTTTCCAAAACCTCCTGAGACAGATGAGCTCCTCAAGACCATATGCGCCCTTGCTCCTGACGGGAAAACCTTTTACTGCGGCGCGGAGGTGCTTTTCCAGAGGATCGCCGAGTTCCCCGCAATAGAAAAATATGACATTGCGAAGAAGATCAGGGCCTGCATCTCGGGGGCCGGTCCACTGCACGCGCCGGTGAAGAAACGGTTTGAAGAGGTGAGCGGCGCGGTCCTGGTGGAGGGATATGGGCTTACCGAGTCGACCCCCATTGTATCCGCCGGACCACTTACTGATTTTGATACCACCGGAACCATTGGCCTCCCGTTCCCGGGAACCGAGTGGAAGATTATGGATATGGAATCGGGCATGGAAGAAATGCCGTCAGGTGAAAATGGTGAACTGGTTGTCGCCGGCCCCCAGGTCATGGTGGGATACCTGAACAAGCCCCAGGAAACCGCTGAGACCATCCGGGAATGGGAGGGGAAGCGGTGGCTCTATACCGGTGATATCGGTTTTATGGATGAGCACGGACGGGTGATCATCAGCGACCGGAAAAAGCAGCTTATCAAAGTGCGTGGTTACTCTGTATTCCCGAAGGAAGTAGAAGAGTTGGTGGGGAGGCACGAAGGGGTGCTGGAAGTTGCGGCTTCCGGGTTGCCTGACCGGGAAATGGGTGAGATCATCAAGGTTTGGGTGGTGCTCAAGGCCGATTGGAAAGGGAAAATAACCGAAGATGAACTGCGGGCCTGGTGTAAGGAGAACATGACCCATTACAAGGTGCCCCGATTGATTGAATTCAGGGATGAACTGCCCAAGACCCTGGTCGGAAAGGTCATGCGAAGACAGCTCATGGAAGCGGACCCGGTGTATGTCGCCTACCATGGAAAAAAGAAGGAGTAGAAGGACGGATTATGGACACTCGAGAAGCCATCATGGGATTTTCCCAGGGTGAAAAAATCAAGGCAGGTCTTATCTGGGCCTCTCAGGTCATCCAGTTGATGGATGGCGTTGCCGGCGGAGAGAGAGCCGCTGGATCGAAGACTGCAGGGGCACTCGTCGGCATGATCAGCCACGAAGTAATGCTGGCGCGGAACATGTGGGATGATCCCGTGTGGGAAGAAATGCAGAAAGACTTGGACAGGGCCAGGGTAATGATTGATTCAGGCATACCGTCTGAGGCCATTACCCACCTGACGCGGGCACTGAGCAGGAGCACAGACGTGGCTGGTCGTGCAATGACTTCTCTGAAAGATGAAGGACTGCTTTGAGGGGAGGGTGTACGCGGAGTGGAAGAGCTTGCGGTAAAAAAATTGTTAAACGAGGTACGGGAAGGAAAGATGCCCGTGGATGATGCACTGAGGGCATTGAAGGCGCTTCCCTATGAAGACATAGGGTTTGCGTGTATTGATCACCACCGGGGCCTGAGAAAAGGGCTTTCCGAGGTCATCTACGGGGAAGGCAAAAAGGCTGAAGAGATCGTTGCTATCATGGAAAAGATGAAGGCCCAGGGTGAAAACATCCTGGTGACGAGGGTGAACCCGGCAAAGGCAGGAACGATTCAGGAGAAATTTCCGGAAAGTGAATATCATGCCACCGCGAGGACCATCACCCTTGAACATCGCCGAAAGTCACCTGGAGGAAAGGGAACAATCCTGGTGATCACCGCGGGGACCTCTGATATCCCGGTGGCGGAGGAAGCGGCCGTTACCGCCAGGTTCATGGGAAACATAGTGGATACCATCTATGACGTAGGAGTTTCCGGGGTTCACCGGGTGTTGGGCCACCGGGAAAAACTGGAAGATGCCTCTGTCATCATTGTGGTTGCGGGCATGGAGGGCGCCCTGCCCAGCGTGGTGGGCGGGCTGGTTGATTGCCCGGTCATTGCGGTGCCCACGAGCGTGGGATATGGGGCGAGCTTTCAGGGGATTACAGCGCTCCTCGGGATGTTGAACAGTTGCGCGGCAGAGCGTAAACATTCCGACAGCAGGTTCTAAGGAATTCCGGTGTTCCTGATATTGCCCTTTTAGAAACGAACCCCCTGTCCCTCCCATGCGCATTGTGTGTGGCAACCCTGGTTGTTTAAGTTGATTTTAGTGCGCTGCAGAGAAAGGGGATGGGAATCAGTGATTGGCGTGGGTGCGGCGGATTTCAATGACGCGTTTTTTGAGATCATGGAATGCGTTTCTCTGTTCCGGCGTCCAGCAGGGCAGCAAGGTGTTGTTGTGGTAGAGGGGTTCAGCTTCCAGGTCATAATCAGAGGCCTTGACGGCATCCTCCCAGAGATCAGAATGGGGTATGGGTGAATACTCGGCCAGGTACGGGGTGGCGCCGGTCCGTGCCACAAGCTCAACTGTCTCCGCAACTGATTCCACGGTCTGGCCGGGCAGGCCCGCGAGAATGTATGCGCCGATTTCCTGCCGGGAAAAACCCGCGTTGCGAAGATTGGTTACCGCCCGCTCAAAATCCCCCGGGGATACCTTGTTGTCGAGGCGTTGGTGGAGGTCGGGATCAGATGTTTCATAGCCCAGCCGGATGGTCCGAAAACCGCTCCGCTTGAGAAGCCGTGCCATATCCCTTGTGATTTCCCGGACATGGAGTGCATTGGGCGTGTGAAACCTGACAGGGAGATTGTTTTTCAAAATCTTCTCCAGGATGATCCTGATGTGGGTCTTTGCGGACACAAGCAGGGCATCATCGTAAAACGCGAAATCCCTGGTTTCGAATCTCTTGTGCCAGTAGACAACCTCTTCGAAGACTTCATGGGGGTCCCGCCTGGTGACATGAGGGCTCAGGAAATGGCTGGCGCAATACCGGCATCGGTAAGGGCATCCTGATGAGGTCATCAGGCAGATAGAGTCGATGTTGTTGTAGAGATCAAAGGCCGGGTAGGGTAATCCGGTGAGTTCGCGCGGGGCGTGGAGACCCTGGTTTTCGAGGAACCGGATGATGGCGGTGGGGTTGGTTTCGCTGATGACGGTTGTCGCGCCTGAATGCGCCTCGGCATGTTGTGTGCAGAGTCGCGCGTAGATACCTCCCAGTAGGATGGGAACCTGCGGGTGGATCTCCTGCAGGATTCGAATGACCTCGAAAACCCCGGGATACCAGTAGGTCATCAATGAGGTGACGAGAAAGCAGGCGGGCGGGGGCATGTTGGTGAGGGACTCCCTGAAGAGAGGAATGGGAATGCCGTAACGGCTGTAGGGGCGATCAACGTTTTGTAACTGCGGCGGGGTGCGCATCTTTTCCCGGAAGAATTTTCCTGTTCCGAATCTGCGCCGCACGGGAGACTTGAGATTACGATTGTTTCCGAGTCCAGGGTAGTGGATATCCAGGCAGTCAATGAGCGTGATGTCAAACCCACATTCCCGCAGGTATCCGGCAAGAGAGAGCAGTCCTAGGGGCTTGGACCAGAGGTCATACGCCGCGAAATCGTATATCCAGGGATTGATGAGGACCAGTGTCTGATTTTTTTTCATTCTTTCCATGAGTCAACTATATTTATAACAACTTATTGAAAGGTCAAGATTGCCGTTTCGGCAAGAGGGGGAGAAGGGCTTTTCTTCCGCACGAGCCTCCGGAAGAAAAGTCCTCATTCCTCTTCGATGGAAGCAAGATCCAATATCCCGTGTCGAGGAGGCTTGAAATGCGGGCCGTCATACAGAGGGTAAAAGAGGCGAGGGTCGAAGTCAAGGGGAGAGCAGTGGGCGCCATTGGACCGGGACTGCTTGTTTTCCTGGGGGTGGGGAAGGATGATACCGAAAAAGACTGTAAGTACCTTGCCGACAAGGTAACGAACCTGAGGATTTTCCCCGATGACAAAGGACTCATGAACAAGCCCCTTTTGGAGACAGGGGGAGCAGTGCTCGTGGTGTCACAGTTCACCCTCTGGGGAGACTGCCGGAAGGGCCGGAGGCCCTCTTTTGTTCGTGCGGCTGAGCCTGGTCTGGCAAAAGTGCTCTATGAGCGCTTTATTTCCCTGCTTCGCGAAAAAGGGCTTTCCGTGGCCACGGGGATTTTTCAGGAGATGATGGCGGTCCATTTGATCAATGACGGCCCGGTGACCCTCATCCTGGACAGCGGAAAGAGCATCTAATCCATTTTGAGTTCCTTTTCGAGCTCCCGGATCCTCTCCTCCACGCTTTTGCGTTCTTGCGGGTCGGAGATCCCTTGGCTCAGGCGCACCTTCAAGCCCAAAAGCTCCATTGATTTGCTATGTTCAGCACAACTGATTTGCATATCACTTCCCCAGGCAGAACTGGCTGAAGATGCTTTCAAGGACATCTTCCGGCGTTGTTTCCCCGATAATTTGTCCCAGGGAGTCAATCCCGCTGCGGAGTTCCAGGGCCAGGAGTTCCATGGACAGGGAATCCCTGAGAACATCGGCCGCCCTGGTGAAACAGGCAAGCGCCTCTTCCAGGGCTTTCCGGTGCCGCAGGTTGGGCGCGACATGAGAACTCCCGAGATCAGGGCCGTCTTTCAGGATAAAGTCGACGATTGCTTGCTTCAGACGGTCGATCCCTTCGCCCGTGATGGCTGAAATTGCTACTGTGGGAAATTCAGAGGATAACAGCTCCTTTTCCCGCGGGGAAAGCCCGTGCGGGAGATCTGTCTTGTTGACCACAATGAGGGCTTTCCTGCCACGGCACTGATCAAGAATTTCCTTATCCTCCTGTTCCAGGGGTTCGCTTTGGTCGATAACAAGAAGGATGAGGTCGGCTGATTGCATTTTTTGTCGCGTCAAGTGGATGCCGATCCGCTCAACCTGGTCCTTGCCTTGTCTCAGTCCCGCGGTGTCCACCAGGCGGAGCGGAATCCCTTCAATATTCAAGGTGGATTCGATGACATCTCGTGTGGTTCCGGGAACAGGCGTGACAATAGCCCGTTGTTCGTTTAAAAGACGGTTGAGGAGACTCGATTTTCCCACATTGACGCGACCGATAATAACTGTATTGATCCCGTCTACCCAGATGTGCCTGCTCTTGTGATCCACAATCAAAGTGCGGAGCGGCTCAACCAGTTTTTCCCGGATGCGCAGCATCCCCTCTTCTCTGGAGAGGATCTCATGGTCCTCCTCCGGGAAATCGATGGCTACTTCCGCATGGGCAAGGATCTCCACCGCCTCATCTCTAAGCTGTTCGATTCTTCGCCTGAGGGCTCCTTTGATCTGTTCAGCGACCAGTTGGAGGCCGCGCTCCGATTGGGAGTTGACAATATCGACAACGGCCTCAGCCTGGGTCAGGTCTATCCTTCCATTGACAAAGGCACGGAACGTGAATTCTCCCGGACTGGCCAGGCGCGCACCGTGGTCCATGACCAGTTGGAGAATCTTAGAGAGGATCATATAGCCGCTATGGGAGTTGATTTCCACCACATCTTCCCTGGTGTAGGTATGGGGAGCTTTCATGTAGGAAAGAAGTACTTCATCTATTGCGGCGCCCGAATCGGGATCCACGAGATGTCCAAGAGAGAGTCGGTGGGTGTGAAAAACACTTTCCGGTTTTTTGGGCCTGAATATCTCTTTCGCGATGGGAAGGGCCTTCGGGCCACTGATGCGAACGATCCCTATCCCGGCCTGACCCGGGGGTGTCGCAATGGCAGTGATGGTATCATCGGGTGATGAGTTCAACGCTTTTCTATCTCTTGGGAATGATAACCACCTTTTTCAGGATCCCATCGCCTCTGCTCCTCGTGTCCAAATGCGTGTCGTCTTTCAACGCCAGGTGGACGATGCGGCGGTCATGGGGGTTGAGAAGATTGGTGGCCACCGGTTTGCCCGTTTTCTTGGCTTTCTCGCCCATCTTCAGGGCCATCTGAGAAAGGATTTCACGGCGTCTTTGCCGGTAATTCTCTGAGTCAACCTGGACCTGGACCCGCTTCTCAAGGGCCTTGTTTACTATTTTATTCACGATATACTGCAACGCGTCCAGGGTCCGGCCTCTTCTCCCTATGAGAAGGCCTGAACTATCACCTTCAATCTTCAGGGCAATCCTTCCGTTGTTTTTCTCCGCCCGGACCGTGGTATCTATGGGAATCAAGGAGAGTATTTTTTCAAGAGATTCTTTCGCAACCAGGAGATCACCCTCGTCAGGTTCGTCCAGCTTGTGCGACTGGTCCGGTTTTTCCGGTTCGTCCAATTCGGGCTCATCGTCTGTAAACATTTCCTCAGGGGCTTCTTCTTGTGGGGGGATGACCCTGATCTTTGCCTTTCGGCTGCCCACAAGGCCGAAGATGCCTGCAGAGCCTGGTTCGATGACCTCGATGGTCAGCTGGTCCTGGGAAAGGTGTAGTTTTCGGCATGCTGTTTCTATGGCTTCTTCTGTTGTTTTTCCTTCAAATTCATATGTATCCATGGTTTTCCTCCGAATATTATGCGGATCCCCGGTGGATCCGGTACTGTTGGCCAATGGAAAGGATGTTGTTGACCAGCCAGTAGAGTACAAGACCTGATGGGAAGTTAATGAACATGACCGTAAAAATGATGGGCAGGAACATCATGAACTTTGCCTGAGATGGATCTCCCGGCGTGGGAGTCATTTTTTGCTGGATGAACATGGAGGCTCCCATCAGCAGGGTAAGGACCGGAATCCCGTAAGGGGGAGACATAAACGGGATCTTGAACGCGAAATGGAAAAGACGGTCAGGAGCCGAGAGATCATTGATCCAGAGCATGAAGGGGGCATGCCGTAACTCGATGGAATCCCCGAGGATCCGGTAAAGGGCGAAAAAGACCGGTATCTGGATGATCATGGGCAGGCACCCTCCCATGGGATTGACCTTGTAAGTCTTGTAGAGGGCCATCATCTCCTTGTTCATCTGCTCCTTGTTTCCCTTATATTTTTCCCGGAGCTTGGCAAGTCTTGGCTGGAGCTTCTGCATTTCCTTCATGGACTTGTAGCTTTTATGCGTCAGAGGCCAGAAGAGAATTTTTATGATGATGGTGAGCAGGATAATGGCGATACCGTAATTGTGCACGTACTTGTGACAAAAACGCAGGAGATAAAGCAGGGGCCGTGCGATGATATCCGTCCACCCGAAATTGACCGCTTTGTCAAGGTTCTTTCCAAAATGTTTCAGGATTTCCAGTTCATGGGGACCCATATAAAGAAAATAGGAAGACGTGACTTTTTCAGAAGGTGCCACCTTGATCGGCGGTGTTTGGAATATCCCATGGAGGGCCCCCGAAGGAAGCATATGCCCGGTAAAACGCGCATTGGCGGGCGTTTCAGGCACGACGGCCGACATGAAATAACCGTTTTCATAGGCAAACCATCCTATGTTTCCGGTCACCAGTTTTTCTTTTGATTTCTTTTTAATCTTGAGCTTTTTCAGCTTGCCGTCGGAAAGGGCCATCAGGCCGATATAGGAATAATAGCTCTTCTTGCCTTCGGGTGGAAGGGCGTTGAGAATGGTTTGGAATGATCTTTCAATGGGTGCCTGGGAATGGTTTTCCACCTGGACCTGGAGGTCGATCCTGTATTGGTCCGGATAAAACCGGTAGACCTGGGTGATCAGCAGTCTGTCAGCAGTCAAGGAGCGAAATCGGAGCAATTGAGGCGCGGAACCCGGCCTAATCTGTATCGTTGATCGATCAGACTCGTACGCGAGGGGAAGGGCATTTTTTTCAGCACCACCGGCAAAGCTGAATCGAAGGAAATCTCCCATGCCTCTCCTCAGGTTGACCATCTCTATGGGAGGAGAGTCTTTGTCCACGGTTTCCCGGTATTTCTTGAGCTTGAAACTCTTGATGGTAGGACCCACGTTCGAAAAAACGGCCACGTAGAGCGGAGTTTCAACCCGTACTTCTTTTTCGGGGATCGGTGCTGTTTCCTGTCCCTCCATTTCCTTGGCAAGGGCGGGCGAAGGAACCGGAGGAGTTGTTGTTTTTTCAGGGGGAGGGGCTGCTTTCTCCGTGCTTGTCACAACAGGAGGTTTTTCTTGATGGGATTTTTGGTCCTGTTTCGGCCCGAAAAAAAAGGACCAGCCAAACAATACCAGGAAAGAGAGCGCAAATGCCAATAATGTTTTTTTGTCCATAGATATTCTTCTCTGTTTCAGCAGCAGTTTTGTGAGCCAGTTTGAAAACGCCCCCTTTTGCCCGATGTCTTCGTCAGGCAAAAATCTTAATCCTCGAAATACCGCAATGTATTCCCGTGGTTAAAATTTTCGCCTTTCCCCGCTCAAATTTCGGGATCTTCGACTTGACCTCGAACAAAATTGAACACTTTGAAACTGCTCTTATGTGCAAAGAAACGAACGGGCACGGAGATTGTCCACAGTTGTTTTCTGTTACCGCAAGGGATCATAGCCACCAGGATGCAGCGGGTGGCATTTCAGGACCCTGATGAGTGCCAGGA
Source organism: Deltaproteobacteria bacterium (assembly GCA_019309145.1). Lineage (GTDB taxonomy): Bacteria > Desulfobacterota > DSM-4660 > Desulfatiglandales > Desulfatiglandaceae > B46-G9. The sequence goes on along the minus strand of JAFDGR010000058.1, from coordinate 10,573 downwards.
ATCCACCCTTACACACGCCGTATTTTTCAAAGGCCTGACGGGCATACATCGAACAAGAGGGATAGAAACGACAGGAAGGAGGCAAAAGAGGTGAAATGAATTTCTGATATAATCCTATCAGGGCGATAGGAAGATATCTCCATTGAAAAAGGGACCTCTCAGGAAAACTTAACGTTGTTAAGTTCCCTTTGCAGATCCCAATAATCCAGTTTGTTGGCATCCTTCTTCGCTGCGATAACGACATCGTATCCTTGGGGGAAGTGCGCTTTATTGAGCCTGAAGTATTCTCTCACGAGTCTCTTGATTCTGTTCCTCGTAGCCGCGCAGCCTGTCTTTTTTGTTACGGTGACCCCCAGCCTTGTAATGCCCAGTCCGTTTTCTTTCAGTATGATGACAAAATGCGGGGCATGAACCCGTTTCCCCGACCGATTTAGATTGACAAATTGACTCCGTTTCAATAATCTTTCATTCTTTGAGAACGAATAATTTCCCATAAAATGAAGGCCATTCGGTCAAGGTTGAAAGGCATGAACTAAACGGCCAAGCGTTTCCGGCCCTTCACTCTCCTTCTTCTCAAAACGTTCATGCCGCCTTTTGTTCGCATTCTGGCGCGGAACCCGTGGGTGCGTGCCCTTTTAACATTGCTCGGTTGGTACGTCCTCTTCATGGTCCTTCGAGTCCTTTTGGGGTTGAAATAAATGTAAATTTGCAATTAACCATGTTGTTGTAATATTGTCAAGATAAAACCACCTGGCATTCGTCCTCCTCGTGGAACGACAGGGGTGGTCTGGAAAGGAGAAAAAGATGCTTTTAGATCCCATCCTCGGTATTTTCTCCAATGATTTAGCTATCGACCTGGGAACGGCCAATACCCTCGTGTATGTGAAAGGAAAAGGCATCGTCTTGAGTGAACCTTCAGTTGTGGCGGTACGGAAGGACGGCCGTGGTATGAACAAAGTGCTGGCGGTGGGGAAAGAAGCCAAAATGATGCTGGGCAGGACCCCCGGAAACATCGTCGCGATCCGTCCCATGAAAGACGGGGTCATTGCCGACTTTGAAATCACCGAGGCCATGCTGAGGCATTTTATCAGAAAAGTCCATAACCGGAGGACGTTAGTCAGGCCGAGAATTATCATTTGTGTGCCCAGCGGCATTACCCAGGTGGAAAAACGGGCGGTGCGTGAATCTGCGGAATCGGCGGGGGCAAGGGAGGTTTTCCTTATCGAGGAGCCTATGGCGGCAGCGATCGGCGCGGGGTTGCCCATAACAGAACCCACGAGCAACATGGTGGTGGATATTGGAGGGGGAACCACTGAAGTGGCGGTGATTTCTCTTGCCGGCATTGTGTACAGCAAGTCCGTTCGGGTTGGTGGTGACAAGATGGACGAGGCCATCTTGCAGCACATCAAGCGAAAATACAATCTCTTGATTGGTATTCGAACCTCTGAGATTATCAAGACGACCATCGGGAATGCGTATCCGGGAGAGCAGATTGAAACGATTGAGGTGAAGGGGCGAGACCTGGTCACCGGGATTCCGAAGATATTGACCATAGATTCTGATGAGATCAGGAACTCTATTACTGAACAGGTGGAGACCATCGTTGAGACGGTCCGCATCGCGCTGGAACAGACTCCCCCCGAACTCGCGGCAGACATTGTGGATAAAGGAATTGTCCTGACCGGGGGAGGCTCCCTGCTCAAGAACATGGATGTGCTGCTGAGGGAAGAAACAAAACTGCCCATTACCATCACGGAAGATCCACTCTCGACAGTGGTGCTCGGATCAGGAAAGGCCCTGGATAACATTGCAATCTTGAAAGAGGTTACCATTCGCTAGGGCCAGTCCGCGAATTATTGAAGGCACGAGTGCGTTTTCAATACGGAGCGTACACCCCTGCCTCAATCCTGGTCATAAAGGAGAAATCGTTCGCCATTGAAAGGGTTGCCACGGAATTCCAGAACCCTCCTGTGGGTCTTTTTTATTGCCTTTTTTTTGCTCTTGCTTTCAATGAACTCAGGGCAAAAAGGGCCATGGAATCCTCTTGAGCAGATTGTGATCGAGGTGACCGCCCCTCTTGAGAGACTTTTCCAACGGACCGTGGCGTGGACAGAAGACTTCTGGTCCAACTATTTTTTCCTGGTACATGTGCGCAGAGAAAATGCAGCCCTCAGGCGGGAGCTTGATGCGCTCAAGATGGAAAACAGCCGGTACCGTGAGGAGCTTTTCACCCATGAGCGGCTCAAAGGCCTTTTGCAATTCAAGCAGTCTCTCAATATCCCGGCAGTCGCTGCCCAGGTCATTGGCCTGGATCCGACCGGTTGGTTCAGGTCTGTTATTATAGACAAAGGAACCCGTGCAGGGATCAAGGTGGATATGCCCGTGGTAAACGCCTCCGGTGTTGTGGGGAGGGTTGTTTCAGTGTCCCCTCATTATGCGAAAATCCTGTTACTGGTTGACCAGAATAGCGCTGTTGATTCCCTGATTCAGCGGTCCAGAGACAGGGGAATGGTGCGCGGCCTCAGGACGGAAGCTTGTGCCCTGGACTATATGGTCAAGACGAGCGATGTGCGGGAAGGAGACAAAGTCGTGACTTCCGGGCTCGGTGGGGTCTATCCCAAGGGAATTCCTATTGGACAAGTCATTCACGTGGAGGACGCCCCCGGTGATCTCTTCAAGCACATCACGGTGAAACCCGCAGTAGATTTTTCAAGGCTGGAAGAAGTCCTTGTTATTCTGAGGGAAAAGGTATCGAGCGAGGGACAGAACAAAAAAGGGTAGGTTTTTATCTGGGAATCTGGCTTGCAGGGTTGATTTTTACCCTTCTGAAAGGACGTTTGATGCAGGCCGTTGCAGCCGATTTACTGGATTTCGACTTGCTCACGATTGTCATTGCCTATCTGCTGTTGAAGTACGGACATGGAGCCGCCAGTGTCTACGCATTTGGACAGGGCCTTTTTATCGATGTGGTTTCAGGAGGGCCGCAGGGTTTTTCCACCCTTATTTACCTAGCCGTATTTTTGGGGCTTCATTTTGGTTCCCGCTTTCTTGAATTTGATCATCCCCGGAGCCAGATGTTCCTAGTTGCTATTATTGTTCTTTTAAAGGAGGTCCTGCTTGTTACGTTGCTTGATCTTTTTGTTCCCCGGGTGATTATCATGAAGTCGTTTCCATTGATGATTCTCGGTTCCATGGTGGTCACGGCCCTCAGCGTGCCGCTTTTGTTCGGGGTTTTTGATTATCTGCTTGTGCTTCCAGAACAGAATAGCGCCGGTGGATCATGAACCCTGAACCCATGAAACTTTGCTGGAATTTTGACCCTTGAGACCTTCTAATTTCGACCCCATTTCAGTCGACATCCTGAACAGGCAGCTCAAAAAGGCCACCATCGTGGTCTTGATTTTTTTTGTCGGGCTGATATTTCGTCTCTGGTATCTTCAGGTGGTGAATGGGTGGAAATACAGGGCAAAGTCTGAAAATAACAGAATCCACCTGCAGGATATACCACCCTTGCGGGGGATGATTTTTGATCGCGACGGCCGGTTGCTCGTGGACAACAGGGCTGGCTATGACCTTTGTGTTATCCCGGAAGATGTGCAGGATCCTGAGAGACTTTTGCATCGATTGAATGATCTTATCGGGATTGAACTCGATCAGGCGCGTGACAGATTCCGCAAAGGACTCAGCGGCCTCCCGTTCAAGGCCGTTCGGATCAAGAGAAATATTTCCAGGGATGAACTGGCCACAATAGAGACGCATCGTTTCAACCTTCCCGGGATTACCATCCAGGTCAGACCCCAAAGACACTACCTTTATAATCATCTTGCGGTGCATGTCCTGGGGTATCTCGGGGAAATCACTGAACAGCAATTGGCCAGCGGGAGATATGTCAACAACAGGGGCGGTGACCTGATCGGCAAGGCGGGGATGGAGCGGGAATGGCAGCGGTTCTTGCATGGAATACCCGGCGGAGAACAAGTGGAAGTGGATGCTGCCGGGCGAAAGCTCAATGTTATTTCCAGGAAAACAGCCCTTCCCGGCGCCAATGTGTACCTGACCATTGATAGTCACCTCCAGAGCGTCGCGGAAAAGGCACTGGAAGGAAAAGCAGGGGCTGTTGTTGCCATGGATCCAATGGATGGGGAAATCCTGGCCATGGCCAGCAGTCCGTGGTTTGATCCAAATATATTCGTCAAAGGGATAGACAGGGAGACCTGGGAGGCAATGGTCAGGGGAGCGGACCATCCGCTGCAGAACCGGGCCATATCCGGACAATATCCTCCCGGTTCCGTATTCAAGATCGTGGTCGCCTTGGGGGCACTCCAGGAAGGGGTGCTGGATCCCGAAGAGAAGCTGTTTTGCGGGGGAAGTTACCGCCTTGGAAAAAGCGTGTACCGCTGCTGGAAAAGATGGGGACACGGATGGATAAAGCTCCATGCGGGCCTCGCGCAATCCTGCGATGTATACTTTTACCAGGTGGGAAAGAGCCTGGGAATTGATAAGATCGCGTTGTATGCGAGAAGAATGGGATTAGGCGCCAGAACAGGGTTGGACTTACCCCACGAAAAACCAGGGCTCATCCCCACCAGGCAATGGAAGCTCAAGCGTTGGAAGGTCCCCTGGCAGCAGGGAGAGACCCTTTCCACAGCCATAGGCCAGAGCTATGTGCTGGTGACGCCCCTCCAAATGGCCTGCCTGATTTCCTCGGTATTTAATGGAGGGAAGCTTCTCACGCCACAATTGACAAAAAAGATTCATATCCCCGGCGGAGAGGATATCCAGAAATTCCACGCCCTGGAGCGCTGGGATCTCGGTATTGACAACGCCAACCTTGAACTGGTGAAGAAGGCGCTGATCGGGGTCGTGAATGAACCCCATGGCACCGGCGGCAAGGCCCGCTTGGAACATGTTGTTGTGGCGGGGAAAACAGGCACAGCACAGGTGGTATCCCTTCCAAAAGCGGATCGGAGCGGGAAAGAAGAAAATATCCCGGAGGCATTCCGGGACCACGCCTGGTTTGTGGCAATCGCCCCGGCTTCCCAACCGAAGATAGCGGTTGCCGTGGTGGTGGAGCACGGGGGACACGGGGGCAGTGCCGCCGCCCCCATTGCCAGGAAGATCATCTCGGCGTACCTCGGCACGGATTAAGCAATGAGCTGTTCAGTGAAAGGAAGATCGTGATGTTTGATCGAAGACTGGTGCAGAATTTTGACTGGGTCCTGCTCCTTATCCTGCTCCTGATAGCGGGTATCAGCATTTTGAATCTTTACAGCGCCACCTATCCTATCAGGGATATGGGAGGGCAGCAGATCTTTCACAAGCAGATTTACTGGTATCTCATGGGATTCGGTGTTTTTTTCCTTATGACCACCTTTAACTATTATGCCCTGGAACGCCTCGCGTATCCCGGATATGTCGTCTGCATCCTGCTCCTGATTTTCGTGCTCGTCATGGGGAAAGTCTCGTCAGGTTCCCAGCGGTGGCTGCACCTGGGACCCATCTCTTTTCAACCTTCAGAAATAACGAAGATCGCTGTTGTCCTGGCCCTGGGCAAATTTTTCCGGGAAAAAGGGGAGGGGAGGTACTACCGCTTGCGGGATCTCTGGCGGCCGCTCCTGGTTGTTGCTGTGCCGGCCATTCTTATTGTCAAGGAGCCGGACCTCGGGGGCGCCATATTGCTCCTGGTGGTTTCTCTTTCAATGGTCCTCTTTGTGGGAATTTACTGGAAGTCATTCCTCATCCTGGTGGGCGGCTCCCTTTCGGTGATTCCCTTTATCTGGTATGGATTGAAGAACTATCAACAGCAACGCATCCTCACCTTCTTGAGACCGGACATGGACCCGCTTGGTGCCGGTTATCACATCAACCAGTCCAAGATTGCCATTGGCTCCGGGCTTATCTGGGGGAAAGGTTTTCTGCAGGGGACACAAACCCGCCTCCATTTCCTCCCGGAGCAGCATACGGATTTCGCGTTTTCAGTGCTTGCCGAGGAATGGGGATTCGTCGGTTCTGTTCTCCTTCTCTTGCTCTACCTTTTCCTTATCCTGTGGGCGATTAATATTGCGAAGAACTCCAAGGAACGTTTTGGTTGCGTTATAGCCATCGGCGTGGTGGCTATTGTTTTCTGGCAGGTTGTGATTAATGTGGGGATGGTTACCGGCTTGATGCCTGTGGTGGGGATCCCGCTGGTCCTGTTGAGTTACGGTGGGTCATCACTGGTGACAACGATGGCGGCCCTGGGATTGTTGATGAATATCAGCATGCGGCGATTCATGTTTCAGGAATAGGGCACCGGCTCAAATAGCAAGAGATTCTGAACGCCGCTTCCCCTCTTTAGGTATTGCGTAATATGGAATTATAGTGGCTAATAATACAACTAAATTTGTTTGACTAATTATCTTGTGATTTTTCTTGCAAAAGGAAAATGAATATGTTATCAGCATTTCGTTTCCAGGAGTGAACGAATCATGAAGAACGCAAAAGACCAGATAAATGCCTTTTTGGGCAAGGATACGGAGTTTGAAGGGAAACTTTCTTTTACCGGTGCTGTCAGGCTCGACGGGCAATTCAAGGGCGAGATTTTTACCGAGGGAACACTTATCATCGGGGAAGCCGCCATTATCGAGGCTGACATCCGTGTGGCGCGCGTGATCGTCAGCGGCCTGATACGGGGGAATATTGTCGCCGATGAAAGGATCGAAATCAAGGCCCCTGGAAAGGTGTATGGAAATATCCAGGCCCCCACGGTGATCATTGAAGAGGGGGTCCTTTTCGAGGGGAATTGCAAGATGCAGGTGGCAAAGGAGGATTCGGATAAGAAGGTTGCAGTGCTTCCCAAGGAATCTTCAAAAAATCTTTGACAAGGCGTTTATTATTTTATAAAAGGCGTTACCTCTCCTATCGTTGGATAAACGCCTGCCCGCATTCTCGTCGGGCAATTTCACTGCAGTATTGGGATTTTTGTTGATTTATTCGTAGGAATGTAGAAAGAGGGACCTCAAGCCATGTTACAGATCGATCAGTCTTTACTTATCCAGGTTGGCAATTTTCTCCTCCTTGTTCTTCTTCTCAATATCTTCCTGTATCGGCCCATCCGCCGGATCATTGCGCAAAGGGGCGAAGAGGTAGGTTCCCTGGAACATGCCATTCGGGAGTACGAGGAAAAGGCAGAAGAGAATGAGAAGGGTATCCAGGAACATATGGTGCAGGCCCGCAAAGAAGGGTTCCAGGTGAAGGAATCACTGAAAATGGAGGGGCTTGAAAAAGAAAAAGGAATCCTCCAGGAATCCAGTTCCACGGTAGAAGAGAAAATAACAAAGGCCAGGAGCGAGATTGACGGGCAGTTAAAGGATGTGCGAAAGATTCTGGACGAACAGGTGGCCGTATTTTCAAAGGAACTGGCGGAAAAAATTCTGGGGAGGAGCGTTTCATGAGGAAGAAGAAGAGCAGCAAGAAGGTATGGGCTTTCCTTGGCGGGTGCGGCCTTTTGGTGTTTCTTTTGTCTCTTGGAATTGCCCTTGCTTCAGAAGGTGGACACGGCGGCGCCGAGGAAAGCGGGCAGATGGCTGACTTGCTTTACAGGACCATCAACTTTGTCTTGTTGATCGTGATTCTTTACTTCGCCATGCGAAAAGCCGCTGTCAAGGATTTCTTCAAGGGCCGGAGAGAAGAGATTCGAAAAAAACTGGAGGACCTCCGGAAGGGAAAAGAAGAGGCTGAACAGCGATACAGTGAGCTGGAAAGAAAACTGAAGGAATTTGAGGCCAAAAAGGCCGAGATTATTGAGCAGTTCAAGGCGGAAGGCCTGGCCGAGAAAGAGAAGATCATCCTGGAGGCGAAAGAACGGGCGGAGCAGATGATTGCACAGGCCGAACTCACCGTCCAGCGGGAGATCCAGGGCGCGAAAAAGCGACTGCAAACAGAGCTTTTTGATATCGCCGCCCAGAAGGCCCAGGAGATCATTATTCGGGAAATCAAGGAAGAAGACCAGGATCACCTTATCAATGAATTTATAGAAAGAGTGGAGAAACTACATTGATAGGAGCAAAGATAGCAAGGAGATACGCGAAGGCCCTTCTCGGCATCGGGCAGGAGGAAGGGCAATACGAAGAGTACGGGAAAAACCTGAAAGAGTTTGCTGACTTTTGCCTGGCTAACGAAGAATTTTACCGTATTATTGCCAGCAAGATTTTCTCTCTGGAGGACAGGCGAAAGGTCCTGGAGGCAGTGTTGGGGAAGAGTGGATTCATGGATACCGTGAAAAACTTTCTCAGGCTCCTGCTGGACAAGGGCAGGATTGGCGCTATTCAAGAAATAACAGAGTACTATGCCATCCTGACCGATGAAATTTCTGGAATAGCGCGGGCAGACATCATTACCGCAAGGCCACTGAAAACGGAGACCCTGGCAAAGATCGAAGAGGTCCTGACGAACCTCACAGCCAAGAAAGTGAAGAGCTCTGTGAAAGAGGATGATTCCCTTATCGGAGGGGTTGTTGTAAAAATTGGGGATTTGGTATTGGACGGGAGTGTCAAGGCCCAGATTGAGGGGTTAAAAGAAACAATGAGAAGGGGTGAGTAGAGCTAATGGAAATAAGAGCAGAAGAGATAAGCCAGGTAATCAGGGACCAGATTAAGGATTACGAAAAAAAGATAGAAGTGAGCGAGACAGGGACCGTCCTCTCCGTTGGTGACGGTATTGCCCGTGTCTACGGGGTCGAAAAGGCTATGGCTATGGAGATGCTGGAATTTCCCGGTGGTATTTTCGGCCTTTGCCTTAATCTGGAGGAGGACAACGTTGGGGTCGCCATCATGGGCGATGACTCCAAGATCAAGGAGGGGGACACGGTCAAAAGGACCGGGAGAATTGCCCAGGTGCCGGTGGGTGAGGCTGTTCTCGGCCGTGTTATTGATGCCGTTGGCTTGCCCCTGGACGGGAAGGGCCCGATCGACGCTGATGAGTACAGGCGAATTGAGATGGTGGCTCCCGGTGTTATTGCCAGACAGCCGGTGAACGAGCCCATGTATACCGGCATCAAGGCTATTGACGCAATGACTCCCATCGGCAGAGGCCAGCGTGAATTGATCATCGGGGACCGTCAGATCGGCAAAACAGCCATTTGTGTGGATTCCATTATCAACCAGAAAGATACCGATATTTTCTGCATTTATGTTGCCATCGGCCAGAAGAAATCCACCGTGGCCCAGGTCGTTGATATCCTTGAACGGCATGGCGCAATGGAATATACCACCGTGGTTGCCGCCTGCGCCAGCGACCCGGCAACACAGCAGTTTATCGCGCCGTATGCGGGATGTGCCATCGGAGAGTTCTACCGGGATAAAGGACAGCATGCTCTTATCATCTATGATGACCTTTCCAAACAGGCGGCGGCCTATCGCCAGGTTTCCCTGTTGCTCCGCCGACCCCCCGGACGTGAAGCCTTCCCCGGGGACATCTTCTATAATCACTCCCGGCTCCTGGAACGTGCCGCAAAGCTGAATGAAGAACTCGGCGCAGGCTCTCTTACCGCCCTGCCCATTATTGAAACGCAGGCAGGTGATGTTTCCGCCTATATTCCCACCAACGTTATTTCCATTACTGATGGGCAGGTCTACCTGGAACCGGGGTTGTTCTTTTCGGGTGTTCGGCCGGCCATTAACGTGGGGCTCTCCGTTTCCAGGGTGGGTGGTGCGGCCCAGACAAAGGCCATGAAAAAGGTGGCGGGGACCCTGCGTCTTGATATGGCGCAGTTCAGGGAGCTGGAGGCCTTTGCCCAGTTTGGAAGCGATCTTGATAAGGCCACCCAGCAGCAGTTGAACCGGGGGAGGAGACTCGTTGAAGTCTTGAAGCAACCCCAGTATCAACCCATGTCCGCGGAAAAGGAAGTTGCCATTCTCTTCGCCGGTGCGAACGGCTATCTGGATGAATGGCCGGCAGAATCTGTTGGGGACTATGAAAAACAGATGCTGGAATTCATGGAAAGCAAACACCAGGATTTGCTGGACGAAATAAAGAAAACCAATGACATCAGTGACGAGCTGACTGACAAGCTGAAGAAGGCCCTTGATGAATTCAAGGGTATGTTTCAGCCCGCTGCGTAAGGAACAATAATCATTGATGGTCTCGTTGGAAGTCATCAAGGAAGACGGCACTGGAAAAAGCTCCAGATGCAAGTTAAGCTAGCGAAATCCCGCCATCGGGGCGCGCGAATTTTGAGGAATGAGGCGTACTAAAGAGTACGTCGGAATGACGAGAGAAGAAGCGCAACGCCGTAGATGGACTTTTTACGAAGCCGTCAATCATTGGAAAGAGAAAGCTAAATGGCAACACTAAGAGACATTCTGCGCAAGATAGGTGCTGTGAAGAAAACCAAACAGATTACCAAGGCGATGAACATGGTGGCCGCGGCAAAACTCCGCACCACCCAGGGGAGGATGGAAAGTTTTGAACCATACGCCTCCAAATTCGCAGAAGTGCTTGGTAACCTTGCAGGCCGGATTGAGCCGGATATCCATCCCCTGTTGCTCAAGAAGGAGAAAAGAGCGCATGTCGAACTCCTTCTGTTCACGGCCGA
>JAFDGR010000300.1 GCA_019309145.1 Deltaproteobacteria bacterium | reverse complement strand
TTTCAAACCCCATAACGAAAGCTCACTCGGTTGACATCAACCCAAGATTGACGCAGATCTTGGTGAAAACAGAAGCGAAAAATCATTTTCAACGCTTCACGCATAATTTGGGATCAAATTTTGAAACCCTTCGGGATTTCCGATTTTACCGGATCGAGGGTGTACAATTAACTGTGTAACTGGCTATCATTGATCACGTGATAAAAAGTAGGAAGGGGGGAATGATGGCCAGTAAGAAGACGAAGGTGGACGCTCTTATTGATGAACTTTTGGAGGATTGTGAAGATCCCAAGGATGTACTTGGCAAACATGGATTACTCAAAGAGTTAACCAAGAAGGTGGTAGAGAGGGTGCTTGAAGCTGAGCTGACCGAGCATCTTGGCTGTCCACAACGCAAAGGAAAACGAACTCCGCAGCCTGAAGCTGGTACAACCGGGCCAACAGGGTCTCTCTGCCGGTCACGTACCCGGCCATGGGAAACTCGAGAAGGGCCTCAAGGTTCACCTCCCGCAATTCCCAGGAATCCTTCAATGCCTCCGCCGAGTTCGAAACCGAGAAGCGCCCGGGCTCCTGCGCATAAAAAACGGGACAGCTTCGAACTCCATCCGTCGCACAGTAGATGCGGGAGTTCTTCTTCGCAACCACGGCGAAGGGCCCTTCCAGCTTTGACAACACCGCACGGAGACCCGAGGTGGTCACCGGCGACGCCGAACGGACATAATCAAAAAAAGGGGAAACCGCGTCCGAGCTTCCCTGATACCAGCCGCTCAGGTCTTCGAAATCCGCGGCGCGCCACCCAAAGGTTGGTGAAATACGGATCATGGAGGGATCATGAAGGAGGGCTGAACGGCCTGTGCGATCCGGCCAAAGCTTCCTCAAAGACGGCCTCGTACCTTCGAACGATGCTCTTGGCGTCGAACCGTGCCGCGGCCCTTCTGGCCTCGTCCGCCATTCGAGCCCGCTCTTCGGGCCGTTTCAGCAGGTGGTCGATACTCCGGGCCAGATCCTCAACCGAGTCCGGCGCGCAGAGCCGTCCATCCACGCCGTCGGTAATGATCTCCTCCGGCCCTGAAGGACAACGTGCGGCGAGGACACAGACCCCGCTCGCCATGGCCTCCACGATGACATGCCCGAATCCTTCCCACCTCGAGGAGAGGACGAAGAGATCCGCCTTTCTCATCCATGCATAGGGATTGTCCTGAAACCCCGGGATCATCACCCGCTCCGCCACGCCCATTTCCCGAGCAAGCTGAAGCAGTTCGTCTCTCGCACGGCCTTCTCCGAGAAGAATCAGCCTCACCCGGAGGTCCTTCAGGGAGGCGACGGCCCGAATCAGCAAATCAAAGCCCTTTTGATGGACGAGCCTTCCTACGCCGATGACCGTCAGGTGATCCTCCATGCCCGGCGGAGCGAACAGCGGTTCCGGAACGCCTTGATCCGCCATGGCTGCGATACGATCCAGTTCCACTGGATTGTAAATGGTGACCACCCTGTTTTCCTGAAGACCGTAACGGCGGATGAGATCTTCCCGCACACCGTCGGACAGCGCGACAACGCGGTCAGCCCGGTGATACGACCATCGGATGAGTCGGTTCTTGAGATTCCCCCAGGACCCTCCCTTGATCGAACGGAAGTTACTCTCTCTCAAGACGAGCGGACACGGGTACCTCGCAAAAGCCCGCGCCAACGCAAGGGCGGCATCGGCGTCCGGATAGGGCGCGAAAAGGAGGTCCGGCCTGTGAGCTCGAATGGCCCGGGCCAACGGCCGCAAGGCACTGCGAACCCGTTCGCACTGCAGATCGACGGTCGACAAACCCGGTTTCAAAAGGGAGGTATAGGGGCCCTTTCTGTCTCCCAGAACGAGGAGGGGGTCCCATTTCTTCGAATCGAGGTGCGTTGCGATGTTGATGGCGGTTCTCTGGGCCCCGCCGCCGATCAGATCCGGAAGAAAGAGGAGTATCCGTTTCATTCGACCCATTCAGCCCGCCCCGGACAATCCCTGAAGGAGATCGACCTCCCTCTCGATGCGCTCTTCCCAGGAAGGAATCAACCGCCGTGCAAGGTCCCTGGTCCTCAAGCCTCGTGCCTTTCTCTCATCAGGGTGATCCAGCAGATGCCGCAGGGCCTTGAGGAGATTCCCTTCTATGTCCTCCCTTCCGATTCGGACCACCGCATTCGACGGAAAAAGGACATCGGTCTCGAGGTCGACCTGATTTCCAGGATCGCTTTCGAGGCAGACAACCACCCCGCCGAAGGCCATGGCCTCCAGATTGGCATTGCTCAAGCTGCCGAGCTTGTTGAGGGAGACATAGACATCCGCCGATCGGTGCCACTGCAGAATGTGCGCGTGGGGAACGCGGGAAATGAGTCGAATACGCTGCGCGTGCCTGGACCGGCTTGCCTTCCGTCTCAGGGCCTCCTCCCGGGGACCCGTTCCGATCATCACGGCCTCCAGGTTACCTTCACGTTCCTCGAGCAGGGCCAGAAGGGCTGAAAGGAACTCGTCACACCCCTTCTCCCGCTCCATTTTCCCCAGGAAAAGGATCACCGGGAGCTTCTCCCCTCCCCCCATGGACGCTTCCCGTTCATCCGGTCCCGGTCGGCCCTGAGCCCCCCAATCCAGACCGTTGATCATCGAAATCCTGGGGGTTTTTCGGCTCAAGGCCCGATCCATGAACCAGCCTCCCCCGCTCCCGTCCCGGGAGCAGATGGCCAAGGCAAAAGGGGCCCGATAGGCCAGGTGTTCAAGGCGCTCTCCCAGGGAGCGGGGACGTGCGGCAACGCCCTTCATATTGGGGTAGGCGCCCATGATGCGCAGGGCAACAGCGGCCCTGACGGTATAGGCGAACCACGCGGCGATCAGGAGGTTCCCGTTGTTGAAGTAGCTCACGTCAAAGCGATGCGACCGATGCAGGGCGAACAGTTTCCTGGTGTGAAGAAGATCTCTCCAGAGGCGCCCCTGCCCCCTGTCCTTTTGAATTCGAAGACGCCCATGGAGAAGGAACCATACGGGTGAGGCGGAGACCCTCCATGTGAATGCGTTCGATGCAAATGCGCCCCCCGTCCGCCGACGCGCTTTTCGACGAAAAGGCAAAAACCACATCATGCCGACTTTGATCGAGGCGCTCGATCATCTTGTAGATGGTCGGGGCTCCCATAGGCCGCCAGCGGCCTTCCTGAACCGACTTCTCGAGCCCGGAAAACAGGCTGACTGCGTAAAGGATCTTCAATAATCACTGATTCATCGATAGAAAAATTGATATATGTGGTAGGCAAGGTTTTTTGAAAATATTAAAAAATGGTAATTACTCAAGTTCTGGCACTAAATCACAGAGGAAATCTGCTACTTTTTCAAATATGTCATCATGACGATGATTGTATCGAAACTCTAGCTCTTTTAAATACAGAGGGAAGTTGGCCTTAGAAACCCCATGGTATTTGATGAGCCTTTCCTTGGCCCAACTCCAAAATCCCTCAAGGCCATTGATATAG
>JAFDGR010000003.1 GCA_019309145.1 Deltaproteobacteria bacterium | reverse complement strand
GCTGCTCATAGATTTCTTTCAGCATAAAGTGCGGAAAACCGTTGAGTTCAGCATCTTCTGCGTGCCACTCCACCGTCTCGATGGATCTCTGAATTGGTTCCGCCCTCGCCGTTGATATGACAAAATCGTCCTGCCTGAGCGTGGCGAGCTCATTGTCCTGCAGATGAATCACCTGGTTGGTATAACGGACCATGGCGGAAACATCTGATGCCGCGAAATGCCCTTCGTCGCTCAACCCAATAACCAGCGGACTGCCCCTTCGGGCCACCACGATCTCACCGGGGACATCCCGGTGAATAACCGCGAGCCCAAACGTGCCCTCCACCTTCGACATGGCCTTCCTCACCGCCTCCGCCAAGTCCCCTTCGAACTGAATCCCGATAAGATGAGCCAGGACCTCCGTATCTGTTTCCGAGTAGAACTGGCACCCTTCCTTCTGGAGCTTTTTCTTAAGAAAGGCATAATTTTCAATAATGCCGTTATGCACGATAAAAACCTTCTGTCCCTGATCCGTGTGCGGATGGGCATTGTATTCTGTTGGTTCTCCATGTGTTGCCCAGCGGGTATGGGCGATTCCCATGGTCCCGCTCATCTCCATGGAATTTATCTTCTTTTCCAGTTCAATAATTTTTCCCACGGAACGCTGGCAACTGATCGTTGATCCCTCCTGCACCGCGATGCCGGCCGAATCATAGCCGCGATATTCAAGCTGCTTAAGCCCACCGATAAGGATGGGTCGCGCCTGCTTTTTTCCCACATAAGAGACGATACCACACATGGTTCATACTCCTGTCTTCTCTTGTTGTTTACGGGTAAATTCTGCCATACGCGGCTGGAATCAAACCGGGTTAGGACCGAAACGCATAGGTAATGATGGCCCGCGCTATTTCCCTGGACCTGATACCCAGCTTCTTGCCATGAACTTCCAGGACGGCCAGGCAAATCCCGTCCGAATCATTATTCCTGATCGCATAGGCAGTGATCCAATCATACTTGTGGCGATCGGAAGCATCATTGATTGTCCCTGTCTTGGCGCCCAATTTCAACCCTCGAAACGATTTTCTCCTTCGCAAACGCCGGAACGATTTCCGGCACGTGCCGTAGCGCATGGTATCTTCCATCATACATTGCAAATTTCGCGCCGTTCCTGCCGTGATAGGAACTCCCAGGACCTTCGGGTGCGCCTCATACACCGGCTGTGTCTCCTCACTGATTTCCTTGATAACCCACGGCTTCATCACCTTCCCACCATTGGCAACGGCACAGGCAAAAAGGGCCGCATGGAGGGGAGAAATTCTTGTGCGCCGGTTAAAACCTGACGCAATTTCAGCAATTCCGTATGGATCTTCAGGGACGTCTATAACACTGGGGGGAAGGGGAAAATCAAAAAAAATCGGCCGGTTGAAAAAAAACCTGTGGGCATAGTCGACAATCGTCTCCCGCCCAAGCGTGTAAATTCCCAGCTTTCCAAATACCGGGTTTACCGAGGTGGCAAAGGCCTTGCGGAATGATATCCTGGTAGAATACCTGTTCACCTTCTTGGTCAACTGGTTCCGGTAAAGAGTATGTCCTCTCCCGAGAAAATTCAGCGTCCTGTTCGGGGTAAAATGAGCTTTTTCAATGGCGGCTGACGCTGAGACAATCTTGAACAGGCTGGCCGCGGGAAACCGTGATGCAAGGCAAAGGTTCCTGCCCTCCTTTCCATCCTTCCGGTAACTCGCCATGGCAAGGACCCTGCCGTCGGACGGACGGAGCACAACGACGGCCGCCTTTTCCGTTTGCGAGCGCTCCAGAAGACGATAGACATACTTCTGCAGCCTGGGGATAATGGTCGTCTGAACCATCAGCCTGACATCATTCCTGCGTATGGGGAAAAAATCCGGGGTAGCACCTTTTTCCCCGAACTGGGCCGACATGAGGGACCAGAGCTCTTCCGTATCAACTGCGTCCAGTCTCGACACGGGCTGGTCCGCGCTTTTTTGTGCCGGGTAACTGGCCTCGCTGAAATGAACCAAAATCCGGTTCCCGCCATAGACAGCCAGGAAAAGGAGGAGGGACACTCCCCCCAGGAAAAAGGTCAGCAGGAAAATTCTTCGAATCAGGCCTTTCCGCCTTTCTCCCCTTCGCAGACTGTTCTGATAGGCCCGCCAGTTCTCCGGAGGCCCCGATCCTTTTCCCATTACATCACCTGATCCAGGAAATCAGCACCATCCATGTAGGGCTTGAGCGCTTCGGGGATCGCCACTCGCCCGTCGGCCTCCTGATAATTTTCCAGGATTGCCACGACGGTCCTCCCCACCGCAAGACCCGACCCATTCAACGTATGGACAAGCTCGGTCCCGCGTTTCCCTTTCCGTTTAAATCGTATCTTTGCCCTCCTGGCTTGAAAACTTTCAAAATTACTACAGGAAGAAATTTCCCGGTACAGCCCCTGTCCCGGCAACCATACTTCAAGGTCGTACGTTTTGGCCGAGGAAAATCCCAGGTCTCCTGTACAGAGGGAAACAACACGGTAGGGGAGCTCGAGTCTCTGCAGGATCTCCTCTGCGTTGCGTGTCAGTTTTTCCAGTTCATCATAGGAATCCTCCGGCCTCGTGAATTTCACCAGCTCTACCTTGTTGAATTGATGCTGTCGAATAAGGCCTCGCGTGTCTTTTCCATGGGAACCTGCTTCGGATCGAAAGCAGGGGGTATAGGAAACATAGAAAATAGGCAGATCTTCCTCCTGAAGGGTCTCTTCTCGATGGATGTTGGTCACCGGGACTTCTGCCGTGGGTATCAGATAATAGTCCCAACCCTGAATTTTGAAAAGGTCTTCTTCAAATTTCGGCAATTGCCCGGTCCCGGTCATGGAGGCCGCATTTACCATGAACGGGGGCAGGATTTCCGTGTACCCATGCTCTTTTGTATGGATATCAAGCATGAAATTAATGAGTGCCCGTTCCAGTCTCGCACCGGAGCCCTTATAGAGTGCGAACCGTGCCCCCGCAATTTTTGCCGCCCGGGGAAAATCCAATATCCCCAGTTTCTCCCCGATATCCCAGTGCGCCAGGGGTGCGAAATCAAAATCCCTTCTTTCCCCCCAGGTTCTCACCACCGGATTGTCCGCCTCATCGCTTCCTACCACCACCGATGCATGGGGCATGTTCGGAATAACCATGAGAAGACGGTCCAGTTCCTCGATAAAATCGGCAACATCTTTTTCTTTCTGCTTGATCTCCGCTGACACCTGCTTCATTTGAAGGATAAGCCCGGAAGCGTCTTTTTTATTTTTTTTCAAGGAAGCAATCTGTTCACTCACTTCATTTCGCCTGTGGCGGAGTTCCTCCAGGTCCGAGAGCCTGTTTCTTCGTTCCCGGTCAAGGGTTTCAAATTTCGATATATTGAGATCGTACCCGCGGTTCTTGAGCATTTCCTGGATCGTCTCAAGGTTTGAACGTACAAATTTCAGGTCCAGCATAGAGTCTTCCTCCAATCTGAGGCGTAGGGTAAAGGTGTTATTTCTCATACATGATAAACGAGTGATGGTCAAACACTTTGCTCCGTGCGATTTCATTTTGCGGTTTTCCTGAACCCGTGATATAGATATCCCTAGCAACGGTTCATGGTTCACGGTTATGAGCCACAGGGACAGAAGGAAAATGAGACATGAACCGGCGACCGTGAACGGTGAGCATTTTCATCAAGACGGAATCAAGAAATGTCGAACCACGAAAACCCGAAAAATCCAAACCCGGTCTGGCGCTTTTTCTGCTCAGTGCGCCTGACCATTGTGCTTCTTATTATCCTCGCCCTGGTATCCATCATAGGCACCCTTATCCCCCAGCAGGGAAGCGCCATGGCCTTTGCGAGGAATCTCCAACCGGGTACCCTGAAAATATTTCTCTTCCTTGATCTCTTCGATATCTATCACGCGATCTGGTTCAGATTCCTCATCGGTATCCTGACACTGAACCTCATTATTTGCTCTATCAACCGGTTTCCCGGGATCTGGAAGCGTTTCACTGCACGCCCCAGACCCGACCGACAAAAGCCCTTTGAAGACCTGCCCGATGAACTGACCATTACTGTTCCCGGAGAAGGGGCAATAATTGCGAAAGACGTGGAACATTTCTTTCAGAAAAAATACAGAGGGGTGCGGAGCAAGGCATCAGGAAATCACCATTACCTCTATGGCGAGCGGGGCCGGTTCGCCCACTTTGGCTTTTACCTGGTGCACCTCAGCATTCTCATCATCCTGGTCGGGGCAATCGTGGGGTCCATGTTCGGTTTTGAAGCCTATGTGAACGTTGTGGAAGGAGGCGAGGCCGCTTTTGTGAGCCGCACAAAAAACATGGATCGTATCCCGCTGGGCTTCACCGTGCGGTGCGATCGGTTCACCGTTGATTTCTATGAAAACGGGACGCCACGCGAATACCGCTCCGACCTCACCTTTCTGGCAGACGGGAAAGTTCTCGAAAAGAAAAGCACCCTGGTCAACCACCCCGCCCATTTCCGCGGCATCACCTTTTACCAGGCCAATTACGGCACGGTCGTTGGGGACCGGGTACGCTTGAAAATCATCAAGAAAGCCAGCAAACCCGCCACAAGCATCATTGCAGTAAAGAAGGGTGATCTCACCTCTCTTCCCGGCGGAAAAAGTCATTTTCAGGTGACTGACATCCGTGAGAATTTTATGAACATGGGCCCTGCCGTTCTCATTGACGTCCAACCAGCCAAAGGACAGGAGACGAGCTTCTGGGTATTCCGGGACCAGGAGGATATCGAGAAACGTTTCCCCGGGTTGACCCAAAAATTCAGCAAGCTCAATCCATCTGCCTTTCAACCTTACACATTCATTATTGAAGGTCTGGACACCCGTTACTACACGGGACTCCAGGTGGCAAAGGACCCCGGTGTTCCTCTTGTGTGGACCGGTTGTTTTCTCATGGTAGCAGGGTTCTTTATCACCTTTTTCATGTCCCACCGGCGTATTTGGGTCAGGGTAGCACCAAGTGGAAAAGCCACCCAGGTGAGCCTTGCGGGAAGCGCAAGCAAGAATCCGGTGGGCCTTGAAAGGGAATTGGAGCACCTGACCCGGAGCCTTGAACAATACCTCACCAGGAAAGGAAGGATTCATGAACTCTCTGATCCTTAGTTATATCACGTTCGTCTATTTCGGGGCTTTCTTTTTCTACCTCCTCATGATGGTCATGGGGAAAGAAGTGTTCGGCAAGATTGCAACCACCATCTGCGTCATTGGACTGGCTGGTCACATTTTTGCCATAGTGTTGCGATGGATCCAGTCCTATAGACTGGGAATTGGACATGCCCCCTTTTCCAATCTTTACGAATCGCTCATCTTTTTCTCATTGACGCTCATCCTACTCTACCTGGTCGTGGAATGGCGCACAAAGAACCGCACCCTTGGCGCATTCATAACGCCGCTGGCCTCCCTTGCCATGGCATATGCCTCATTCTCACCCAATATAAGCAGCCGCATCCAGCCACTGGTGCCTGCCCTCAAGAGCAATTGGCTTATCACCCATGTTATTACCTGTTTTTTCGGCTATGCGGCCCTTGGTCTTTCATTCGGGCTCAGTATCATGTACCTCCTGAAACGCCTTGATCACGATGATAAAGCCGGAATTTTCCTCCGGCTGATTCCCGGCAAAGCCATTCTTGATGATCTTAATTACCAGATGGTGGTGATTGGATTTCTCATGCTGACCCTCGGCATTATCACCGGTTCGGTGTGGGCCCATTCGGCCTGGGGCAGTTACTGGAGCTGGGATCCCAAGGAAACCTGGTCTCTCATTACCTGGCTGATCTATGCAGCGGTTCTCCATTCACGCCTGGTCCGTGGTTGGCGGGGCAGAAAGATCGCCATTCTTTGCATCGTGGGTTTTGCCTGTGTCCTGTTTACCTATTTCGGAGTAAATTACCTGGCAGGGCTGCACAGTTACGCAAAATCCTGAGGAGTACCCATCCATAAACGGCTCTTTTGCCCGATGAACCAAACATGCCAAATCAGACTATCCCTTTCATGCTGCGTCCACCTTCCTTTGTTTCGAACGCCCTGACACGCCTGATCGATGCCGGTTACGAAGCCTTGATTGTTGGCGGAGCCCTGCGGGATACCGTGCTCAACAGGCCGATACCTGACTGGGATATCGCGACTTCAGCACCCTGCGAACGGATCAAGGATCTGTTCAGTGACCGGAAAACATATCATCTGCGGCATGAAACCGTGACCATTGTTCTCCCGGGCAATCGATTGGAGATAACACCATACAGAGATCCCCACGGGACACTGATAGAGGACCTTGCCAGGAGAGATTTTACGATCAATGCCATGGCATATGATTCCCTCAGGAAAAACCTGATTGATCCATGGGAGGGAAGAAAAGACCTGGCCCAACGGGTGATCAGAGCCACGAGAGACCCGGATTTACGCTTTCGGGAAGATCCCGTTCGCCTGCTCCGCGGTATCAGGTTCGCTACTGAGCTCGGCTTCGAAATTCATCCTCAAACGCGTCACGCCATGGAGGCCCATGCGCACCTTCTGAGCCGCGTGGCACGGGAGCGCATCAGGGAAGAGCTGATAAAACTCCTCATGTGCCCTCATCCATCCAGGGGATTCAGGACACTCTCCGACAGCGGAATGCTCAAACAGATCATTCCCGAACTCTGCGAAGGCAAAGGCGTGGAACAGAACATCCATCATCAATATACTGTCTTTGATCACGCCTTGGAGACCGTGGAAAGGGTGCCTCCGGTTCTTCACTTGCGGCTGGCGGCCCTGCTGCACGATATCGCCAAGCCGCGGGTAAGGACCCCCGAAGGCGATACGTGGCGTTTCCTGGACCATGCCTCCGAGAGTGCCCATCTCACCGTACAAATAATGGCAAGACTTCGATTCTCCCGTCTCCTCACGGAAAAAGTTGCCCACCTCATAGGGATTCACATGGTTGAGTATACCTCCCAGTGGACCGACGGCGCGATCAGACGGCTGATCAGAAAAGCAGGCAGGGAGAACATCAATGATCTCCTGGCCCTTCGCAAGGCGGATCTCCTGGCCCACGGCACCGGGAGTGAACGTACCGGTTCCCTTGAAGAACTGCAAAAGAGAGTGACATCCGCTCTTCAGAACAAACAGGCCCCATCCATCCATGAACTTGCCATCAACGGGCATGACGTGATGGAACTCCTCCACCTGGAACCCGGGCCTCACATCGGGAACGTCCTTCAGCATTTACTCGAAATCGTGACGGACAAGCCCCGACTCAATAACCGTGAAGATCTCCTGGCGCTCCTGAAAAAAAGTCCTCTTCCTTGAAGTAATGACTCCCAATATCCTTGACCATTTTTTCGCCCTTTTCTATACTGCCTTCTCAAATACACGCTGATCAACCAAGAGATCTCAGAAGGATATGATGGAATGTTCCTTGCATGAGTCTCCTTTTTCGAGAGGCACTCACTGCATGCAATATTTCCCCAATACCGCTGAAACCGAGAGAGGAGCTGCACTGCCACGTGAAAACCAAAGCTGATCTTCCTTTTCTGCTGCTCTTTGTCCTGGGCGTCATATTTTTGACTTTTTCCGGGTGTGCAACCAATGCACCGGGGAAATCAAGCGCAGGTCTTTCATCATTGTCTTCTCCAGGGGAACCAACCGCATCTCTCGAGGCCCCCGACTCCCGCGGAGAAAAGAACACTCCAGCCCAGGACAACTCCTCCGGTCAGGACAACAACCTCAAGACAGCGGCTGACAACGGGCATGAAACAGCCAACCAGCCCCCCGATGAAACTGAACAGGAAGAGAGCCCCGGCAGTACCTGGGTGCTTACTGATCCGGGAATTCCGCAGAACGCGGACGCAGAGATGGCCGACACTCCCCCTTCCATGACTGAAGAAGGGTTGGGAAAAACAGAAAACGCCTCGAAAAATATTCAACCGGCCGCGACCCCTCGAACTCCCAAGAAAACAAACCAGGAACTGCTCGATGGAGCACTTGAGTTCTGCCAGGCATCAAATGATTTCTGGAAGAGAGGGAATCTGGATAACGCCCTGGACGCCCTTGACCAGGCCTATTCCCTCATACTGAAGGTAGACCCGGATGATAACCCTGAACTGCTCCAACAGCGAGAAGACCTCCGCTTTACCATCGCCAAGCGGATCATAGAAGTGTACTCTTCCCGGCTCACCGTGGTGAACGGCTATCACAAGGCCATTCCGCTCTTTATGAACCGGTACGTGAAACGGGCCATCAAGGGATTCCAGGGAAGAGAAAGGAGCTTTTTTCTTCAATCTTACAAGCGCTCCGGGCGATACCGCCCCGCCATTCTCGATGCCCTGAAAAAAGCGGGTCTGCCAGAGGATCTCTCCTGGCTCCCGCTCATTGAGAGCGGGTTCAGTGTCCGGGCGTTTTCCAAGGCCAGGGCCCTGGGACTCTGGCAATTTATTGCCTCCACCGGCTATAAATACGGGCTTGAACGGGGCCGCTGGGTCGACGAAAGAATGGACCCTGAAAAGGCGACACAGGCCGCCATTTCCTACCTGAAAGAATTGCACCAGATTTTCGGGGACTGGACCACAGCGCTTGCCGCTTACAATTGCGGAGAAGGCACGGTCCTCAAATGCATTCGCACCCAACGGGTAAACTACCTCGACAATTTCTGGGATCTCTATGAAAAACTGCCCAGGGAAACAGCTTCCTATGTCCCAAGATTCCTTGCAGTCCTGCATATTCTCCAGAATCCCAAAAAATATGGGTTTACCCTTCCACCGGTCTACCCGCCCCTGGAAGCGGAGAAGGTCACCGTTGACAAGCCGGTTCACCTCAAAACCGTCGCCAAAACCATCGGCGTGCCGTACAGGGAGTTGCTCGATCTGAATCCTGAACTCAAACGGCATTCCACTCCCGCTCGTTCCTATGATCTGAGGCTGCCCAAGGGAAAAGGGAAACTCCTCCTCGCCAAGCTTTCAAGCATCCCCGCGTGGAAACCCCGGATCCCCGAATTTGTGTACCACAAAGTCCGGAGGGGTGAGGTATTGTCCGGCCTTGCAAGGAGATACCGGACGAGTGTCAGGGCTATCATGCGGATAAACAGATTGAGGAGCAGCCGGTATCTGCGAGTGGGGTGGAGACTCAAGATCCCGGTGGGAAGAAAATACGTCCTGGCGCAACAGCGTATTCAGCACAAAAACAGAGCCGGAACTATGCAGCCGTTTAAGGGAGAAAAACGGTATGTGGTAAGGAAAGGGGACTCTCTGTGGAAAATCGCCAATCGTTTTGGCACGACCACGGACGCCATACAGAGGGCCAACTCTCTTAAGAACGCCCATCTCAGTATTGGCCAGGTGCTTATCATCCTTGGCGAATATGCGTCCGGTGAAATGAATACAGGAAACGCAAAGAAATACCGTGTCCGGCAGGGAGATTCACCGTACATGATCGCCCAGCGCCACCAGATGAATCTTGCGGAGTTCCTGAGGCTCAACAGCCTCACGCCCAGGAGCACCATCTTTCCCGGGCAGATTGTGCTGGTCAAAACAAATTAGTTTCCATCCATAAATCAGAGATTTCCGGATGGAGCCGTCAGCAAAAGACGCTTGCCTGAAGCTGCTGACCTATTTTTTGAGGAGGGCCAGTTTCTTCGTAATATTATCATGGATCCAGTGGCTGTCCCACCATTCTATGGGATTGACAAAAATACCACTCACCATGACCGCGAAATGGAGATGGTCTCCGCCCGCCAGTCCTGTTCGGCCCGTTTCACCGATAATAGCACCTTTTTTGACCGTATCTCCCACCGCCACATCAATCTTGCTCAAATGGGAGTAGGAAGACATCAAGCCTTGTCCGTGATCCAGGACCACGGTATTTCCATAAATACCCATGCGGTCCGCAAACACCACCCTTCCATCATTGGCAGCAGGGACCTTGGATTGGGCAATGGAGGCCAGGTCTACGCCCATATGGGTTTCCCTGTCCACCTCTTTCCCGTGGTAATAGTATCTCCGCCGGTCACCAAACCTGGCCATGGTGGCGGCATTCTTCAGCCTTACCCATGTCCCCTCCCAGAGCCTGTCTGTGCTGCTCTTTTTCCCCAGTTCATGAAACGCGAGGGTATTTTCCTTTCGCAGGTCCCTGTTGATTTTTAAGAATTTTTCCAGGGGTGTTGCTTTTTCTTCAAGCGAGTAGAAGGAAAAATAGGGCAGGACTTTCTTCAGGAAATGATCGCTTATATTCATTCTCTCGACGCGGAACCTTTTCTTCCTGATATGGTAATTGAATGTGGAAGTCGTCCGATTGCCCGCTCTGTCTTTTGCCCAGAGGTAAACGGATGGATAGGCTACCAGGTTCTGAGGAACAGCGAAATAACAGAGATGGGTTTCCTTCTCAGAATCTTCCCCTGCCGGGAATCCGGGAAAGTAATAATCATTCACATAGACGCCGCTTTGATCAGTATCTGATGATACCCGGTAGACAACCAGCCCTGCCCCGCCCAGGTTGATATAGTGCTGTCGTGAAAGAATACGGATAGCAGGCGGGACCGTGTCCACTATCATCTTATGCTGGAAAACGGAGAGATTCCCGTCGCCACCGCTTCTCCGGGAATAATCCCAAATCCTGGCGTAAAGATCAGCACGGCCCTGGGCGAGGTTCATTTTCTTGGGATCCAGGAACACTTCCGTCTCAAAGGTATGTACTCCCTGGCGATTCAGGATCCCGTGGAAAGGAAACTCTTTTTCGAGTATGGTGATCTTTCTGCCCTCCTGCTCCACTGAAATCCTGAGTTTCCTGAGTCCCCTGTTTTCATCTCCCACTCGGATGGTGAACTTCTGTCTCCCGGAGAGATATTCCGGGAGTGGCTCTACCACGACACTCGGTGGCTGACCTTCAAAGATGCATGCCAGGAACCAGCCGAGTGCTCCGATCCCCACAATGAGGATAATAACAATAAACAGCACCGTAACTTTTTTTCTCTTTTGCATAGGATAGCGCTCTCCTTAAAACGTTTCCAAACCACCGCAACGCAATATCCCCTTCTTCACGGAAAGAGGATCGTTTGTGTGTTTGCGGCATTGAAAAGTGTTTTCGAATAGGATAGAAAATAGCACATAACAGCATAAGTCGTCCGTGCTCACCAGTCCATAGCAATTATTGACGATGAACGCAAATATTTTGTAGCTGAGCAACTTTTTCCGCCGCAAGCGTGAAGCTCCCTCGTGCTCGTAAAAAGATTGCGGTCGCCCTTATTGAGTACACTTCTTTAAAGTTCCCTTCTGACATGGTATAATTTATTTATTGCATCAGGAGAAGAGAACCCATGGAACAGACATACCATGTTGGGGTGGTTGGTTCCGGCACCTGTACCGAAGACCTTTATGCCCTCGCCAGAGAGATAGGATATCAAATCGGAAAGCACGGCTGGACCCTTATCTGCGGCGGTCTCGGGGGCATTATGGAGGGTGCTTCCCGCGGGTGCTTCGAAGCCGGAGGGATAACCGTGGGCCTCCTCCCCGGCTCCCACAAAGAACACGCCAATCCCTACATCCGCATTGCAATTCCCACCGGCCTCGGCGAAGGAAGGAATCTGCTGGTCGTACGGGCTTCCGACATCCTGGTAGCCATTTCTGGCGGCCATGGAACCCTTTCCGAGATCGCCCTTGCCTTGAAGACGGGAAAAACCGTTGTGGGCATCAAGAGCTTTGAAAATATTGAAGGAGTTGTTCGTGCATCCACGCCCGAAGAGGTGCTGCAGATTCTAAAAGACAACCGAACTGCTTAGCCTTATAGATCGCCGGTTATTTCTTTTACCTTCGCCATGATCTCTTCCGGATCGAGGGTCATGAAAACCCGATCCCTCATCAGGACACGTCCCTGCACAATGACATCTTTCACATCTGCTCCGCTGGCCGAATAAACCAGCGTGGAATAAGGATCATAAAGAGGCCGGAGGTGCGGCGCGTCAAGGTCCACCACGATTATATCCGCGCGTTTTCCCTTTTCAAGTGTGCCGATCTCGTTTTCCAGCCCGAGAAGAGATGCGCCCACTGCGGTGGCCATGGTGAGGACTTCCCGCGCGTTCAGGCAAACCGGATCCATGGTGGACACCTTTCCCAATTTTGCCGCAGTATCCATCTCCAGAAAAAGGTCAAGGTCATTATTGGATGCGCTCCCATCCGTCCCAATGCCTATTGCAAGACCCGCTTCCATCATCTTTTTGACCGGTGCAATACCCGCGGAAAGCTTCATGTTGCTCTCCGGCACATGGACCACCTTCACGCCCCTCTCTGAGAGCAATGCGATCTCTTCGTCATCCAGGTGAACAGCATGGGCTGCAACGAGGCAAGGGTTGAGAAACCCGATATCCTGCAGGTATCTGACCGGCCTCCTTCCGGTCTTTTCCATGAGCGTTTGCACTTCCTCGAGGGTTTCTGACAGATGGATCTGTAAAAGTGCCGGCCCTTCCAGAGAAACCTCGAGCGCTCTCGTCAGGGTCTCCCTGGAACAGGTCACGGGGCTGTGACAGAACAAGCCCGGTTGAATCAGTTCGGAAAAATGCTCCCATTTCTTGACAAAATCTGTTGCAATATTCAAGTTTTCTCGAGGATCAGGAACACCGGGGGCGGGAAAATCAATAACGCCTTGGGCGATCAGCGCCCTGAGGCCGGCTTCATGTGTTGCCCGGATCGTCTCATCCTGAAAAAAATAGCCGTCCATGAAACAGGTTGTCCCGGAGGCGATCATCTCCAGGCATCCAAGCAACGCACCCCGGTAAACGGTCCGGGGATTCAGGACCTGCGCCTCCAGCGGAAAAATCTTCTCAAAAAGCCATGTCTTCAGGGGAAGGTCATCAGCGTATCCCCGGAACAGGGTCATGGCGATGTGAGTATGAGCGTTCACAAGGCCGGGCAATATGATCCCGCGCGTGGCATCGATTCGGTCTACGTGCCGATACCCGGGATCAGTGAAATCCTCCTCCGCTCCTATTTTTTCGATGCGACCATCCTTTATGGAGAGGACGGCATTCATCAAGGGTGGCTCTCCCTCAACCATACTCAACAGCGTACCTCCCTGAATCAGCAAATCAGGTGGTATCTGCCCTCGTCCCGCCCCGTCAATGCTATGAATATCGTCACCCTTCATGCCATAAGCTCCTTCCCATTGCTGCGGGCAAAAAGTCTTGACTCCTGAAAGAAAAGTATCTCATACTAATGCCTCATCTTTTAGACACCCTGGAGGCAGCGAATATCCCGTGGCCATTATTGCTCCATTTCGAGGATCCCATTATCTGTTTGAAAACGATGAAGATTTTTCAAAACTGGTTGCCCCTCCGTATGATGTCATTTCAACGGAGGAGCAGGAAATCCTTTACCAGAAAGACCCCTGCAATATCATCCGGCTCATCCTCGGCAAAAAGAAGACCGGGGATTCCGATTGGGACAACAAGTATACAAGGGCGGCTGATTATTTCAAGCGCTGGGAAATGCAAGGGACCTTGACCCGGGCGGAACGCCCCTGTCTTTACGTGTCTTCCATGACCTATGACCCGGGAGACGGTGAAGCGAGAAAGACGAGATGGGGACTCATCGCTCTTGTCCGTATTGAGGAAGAAGATTCGGGAATCATCCTTCCCCATGAAAGGACCTTTTCAGCACACCGGGATGACCGGTTGCGGCTCATGCGTGCGTGCAACGCCCAATTCAGCCAGATTTTCGCACTCTATGAAGATCGTGACAATATGATCATGGGGATCTGTCAAAACGCCATGCACATGGAACCCCAGATCTCTTTTGACCTGGAGGACGGGAGTTCGCATCAGATGTGGATCATTGAGGCCCCGTCCATTGCCAGAAAAATTTCCCGCGCGTTTTTCCCGAAGACGCTTTTCATCGCCGACGGTCATCACCGGTACGAGACCGCACGCACCTATAGAAATATGATGCGGACCAGATACGGCCGAAAACCGGCAAACAGGTCTTACGAATTTACGATGATGTATCTCACCAATATGAATGACGAAGGTCTCACCATCCTTCCTTCCCATCGTCTCGTAAAAAGCGCTCCGGGTTTTGACCTGAAGAATTTTCTCTCCCGGATTGAGGCTTGGTTTACCATTGAAAAAATCCCCTTGCCACCCGGCGACCCGGCCGCCGGTTCCCATGATTTCAGGACCGCCCTTGCAAAGGCAGGGCAATCCAACACGGCCATTGGATTTTACCATGAAGACGCCGGAAATGGGTACCTTTTTTCCTTGAAGAAAGGGGTACGGGATCAAATGGGGGATGACCTCCACCCGGCGCTCAAGAACCTTGATGTCCTCGTGCTTTCCCGTTTCCTGCTGCAAAAGGCCCTGGGTTTTACCAAGGCGCACTTAGACGACGAAAAAGTCTTCCAATACCAGAGCAGTATAAAATCAGCCCTTTCTCTTGTTCATTCCCATGATTTTCAGATGACCTTTTTGCTGAATCCGACAAAGATGGCACAGGTGAAAGAAATTGCAGGCCTGTCACTCGTGATGCCTCGGAAATCTACTTACTTTTTTCCAAAGGTATTGACCGGCCTCGTTTTGAACAAAATCGATCCCTATGAAATCATCCAAGTCTCCTGACAGAAGACCCGGCCCCCATGAAACGGTCGACTCGCTCCTGGACGGACGGTTGAAAGTAATCCAGCCAAGGGACGGATATCGTTTTTCAGTGGATGCCCTCCTCCTGGCTGAATTCGTGACAATAAGATCCGGGGATTTCCTGGTTGATCTGGGCACCGGTTGTGGCGTTATTCCCCTCATCCTCCTGCTGACCACGTCCCTGGGGCATGCCCTGGGGATTGAAATCCAGCCTGACCTGGCCCAACGGGCTTCAAAAAACACAATGGTCAATGGTCTCTCGCGAAAAATGAAAACCCTACTGGCAGATATCCGCCACCCACCTCTTTCTCCGGAGATCGCTGATGTTGTCACCTGCAACCCGCCCTACCGCAAACCCGAGAGCGGTCGAATCAACCCGAACACATCCCGGGCCATCGCTCGGCACGAAATTCTCGTCTCTCTGGAAGATATCCTGGCAACAGCCCGGTATCTCTTGAAAATAAAAGGGAGGTTTACGATGGTTTACCCTGCTGAAAGACTTATTGATCTTTTGAGTCAATCAAGACGCTTCAACCTGGAACCCAAACGGCTCCAGGTGGTCTACCCCGACCTTCACTCCAGCGCTAAACTCGTCCTTGTGGAAACGGTGTTGGAGGGCAACCCGGGCCTGGAAATTCTCCCGCCCATTTTGGGACAGGGGAAATACTCACTCACTGCCCCAGTCTGAACTCGATCCTCTCCACGGCCTCCTTCCCCAGTGCCTGGTTCAATTTTTCCCTGATATCCTGTTCCTGAAAGCGGAGTTCCTGGAGCCAGATGGGATCCGATACCCCCACCCGTAAAAGGCGCTGTTTTATCCACAGCGGTTTCGCGTGTCTCGCCACCGACGGCCCAACCACTCCTTCCCACACCTTCCAGATCCTGGCGTTATCCATATCAAAGGGAAGGCCGCCTTCTTTGAACATCCTGTCGAGGATTTCTTTCAGGGGAGTCAATGACGTTTTTCGTTCATCCATGGCGTCAAACATAAACGGAGATACTTTTCAAGTCAAGAATACTCCAGAGCATTAAGCCTTGACGTGCCGGTCAATTCCCTATATCCTTATTATAAAATATCTTTCTCAAAGAGAGGAACGGGGTAAAACTATGGCCTGGGATTGGGAAAAGTTGCAGCAACAAAAGAAAAGCCAGGGTGGAGGTGGACCTCCAAAGGTAGACGAGATGATTGAAAAAATCAAGGGGATGAAAGGCAGGTTCCCCGGCGGAGTATGGCTTGTCGTGGTGGCAATCATCATCGTCCTCCTCGGCACAAGCTGTTTCTATACCGTGGGTGTCGATGAGGTGGGGGTAGTTCAGCGTTTTGGAAAATTTTCCAGGACCACTCCGCCCGGGCTCAACTTCAAGCTCCCCAGCGGGATCGAGAAAATCACCAAGGTGAAGGTCCGTTACGTCTTCAAAGAGGAATTCGGACTCAGGACCATTGCGGCCGGCGTTCGCACCCGCTATGCATCAGGGTCCGCATACCTGAATGAATCCCTGATGCTCACCGGAGATCTGAACGTGGCAGTCGTTCCCTGGATTGTCCAATACCGCGTCAAGGATCCTTATAAGTACCTTTTCAAGGTGCGGAACGTCAGGGCCACCTTGCGGGACCTCGCCGAGGCCACCATGCGCCTGGTTGTTGGAGACCGGAGCATTAACGAGGTCATCAGCAAGCGCGAGGAAATAGCCGACGCTGCCAAGGAGCTTCTCCAAAAGGAGCTTGAGCAGGCGGAAACCGGCATCAAGCTGGTCACTATTGAAATGAAGCGGACCAATGTTCCTGAGCCGGTACAGCCTTCATTTAATGAGGTGAACCAGGCCATACAGGAAAAGGAAAAAATGATCTACCAGGCAAAGGAAGAGTACAACAGGGTTATCCCGGCTGCCAGGGGAAACGCGGAAAAGACCATCAAGGGCGCAGAAGGGTATGCTCTGGACCGGGTGAACCGGGCCAAGGGAGATGCCGCCCGCTTTCTGGCGCTCTATGCTGAATACAGCAAGGCAAAGGATGTCACCCGGCGTCGTCTCTACCTGGAGGCCATTCAGGAGATTTTCCCAAAGCTGGGGAAAAAATATATCGTGGATTCGGAGCAAAAAAACCTCCTCCCCTTATTGACCCTCGGGCAGACACAAGGAGGAAACAAATGAAACTCAAGATATTGATCATTCCACTTATTATTATCCTGATAGGCCTTTATTCGGCCGCGTATGTCGTGGATGAAACCGAACAGGTGGTTATTACCCAGTTCGGTGAGGCAATCGGCGGCCCGAAGACAGAACCGGGCCTCTATTTGAAAATTCCCATTATTCAAAATGCCAACTATTTTCCCAAAAACCTGCTTGAGTGGGACGGTGATCCCGGCCAGATCCCAACCCTTGACAAGACGTTTATCTGGGTGGACACGTTTGCCCGCTGGAAGATTGTAGATCCCCTGAAATTTTTCCAAACCGTCAGCAACGTGCTCGGCGCGCAGGCCCGCCTGGATGATATCCTGGACGCTGCGGTTCGAAACTTCGTGACATCCTATCCCTTGATTGAGACCGTCCGGTGGACCAACCGGAAACTGGATACCTCCAGGATAGTCATCGGCCAAGATATGAAGAATAGCCCTCTTGGCAAGGTGAGCATGGGAAGAGAAAAAATCACCGAAGGGATCCTTGAGCAGGCCCAGCCAAAGGTCGCAAAATACGGAATCCAGCTCGTCGACCTGAAGATAAAGAGACTCAACTACGTGGAGCAGGTTCGGAAATCGGTGTACTCCAGGATGATTGCGGAAAGAAAACAGATGGCTGAAAAGTTCCGGTCGGAAGGAAAAGGAGAGATCAGAAAAATTGAAGGCGACCGGGATAAAGACCTGAAACAGATCACTTCCCAGGCCTACAGAAAGGCCCAGGAAATCAAGGGAAAGGCCGACGCTAATGCCACCCATATCTATGCTGAGGCGTACAATAAGGACCCGGAGTTCTATTCTTTTCTCAAGACCCTTGACACCTACCGGAAAACACTGGACAAAAACAGCACACTTGTTTTGTCCACGAAAAGCGACTTCTTCAAGTATCTCAAAGGGTATGAAATGACTTCAGGGAACTGAACAGCAGGAGATGAGACATGGTCAGAACTGAAATAGCACTATTCCTGAAAAACGTCCCCGGCGAACTGGGAAAACTCGCGAGCCTTCTTTCGGATGCGGGCATCAATATCGATGCCCTGACGATTCAGGATGCTTCCGGGTATGTGCAACAGATTTTCAAGGCCAGAGGAAAATCCTTGAAGAGGATTGCGCCGGCGGCAAGCTATGGCTCCATGCAGAAAGATTCAGCCGATTTCGCTCTCATCCGCCTCCTGGTGGAGGACACGGACCGGGCTATTGACCTGCTTTCCAAGGGAGAGTATCTCTTCGATATTATGCCCGTCATCGCGCTGGAAATCGAAAACAAGCCCGGCATCCTCGCCCAGATGGCGAAAAAATTCGGTGAAGAGGGGATCAACATCAATTATGTTTACGGATCAGCTCTTCCGGGCGGAGAGAAGTCTCTCTTTATTTTCTGCCCTGAGGATATTGACCTGGCCGCACGAATCTTCAAGGATGACGACTGAGAGGCCCCTCTTCAAGCGCTTTTTCGATACGCCCAATATCTTCAGGTACATCAACTTCCAGGGAATTGTAGAGGGTTTCACTCACCTTGATCCGGAACCCGTATTCCAGTGCCCGTAACTGTTCCAGTTTTTCCGCCTTTTCGAGCACCCCGGGCTCTAAACGGGTAAACTCCAACAAAAAATCACGCCGATATGCATAAAACCCCAGGTGTTTCTGGAAGACGATGTCCTTTCCTCGTGGATCTCGAACAAATGGTATGGGATACCGGGAAAAATAGAGGGCATAACCGTTCCTGTCCGTCACTACTTTCACGTGGTTCGGGTTTTCTCTTTCTTCCTCCTGGAGCATCCTGTACTTGAGGGTCGCCATGGGTGCGAGTTCTTCCTGGAAAAATGGTGCGACAAGGTCTGATATCATGCCCGGTTCAAAGATGGGTTGGTCTCCCTGGATATTCACAATCAGGTCTTTGCTTGATACTCCCAGCGCCACAACGGCTTCTGCTATCCGGTCGGTTCCGGACCGGTGGTCCCGGCTTGTCATGACGGCCTTTCCCCCGAAGGCCTGAACCGCCTTGTAAATACCAGCATGATCTGTTGCCACATAGGTGTCTGCTATTTCCACACACCGCAGGGAGCGTTCATAAACGTGCTGAATCATGGGTTTCCCTTTTATCAGGGCAAGGGGTTTCCCCGGAAACCGTGTTGAATCATAGCGGGCGGGAATAAAAGCAAATATTTTCATCTCCGTTCCTGCTGCTCAAGATGCTTATCGGGACACCCCTCAAGGTTCCATGTAGCTTGCACAGGCATCTTCAGATTCCCATGCGGTTACCTTGCTGACCCGGACGTCTCCATGGTTCAGTTTGCTGGACAGGTACTTGAAAATGTGGTGGGCAATATTCTCGGATGAAGGGTTATTATCCCTGAATGGCTCCAGCTCGTTGAGAAAACGGTGATCCAGCGTCCCCAGCGCTTCTTTTGTCGCCTGTTTCATTTCACCAAAGTCAACGAGCAGACCTTCCTTTCTCAGGTTCTGCCCCGTGACGTACACCTCCACTTTCCAGTTGTGGCCATGGAGGTTCTCACAAGCCCCGTGAAACTCCCTCAGTTGATGAGCCGCGGCAAACCGGGATGTCACTTTCAATTCATACATCAACGCCTTCCCCCTCCCCATTTTCCGCCGGCTCTTCAGGCGTAAAGGTCCTCCCGCATTCCGTGCACTTGCCATCCACAATAATCCCTGTGCAGGTGCCGTCCGGGCACAGGACGCGATTTTCAAAATCCAGGTCATCCTCCCCGTTTTGGGAAATTGTTTCATCTGCATCATCAAGGAGGTTTCCACATTGCATACAATACCGTGCTTCTTCCGGCATTGTAGCCCCACAATCCGGGCACGTCTTTCCCGGAATTTCCTTTTCACAGTAAGGGCATTTCATCTCTTCTCTTCCTTTCTGCTCACAAAACGACCCAGGTTGTCTACTAGCTCTTCTTGGAAGTCACCACCTGAAAGGGAGTGATCTGCTGCTTCACCCTGGTACTCTTGCATTTCGGGCATCTGATTTTCTTTGTCTCGTATTCCCTTATACTCAAGATTATTGAAAAGGATTTCTTGCATTTCTGACACTGAAATTCATAGGTCGGCATGGTCCCCTCCTTTCCAAATCAATGTAAATATTCCCCAGGTATCATCTGTGGTTGCATCATAAATTTAATTTTCTTTTTCACAACAACGGTGTCAAGATTTTTTTTGCGATGCATCGCGCAAACACCCCTTGGCATACGTCGATCCGCTCCAGGCTATCATTTGTTCAATCTCCGCCCATGAACGGACCCGAATGAACGGGTGCGGCTTTTGATTCCAGGGCTGCTCGAACACAATGGGTGTCACCTGCGCCGTCGCGAGCAAATAGCACGTATCAAGACGGTCTTCCACAAAATATCTGATCCCATGTTTAAGAAGGATCGGGACTTTCTCCTCGTGAGTACCGGTCGCCTCCAGCCGGATCAAATTGCTATCCACCCCCTGCAGGTGTTGAAGAACCCACTCATAGATGGCCGATCTCCCGGGCCTCGCGGTAACCAGGAGAATCGGCCCCTCCCCTGCCAGGAGCCTGAGCACCTCTACCGCTCCCTCAATGGGCCTGATTCCCATCTGGATGGGATGATCAAGGATCCTCTCGATAATATCCCTT
The DNA here is from genome assembly GCA_019309145.1 of Deltaproteobacteria bacterium. Taxonomy (GTDB): domain Bacteria; phylum Desulfobacterota; class DSM-4660; order Desulfatiglandales; family Desulfatiglandaceae; genus B46-G9. The sequence continues at coordinate 33,277 of JAFDGR010000003.1, read as the reverse complement.
GCAATCTCAATATCTATGTCAATAACTTTTCTGAAGTCGTACTCGGTTATATCCTCATAAGCAACCTGCACATGGTATTGATTCCTGGCGGTCTCCACAAACACACGAAACGTGTCAGCCAGGACGCCATCAATGTCAAAAGCCAACTCCCGAGGCGAAATATTTCCCACTCTTTCCTGCCCTCTTTTCTTCTCCTCGCAACGACTCAGATTGCCAGGCCTCACAATATCTTCAAACCGTTCAATCTTCATTGCGCTCTGCCCTTGAACCGTGAACCCTGGAACTTTGAAGCTGAGCGTTACGACCGGTCAAATGAAACAACTCTTTCAGATTTCTTTTTTTTCCTCTTTGCCTCGTACAACCGTTCGTCAGCCCGCTTCAACAGCGAGGCAGGGTCCTGAACCCCGGCATCCTGGATATGGGCAACGCCGAAGCTCACTGAAATCCTCACCTTCTCGCCATCGTGGACCGGAGGGTTTTTGGAGAGGTATCGATTCAGTCGATTCATCATCTGATAGGTATCATCGCGCTTATTTCCCGGAAGGATGATGACAAATTCATCTCCGGCGAACCTCGTCACAATGTCGCTGTCCCTGCTCATCCGGACCAGTTGGTTTCCAACGTATTTCAGGACGATGTCCCCAAAGTCATGCCCGTACCGGTCGTTGAGGGATTTGAAATCATCCAGGTCCAGGAATGCCACCGCCAAGGGCATTTCGTATCGGAGTGCCCTGCTGAATTCCCTCTTCAAGATCCGTTCCATGACCCGCCGATTAATGAGCCCCGTGAGCGGATCACTGGAAGCCGCGAGTCTGATCTTCTCATGAGCGGCAACATTTGAAATGCAGATGGAAAGGATCACCGACAGCCGCTCCAGGAGGGATACATCCATTCCCGGATGATATCTTTCCGGCGCAGAGTCCCCGCAGTTCAGGCTCCCGATGACATCCGTCTCCTGCCTGAGCGGTATGAGAGCAAGGGAACGAATCAGGTATTTTTCATGGTCCGGGAACAACTTGTAATAGGGCGTTAAGTCACCGTTGACCAGTACCGGACGAGTCCCATTGCCCACCAGGCTTCGAAAGGTGCCCGGCTCAATGATATTCAATTTGTTATCGAGCATCCCCGAGGTCCCCAGTTGCCTGATCAGGTGGGCCACGTTGTTTTCCTGGATCAGCGACAGCCACACGTAAGGGATGTCAAATGTTTTTCGTATCTCCGTAAGGAGATTTTCAAACAGGTCCTTGAAATTCAGAATGGATAAAATGCGAACTTCCACTTCAAAAAATTTTCTCTCAATCTTCTCATTTCTTTTCACTCGCTCAATGATTTCTTCAATATCATTCATATTCATTTTCCTTCAGCCTCATCCCTTTCTCTTCTGATCAGAGGCAAACGCACAATAAAGGTCGTGCTGTTCTTCCCCCCTTCTATCACCATTTTTCCTTTCAAAAGGCGGACAATCCGGTTGGTAATATACAGTCCCCGGCCTTCGGCCTCCCCTTCAAGCAGTCTCACCCTGTCTTCATATGAGATCTGGCCGCTGTTACTGATTTCTGCGCAGGCCCATTCCCCGTCTCCATAGGTTCGAATGGCCAGGAATCCTCCCCGGAGCGGTATTGCTTTGGTGGCGTTGTTCAACAGATTATCAAACACTCTCTCCAGATGTATCGGATAACAACGGACAAGTAATCCTGGTTGAAACGGACCCTCCTTCAACTCCACGTTCTGCTTCAGTTGCTCTTTGATTGCCTCCCTGTTGATCTCAAAACGGCGCCGAAGGATGTCTGATAAATCAACAACTTGTTCCTTTCCTACTGCATAGATACTCAGGGAAAGCTCTTGGAGTCGACTCGTTTCCTCCAGAAGGATGTCGGTGTACCGGCGAATCTGATCCTTTGATGTTTCATCGGGTTCCTTTTCAAGCAGTACTTTCAGCCTCCTGGCAAACCCGGCTACCGCGATGGTAGGGTTCTTGAAATCATGCAGGATATCATCCAATCGCTCCATTTTCTGCGCTTTCATCAACTCCCTACCCAGGAAAAGAAAGAGTTCTATCTCATCCTCCCTGTATCGTAATCGCTGTTCAAGAGCATCAAATGTTATGAAATGGGTGATTTCCCCTTCCACAAAAAGGGGAATATAAAGGATGGAATTAATATTGTGCGCCTTGGCGAATTTCTTCATCTGCCCTGAAATCAGTTCACTCTTCTGCGGGTCAACGACCAGGATGTAGGAGGGTGTGACGATTTCGTACGTGGAATTGCCCCGATAATCCCTCAGGTTCAGGATCATTTCAAATGCCGGCTCTTTTCCTACGGGGAATTTCATGCCGATACTGTGATAACTCCCCTGCTCGGGAAAGGCGGCCTCGAGTATCACATGATTGTAGTCAGGCATCACGGAAAAAAGCGCGCAACTCTGAACATTCACCATATCGGCCAATTCAGGAATAATCCTGTTGAACACCTCCTTCATTTTGATACCGCCCTTTCTCCCGAGGGTCTTGAAGATATGCTGGATAATCGAGTCCTTTTTCTCGTTCATCCGGTGCATTGAGAGAATCTTCTTTCGCGCTATCACGAAACTGAGCCGTTTTGCCATCAGGTTCGCGATCTGGATTTCGAGCGTGGAAAACGTGCGATCCTTTTCCCGGTAATAGATCTGGATAACCCCCACGGTGTCTCTTTCATGAGGGAAAAACCGAGGGATTTCAAGCGGGATCGCCAGTAGTGAATGGACACCCTTGCGTCTGATGACATTTTTGTCCTGGTATCGACCTTCATCAAGAATATTGGGGACCAGGCACGGTTTTCTACTCTTCACCACTTCACCGGCTATACTGCCTTCGAGGGGAATGTACGTCTCTCTCGAATGTTCATCCAGGGGAAAGGACCCGTAGCTGAGCATCTGTTCGGTGAGGGGGTCATATATCCTGACGGAAGCTGACTGGGCACCCAGGAAATCAACCATATATCGTGTGGCAATTTCAAGGATTCGGGGTTCGGACAGATCAGGGTCAATATCGACGATTTCATCCACCTGACGGATAACCTGGCCGAGAAAGTCCGCTATGACATGCTCCTCCAGCCACTCCGGGAGAAGTGCCCAGAAATCCTCACCGGCCTCGAGATTTTTCGCCCATGGCTCCCGCCTGACCGCCTTAACCAGATCGTGCAGATCTTTTAACATTCCTGTTTTCCTGATGAGTTTCCGTTGCGCAAAATGCCTTTATTCTCTAACAGGTAGCCGGGGGAAAGTCAAGCGCGGCCCCCTGGAAGGATACTCGCGCGCGTCCACTGGATGAACCCCGGTTTTTTTGGCTTGTCTCCGAGTAAGGTGTTGCTGTATGGTGTGAGTCTTCTTTGCCCTTTGAGGCATCTTGTACCTATCCATACATGAGATAGTTTGTTCGAGATCAAGTCGAAGATCCAGCACTCTGCGCGGGAGCATGCGAGCATTTTAACCATAGGAATCCAGCGAGGTATTTCGAGGATTAAAATTTGAGCATAACGACGATATCGGGCAAAAGAGCCATTTATGGATAGGTACAATCTCATGATGGAGAGCACTATAGACATGGACACCCGCGAACGAAGAATCCTCACCGTCACCTGTTACGGCCATTTCTTGAGCCACTTCAACGTGCTCGTATTTCCCGCTCTTGTCCTTCCCCTCGCCTCACGAATGCACCTGGATATGTCAACGGTCCTGGGAATCTCTTTCTGGATGTACCTTCTTTTCGGCATCACTGCTTTGCCCTGGGGAATGCTTGCTGACCGTTTGGGGCCCCGGTTCCTGTTTTTCCTTTTCTACATTGGCTCCGCGGTCAGTGCGATAGCTGCGGCAAGATACATCGATTCCCCAAATGCCCTCGGGATCTCCCTGGCTGCCCTCGGTCTCTTTTCTGGCATTTATCATCCAATTGGACTGGGACTGATCTCAAGGGAAGTGCGGCAGGTGAGCCTCGCCATGGGTTATAACGGCATGTTCGGCAATGTGGGACTGGCTTCAGCACCGCTCCTCACCGGGATCATCAACTGGGCATGGGGCCCGGCCGGGGCGTATCTCCTCCTGGGCGGGATGCATTTCCTGGGAGCTGCGCTGGCTATCCTGCTTCCCATTACCTTGCTCTCGGAAGGGCCGGAGGCCCCGGAAAACCAGGAAAACGGGAACCTCTCCGCCTTTTTCATATTACTCATTGCAATGATGCTGGGGGGGATCGCTTATCGAGGGGCCACCGTGGTGATGCCTGCCTATTTTGAACTGAAAAACCAGGGGGTGACCCATTTCTTTTCCATGATGATGGGGAGGGAAATCCCCGGGAACCTGGTGGCCACCTTTACGACCTCCCTGATCTTTTTTATCGGGATATTGGGCCAGTACGCAGGAGGCAGAATCGGAAATCGTTTTGAACCCCGTTACTCTTACCTGGTGTTTCATGCCATCACAGTTCCAGCCGCATTCTTGATGGGCCTTTTCCACGATGTTCCTCTGCTCATACTCGTCTTCATCTACACTTTTTTCCTGATCGGAATGCAGCCCATCGAGAACACCCTGGTGGCCTTGTTTGCTCCAAGGCGTCTTCATCACTCGGCCTTTGGGACAAAATTCGTGGTGACTTTCGGGATCGGATCCTTCTCGGTAAAAATGGTGGAATTTGTAGAGAGGAATATGGGTATTGAAGCGACCTTCCCGGTCCTGGGGTGTGTTTCAGCACTCCTCGTGGGGATTATCTTTTTCTTGATTCATCATACGTCCAAAAACGCCAAACAATGTTAAAAACAGGGGCCCGTCAGCTTCCTTTTTCAACCGAAGGACCCCTCCATTCCATCCTTAGCCGACTTGTACCGTAATTTGTCTTGGTTTCGCTGTCTCCGCTTTTGGGAGAATAATCTTCAATACTCCGTCTTTCATGCTTGCTTCGATTTTCTGCTGATCAATAACATTGCTCAGCGTAAAGCTCCGGTAATAATCCCCTGACCGGTATTCCGTGTAAACGGGCAGGACATTCTGCTGTTCTTCCAAGACCTTGCCACGAATGGTTAACTCGCTGTCTTCAAGATGAATTTCAACACCATCATTTGTCACGCCCGGCATATCCGCAATGAGAACAAGGGCTTCTTTGTTTTCAAAAATATCCACAGCGGGAATGAATACCGGACGTCGCTGGGTCAATTCGCTTTTTGATTCCATCTCTTTTTTCCCTCGCAATTCAAGATTCTTTTCCATGGAAGTCACCCCCTTTCAGCCTACCTTGATCTCGATTTTCTTGGGTTTGACCTCCTCAGCCTTCGGTAATGTCAGCCGCAGAATTCCATCCTTGGTTTCAGCTGTCGCACCGTCAGCCACGATCCTGGTAGGAAGCGTAACCGTCCGGCTGAATTTCCCTTCTCCTCTTTCACGGCGATGATAACTGATCTCCTCACCTTCAGGTTCAGCCTTGCGCTCCCCCCTGATCAGAACGGTATCCTCTTCCACCGTGATATCGAGGTCTTTTCCCGGTATCCCCGGGAGTTCCGCTGTGATATACACATTATCATCATCCTGAGTTACGTTCACAGCCGGAAACACACCTGCATTCCTTACCGGCGTCCGTTCCCCGAAAAACCGGTCGAAAAGCATGTTCATTTCTTCCTGTAATCTGTTCAGTTCCGTAAATGCCGTGGTTTCAAATGGATCTCTCCATCTCAAAATGGCCATACGATCACCTCCTTTTAAGATCTCCTCCGTATTTCGGGTTTCCACTTCGTCCACTCCAGCCCGAAACATTCAATTTATTCCCGATCGGTACTGCCTGATTGCAATACAGTCCGACGGTACGGCCGCGCGTTTGGTCATTATTCAGGTTGTTTAGGCTGTAGGTTGAAGCCTCTAGGAAAGTCCTTGAGCTTTGCGTGGTCACACACGATTCTCTTTTTGGTACTACAGCCTGTCTCCCTGCGCGGTTACCAAATAAATAATTCGCATTTCCGGAATGTCAAGAAAGGGGAGGCAATTCTTGCCGGGAAAACTTCCGTGATCTGTATCGCAGGAAGAGGAGCGCTGCAAGGAAACCGCCCGTGACATCAGCACAGAGGTCCCAGAAGCTTGGGATCCGACCGGGCACGAAGAATTGGTGCGCCTCGTCAAAAAGACCATAAGCGCCCACAAAAAAGGTCACGATGATCAGGTGCTTTCCGAAAAATACTTGTTTTCTCCCGCGGAAGGAGGACGCAAACAGGAAGCCCAACAAGCCGAATGCCACCGCATGTTCCACCTTATCCTGCCCCCAGAACAGGTCCGGGGTGGGCAGGCTTGGTTTTGAAGAAAGCCAGTAGATCACCGCCATCCATAAGAGGGCCACTATCCGGTAAAGCCAATACAGAGAATTTTCACCAGCGTCAGACTTCATCATATTGCAGGGAACCGACACATTCCCTCTGCTCCGTTCGCTTCGCCCTCCATGGCTGCGCTCACTGCGGGGGAGAAAGCCTTTTTTCCCCCGATCGGCAGAACCTGTCACGGTTCTCCACCACAGGTGGAGGGCTTCATCAAATGAATCCCTTTTGGCCAAGAAACAGAAGCACTTCCTGGGCTGCCTCATCCGGACCCAGCTCCGTGGTATCAATGCGAACTTCCGGGTCTTGCGGCTCTTCATACGGATCATCAATACCGGTAAAACCCTTGATCAAACCTGCCCTGGCCTTGGCGTACATTCCTTTCCTGTCACGTTTTTCGCATTCATCCAAAGGAGTTGCAACATATACTTCAACAAATCCACCATATTTTTCAATGGAGGAGCGAATCTCTTCGCGTGTGGCTTCATAGGGGGCAATGGGGGCACAAATGGCTATGCCGCGATTTTTGGTGATCTCACTTGCCACGAATCCGATGCGCCGCACATTGATGTCCCGGTGTTCCTTGGAAAAGCCCAGTTCGCTGGACAGGTTCTGGCGCACGATATCACCGTCAAGGAGCGTGACCGGCCGATCACCCAATTCAAGGAACTTTGAAAGCAGAACTTTGGCGATGGTGGACTTGCCCGCGCCTGAGAGCCCGGTCAGGAAGATGGTGAATCCCTGTCGCCGGGGACGGGGATAGCTTTTTTGCAGTTCTTCAAGGACTTCCGGAAAGGTGGACCAATCAGGCACCTTTTTGCCCGCCCTGATCCGATTGCGGATATCCGTGCCCGATAGGGCCAGGGTCTGGGTGTCGGCAGGAACCTGGTTCAGCGGTCGATATTCATCTTCAAAGGGGAGGTACACCATCTCATCGAACAGGAGCGGCGAAACCCCTATTTCTTCCCGCAGTTCCTCTACTTTCCTGCATGCCGCATCGTGGTGATAAAACGGCTTCTGTTTTCTATCCACACCGGGACTCCCATGATCTCTCCCGAATATGAAATGAGTGCATCCGAAGTTCCTTGCGATGATTGCGTGCAGAACCGCCTCTCTCGGGCCCGCCATCCGTGCCGCCAGCGGAAGGAGATTGAGAACATGGGAACCAGGTGGATAATGGCGGGAAACAGCGGTGTAGCAACGGGCACGGGTAAAATGATCGAAATCATCGGGTTTTGTCATCCCTGCGATGGGGAGAAGCAGGAGATTTGCCTTTGCTTCTCTCATGGCCATGAGCGTCATCTCAAACTGGGGCCGGTGGATTGGATTTCTTGTCTGGAATCCCACAACCCGGTGCCAGCCCAGCTTGTCGTAGAGAGTACGGACTTCACGGGGAGTCAAACGGAACTGTTTGAAATCAAAGTGAAGCGGCAGGTGCAATACCTCCATCCTTCCGCCGAGATAGGAATCCCTTCCCGTCTCAAACAGGTAGCGAACACCCGGATGGGTCCGGTCAAGGGTTCCATACACCGCCGTAGCTTCTTTTTCCCGTTCCACGGGCCAGATATCCTCAATATGGAGGATGGCCAGGAGGAACCCTTCCGGGTCCCGGAGGCACACCGACTGGCCCGCCTCCAGGGTACGCGCGCTGGTCTCGGGGACATCCAGGCAGATCGGTATGGGCCAGATAGTGTCGTTTTGAAGCCTCATCCGGTCCAGGACAGATTCGTAATCAGCCCTGTTGAGGAACCCTTCCAGGGGAGAGAACGCTCCCGTGGCGAGCAATTCAAGATCGCAGAGCTGCCGGTCGTTCAAGGTGATGTCCGGAAGGCTCAACGCGATCTCCTGGAGTACCGCCTTCCTTTCCTTGTCGACAAGCAGGTCAATCAGCTTGCCCCCATAAGGCTCATTCTGTTTTTCTGTATCCATTGTGACCTCATTCATCTCTTTTCAGGTGCGGTCCTCTTGGACCGGAGCTATTCCACCCATTCCAATGTTCTTGCAACGGCTTTCTTCCATCCTTCACATCCCTTTTCCCGTGTTTCCGCATTCATGGTGGGCTCCCATGTCCTGTCAATTTTCCAGTTTCTCCGCAGTTCGTTCAGTCCTTCCCAGAACCCCACGGCCAACCCGGCAGCGTACGCCGCCCCCAGCGCGGTCGTTTCAGTAATCTCCGGCCGTATGACCGGGCAATCAAGGATATCCGCCTGGAACTGCATCAGAAGTTCGTTGGCCACCATCCCGCCGTCGACCTTCAATCTGCTGAGCTTTACGCCGGAATCCTTTTCCATTGCCTCCACAATGTCCCGGGTTTGATACGCGTTGGCCTCTAATACGGCCCGCGCAAGGTGACCTTTATGCACGTATCGTGTCAGACCAACGATAACCCCGCGCGCATCGGCGCGCCAATAAGGGGCGAAAAGGCCTGAAAAGGCAGGGACGAAATAGATCCCGCCGTTGTCCTCAACCGTGAGCGCCAGGTCTTCAATCTGCCGGGCCTCTGAGATAAGTCCCAGATTGTCCCGTATCCACTGGACCAGGGCACCGGCAATTGCCACTGAACCCTCAAGGGCATAGACGGCCTCCTGCCCTTCAATTTGATAGGCGACCGTGCTGATCAACCCATGCGTAGATTTCATGGCGTTTTCACCGGTGTTGAGCAGGAGGAAACAACCAGTGCCATAGGTATTCTTGGCTTCACCCATTTCGAAGCATGTCTGGCCCACCAGTGCTGCCTGCTGATCGCCAAGCGCCCCACACACGGGTATCATATCGTTAAAGGGACCCTCTTTCTCCGTTGAACCCCACGTGCTGCTGTCGCTGGACGGCACGATGCGGGGGAGCATCTGCCGTGGAATATCCAGGGCTTCCAAAATCTCTGCATCCCACTCGAGGGTATTTAGATTCATGAGCATTGTCCTGCTTGCATTCGTCACGTCCGTGACATGCGATCCGCTGTTCGGCCCCCCGGTAAGCCACCAGATAACCCACGTTTCCATGGTCCCGAAAAGAGCTTCACCCTTGTCAGCCGCCCTTCTCGCCTCCGGCACATGATCCAGAATCCATTTTATCTTCGGTCCGGAAAAATAGGTGGCAATGGGCAATCCTGTCTTTTCCCGAAAGCCATCCTGTCCATACTCCCGACTCAAGTCATCACAGATGCGGTCCGTGCGGGTGCACTGCCATACAATGGCATTTGCAAACGGTTTTCCCGTGTTCTTGTCCCAGATCACTGTGGTTTCCCGCTGGTTGGTGATACCGATGGCCGCCAGGTCAGATCCGCTGATCCCGCCTTTGGCAAGCGCGCTCCTGATTACTTCCTGGACGTTTTGCCAGATCTCCAGAGCGTCATGCTCCACCCAGCCGGGTTGTGGAAAAATCTGCGCATGTTCTTTTTGATCCACGCTTACAATCCGGCCAAAGTGATCAAAAATGATGAACCTGCTGCTTGTCGTACCCTGGTCAACAGCGCCTATATATTTCCTTCCCATGCCTGTTCTCCATGCAGTAACAAAACTTTTCACTCATGCTGACACCTGAAACCTTGCCATTCCCGCTGATAAGAGTATCCCGTATCACACAAAATCTATATGATCACGCCAATTGGATCAACAAAAAAGAGGGGTTAAAGGCTCCCCTTTAACCCCTCCATTCTAACACGCTCCGCCACCCCGCGGATCACATCCTTATCGCGTCCGGGGGTTCGTCGGCGGCAATGGAACCGTTTACCGTGCAATCCAGGCAAACAGGTTTTTCAAGGCGTGTCTACTGGACGCGTCCCTCCCGCCAGGCCTGAATAAGCTTGTCGTAATCAATGGTCTGGCCTTTGGGTTTCTCATTGGCAAGCTTCGCCTTCGGTGACCCAGGTTTATTCAGCCAATAGGACTCAGGTTTCTTCGGGTTCAGCTTGGGCCCTTTGTTCCCCTGCACACCGGAACGCTGTATGCGTGCCATCACCTTATCCTGCTCCCGGGCAAGGTTGTCCATTGCCCTGTCCACCGTCACCTCACCGGAAACCGCCTCCCCGATATTCTGCCACCACAATTGGGCCAATTTTGGATAGTCAGGCACGTTGGTGCCGGTAGGTGTCCATGCCACACGCGCCGGGCTGCGGTAAAATTCCACCAGACCGCCGAGTTTCGGCGCTCGTTTCGTGAACGAATCATGGTGGATGTCGCTGTCCCGAATAATCGTCAGACCAACATGGCTCTTTTTCAAAGAAGTGGTCTTGCATACACAGAACTGTGCATACAGCCATGCTGCCTTGCGGCGCTTAAGCGGCGTGCTCTTGAACAGTGTCCACGAACCGCAGTCCTGGTATCCCAGCTTCATGCCTTTTTCCCAGTATGGACCGTGCGGAGACGGGGCCATGCGCCATTTCGGCGTACCGTCGGCGTTGACCGTGGGGCCGGGTTTCACCATGGTCGCGGTGAAGGCCGTGTACCAGAAAATCTGCTGGGCTACGTTCCCCTTTGCCAGGAACGGCAGGTAGGTGTAGAAATCCATTCCCAGAGTACCTGGAGGAGCATATTTACGCAGCCATTCCATATATTTCCGGAGGGCATATTTTGCAGCGGGGCTATTGGCCGCACCCCCCCGTGACACGCTGGAGCCCACGGGACGGTCGTTTTCATCAACGCGGATACCCCACTCGTCCACAGGCTTGCCGTTTGGAATTCCCTTATCGCCGCAACCGGCCATGGAGAGCCAGGCATCGGTGAAACGCCAGCCCAGGTCCGGGGCCTTTTTGCCATAGTCATTGTGGCCATAGACGCGTTTGCCGTCGATCTCTTTGACGTGGTTGGTAAAAAAGTCGGCAATGTCTTCATAGGCCGACCAGTTTACGGGCACTCCCAGCTCATAGCCGTACAGTTTCTTGAACTGCTTTCTGAAATCGGGGCGCTTGAACCAATCGTAACGGAACCAGTAAAGGTTGGCGAACTGCTGATCAGGAAGCTGGTACAGCTTGCCGTCAGGTCCGGTGGTGAAAGATTTTCCAATGAAGTCATCAACGTCCAGTGTCGGAAGGGTCACGTCCTTTCCTTCCCCTGCCATAAAATCACTCAAGGGAACCACAAAATTGTACCGCCAGTGCGTCCCGATGAGATCGGAGTCGTTAATGTACGCATCGTAGATGTTCTTGCCGGAGGCCCACTGGGTTTGCAGCTTTTCGATGACATCACCTTCCTGGATCAGGTCATGGGAGACCTTGATGCCGGTGATCTCTTCGAAGGCCTTGGCGAGCACCTTTGATTCGTATTCGTGGGTGGGGATTGTCTCGGAAACAATCTTGACATGCATTCCCTTGAAAGGTTTGGCCGCATTGATGAACCATTTCATCTCTTTCATCTGCTGGGCTTTTGTCAGCGTGGATGGTTGGAATTCATTTTCCACCCACTTCTTGGCTGCTGCCATGTCCGCGCTCGCAGTACCTGCAAAAAACGCGAACAGTACGGCAGCAACACCCAACACCAGCAACATCCTGGATCTCTTCCTGAGCATCACTTTTCTCATACAATCTCCTCCTGTACCTTCGGGCCTTCTCTGGTTGGTTTTCTTTTTTTCCCGGTCCACATCGCTGCCGTGAAGGCCATGAACGTCGAGCAACATACACCAGGCAACATTGTTTCGGTTTTTCGTTTACCCCCAACGCATCACAACAATGATCCAGCACACGGCAATAACAAGCAAAATCCAAAGGCTGAAATCAGTCAGTCCAACCCATGCGAGAAAAATATAAATACTGGTCAAAATCCCGATAAAGAACCGGTCACCCGGCGTTGTCGGAATCGGCAGGAAACCCCGGCGTTCCGTGGAAGGGGACATGGCCTGCCAGATGGTCATGGCAATCACGATCAGAAAAATAGAGATACAGAAAATTGCCGTGGGCAGGGTCCATGCCATCCATGATAAAGTCAGCTTCATCGTTATTCCCCCTTACACGCGACCCAGGGCAAAGCCTTTGGCCATATGATTGCGTACGAACCAGATCACCAGTGCCCCCGGAATAATCGTGAGGATGCCTGCCGCGGCCAGCAGGCCATAGTCAAGGCCTGTCGCGCTTATGGTCCGCGTCATGATTGCCGAAATGGGTTTCGCATTCGTCACCGTCAGTGTTCGGGCCAACAGCAGCTCGACCCAGCTGAACATGAAACAGAAAAAGGCCGTCACTCCAACCCCGGCCCTGATCAGCGGGATAAAGATGGTGATAAAAAAGCGTGGAAAACTGCAGCCATCGATAAAAGCGGTTTCGTCAATTTCACGGGGGATCCCCGACATGAAACCCTCCAATATCCACACTGCCAAGGGCACATTGAAAAGGCAATGCGACAGTGCCACTGCAATATGCGTATCCATAAGACCGACGGTGGAATAGAGCTGGAAAAAGGGCAGCGCGAAAACAGCCGCCGGTGCCATACGATTGGTCAGTAACCAGAAGAACATCTGCTTGTCACCCACAAACTGGTACCGCGAAAAGGCGTAGGCGGCCGGCAGGGCCACGGACAATGAAATGATCGTATTCATGGTGACATAGATCATGGCATTGACGTACCCCATGTACCAGGACGCATCCGTAAAAATCTTGATGTAGTTCTTCAGGGTGGCGTCGGTCGGAAACAGGGCAAAGGATGCCAGGATGTCTGCGTTGGTCCTTAAGGACATGTTGAGCATCCAGTAGATCGGCATCAACAACAGGAAGAAATAGAGGGCAAGGCCGATGGTTTTTTTCTTCATTTTCATACCTTCTCTCCTCTTCCGACTCTCTGCAGTGCCTGGTAAAATATAAAACTGAACAACAGGACGATGACGAAATAGATGAGCGAAAAGGCACCGCCCGGTCCAAGGTCGAATTGCAGGAGCGCGATCTTGACCAGGTAAATGGAGAGGAATGTGGTCGAATTGCCCGGACCGCCCCCCGTCAGTACAAAGGGCTCGGCGTAAATTAAAAAGCTATCCATGAAACGCAATAAAAAGGCGATGGTGAGTACGCCGCGCATCTTGGGAAGCTGAACGTAAAGAAAGGTAGACCAGGAGGATGCGCCGTCAATCCTGGCCGCCTGATAGTAGGCCTCGGGGATCGCCCGCAGCCCTGCGTAGGCAAGCAGGGCGACGAGCGGAGTCCAGTGCCAGACCTCCATCAACATCACGGTGATCCAGGCATCGAGCGGACTTGCGGTGTGATCAAACGGGATGCCCAGGACGTTGTTCATCCCGGCCCCCAAAAGACCTATATCAGGCCGGGTAAAAATGATCCAGATTGTCCCGATAGTATTCCACGGGATCAGGAGAGGCAGGGCCAGGGTAATCAGAGAAGCGGGAACACCCAATCCGCGTTTCGGCATGGCCAGGGCAATGAGTATGCCAAGAGGCATCTCAATGAGCAGCACCAGGCCGGAGAAGAGGAATTGGCGCCAGAGGGCGTCGTGCAACCGATAATCGCTCAACATTTCTTTAAACCAGTCGGTGCCCACAAAGACACTTTGTCCCGGTGCCAGGATGTCCTGGACCGAATAATTGATCACGGTCAGCAAAGGGATGATTGCGCTGAAGGCGACAATGACAAAAACCGGAAGCACCAGCAACCAGGCCTTATTGTTGGGCCACTTTTCCATGCATCAACTCCTTCCTATTTAATCAGCCAGCCGTCGGCAAACAGTCTGGTCCATTGTGGGGGAAAGAAGAGCCAGGCCTCGTCTTGGGGAATGGGTTTGTCCTCGGGCACAGCGGCCTTTAAGGTCTTCCCGGCCAAACCAAGGGTCACGATCCGGTAACTGCCCAGGTCTTCAATCCCTTTGATCTTCGCCCTCACCATGCCATTCACGGGTTCGGCATGGACTTCCAGGTACATGGGTCGTATTCCGAGTTGTAGTTTCCCTTCAGCCTTCCGTCCCTTTGCCGCTGTTTCCTCGTCCAGGACAATGCCGGCGTCACCGATTTGTGCCGTGTTTCCTTCCAGGGTACAATCAAGGAAGTTCATACCCGGACTTCCGATGAAATAGCCCACGAATCGATGTTCCGGATTTTCAAAAAGATCCTGAGGAGACCCGATCTGCACAATTTCGCCTTCGAACATCACCGCTACCTTATCGGCGAAGGTCAGGGCTTCCGTCTGGTCATGGGTCACATAGATAAAAGTCAGCTTCAGGTGCTCGTGGATCTCTTTGAGTTTGCGCCGCAGCTCCCATTTCATTTGCGGATCAATAACCGTTAACGGCTCATCGAAAAGGATGGCCGCTACATCATTTCGAACCAGCCCGCGGCCCAGGGAGATCTTCTGCTTGGCGTCCGCCGCCAGTCCCGCCGCTTTCTTGTTGAGAAAAGGGGTAAGCTCAAGAATTTCGGACACTTCCAGGACGCGCTCTTTGATGTTGCCTTCACTCATCCCTCGATTGCGCAACGGGAATGCCAGGTTATTGAACACCGACATGGTATCGTACAGAACCGGAAACTGGAACACCTGGGCAATGTTGCGTTTTTCCGGCGGCAAACCGGAAACGTCCTTGCCGTCATAGAGCACCTTTCCCTTCGTGGGGCTAACCAGGCCGGAAATGATGTTCAACAATGTGGTTTTTCCACAGCCGGAAGGCCCCAAAAGGGCATACGCGCCCCCGTCTTCCCACACATTGTGGATGCGTTTCAGGGCATAGTCTTCCGGGCCCTCTGGTTTTCGATGATAGCTGTGGGCGATCTCATGTAACTCGATACGAGCCATTTCAGTCTCCTATCCCACCCTTTTTTCAAAAATCTCACGCGATGGTGAAGCAACAAGTGATCCTTCTCCATCAAAGGCAAAAAAACAAGAGGGACTGACATAGATGCGTATTTCAGCCCCAATCTGGACAGGACGGACCCCTTTTTCCTGTACCACCAGCCGAAAGCCGTCATAGTTGGCATGGATAAACGTCTCGGAGCCGTTTATTTCCGTCAATTCCACTCTGGCCGGGATTTCAGCATCTTCTTTGTCTTTCCTGGACAGGAAAAGATGGTTTGAGCGGACCCCGAAGGTGTACTTGCCATCCTCAAGGGAACCTAAGTGACCGGTCAAAGGAATTTCCATATCTTTTCCCAAGTGAGCGGATCCTGAAAAGACTGTTCCTCTGAGGAAATTGATGGGCGGATCACTGAACACCTCCGCCACCTTGGTGGTCGCTGGATTGCGGTATACTTCCGGAGTAGGGCCGGTTTGCAGGACGCGGCCCTCATCAATTACCACGATACTTCCTCCCAGCATGAGCGCCTCAGTGGGCTCCGTCGTGGTATAGACGACGATTGCCTTTCCTCTCTTGAAAATCTCCTGCAACTCGACGCGCAGTTCCTCGCGCAGTTTATAATCCAGGTTCACCAGCGGTTCATCCATCAACAGCAGATCGGTTTCTTTGACCAGGGCCCGGGCAATAGCCACCCGTTGCTGCTGACCACCGCTCAACTCTGCGGGAAGACGATCGAGCAAATCCTCAATGTGCAGCATGGCAGCCGTTTTCCGCACACGTCGATCAATTTCATTTTTTTTGACTCGCGCAATTTTCAAAGGTGAAGCGATGTTTTTATAAACAGTCAGAGAGGGATAGTTTATGAATTGCTGGTAGACCATGGCAACACTCCGTTTTCGGACTGACTTGCCGGTAATATCCTCTCCGTCTATCAGTATCCGCCCGGAAGTGGGCCGGTCCAGTCCCGCCATCAATCGAAGCAGGGAGGTTTTTCCCGCCAGGGTACGGCCCAAGAGAATATTGCGCGACCCCGTCTTGAATTCGAAACTCACATTGTCGATATGAACGTCTTTTCCTACCTTTTTTGATATGGAGTCAAAAACCAGCCCCATTTAGAATTCTCCTCGCAGCAATGGCCTTTCGGCCCCCTGAGACAATGACAAAAGGACACATCGATCATCCGCCACCATATCCTTCTTGCTCCCTAGTTCAAGAACCCATTTACGGCCCCGTATGCTGTGGCAATGGCGAGGCCGCAGCCGCATTTCATGCGCATCCAATCCTGATGCGCCAGTATTGAGCCTGCGGCAAAAAGTTTTTCGAATACAGGCTTTCCCGTCTCATCTATCGGATGAAATGAATCATCTATTTCCAATCCAGCCTGGTTTACCGCATGCCCCCGCGGGTCCAGAAATTGTTCCCTGTGCCACTCCAGCCTTCCTGCGGGTTGACTGACGGGCAGGTTGAAGACAGATTCCCTGATCTGTTTTCTGTCAGCATAGAGTCCCCTTCCCCAGAACCTGCCGGTGGCCAAAACAATTCCCTTGCTTTTTATCTCATACTGGATTTTTTTATTGCCCGCGCCAACGATGAATGTCCCATCTTGTTCCCGGGTAACCTTCAGGACCCGGTCTTGTGCAAACTGCCGGACACCTCTCCTTTGCAGTTCCCGGTCAAAGACATCTACCAGGCGAAGGCCGGGGATAGAAAGAGAAAAAGTGGGGATTTCAAAAACAGGCACACCGATTTTTTCCGCGAGGTCCGCAATCACTTCCTGGCTTCGGGACAAACCGAGCACCGCGGGTAATCCTACGGCCTGGGCGCCCCCCACATGGGGACGGATCTCCTGACTGAGCTTTTCCCTGTTCTGCGGCAATTCAAGGTTCCTTGCCAGGACATCACCCACGATGAGAGATCCCTTCGCAGCGCCCGGAAAAGGAACACTTAAGGCCCTTAATCCGGGCCATTGCTGTTGGAGATTGGAAACGATCTGACGCGCGCTGAACCCATTCATTTCAAGAAAATCAACCAGCAGGCAGGGGAGTTTTTGTTCAAGGGCCAGCACACCTTGCCACATACTCTGCGGGACACAATACGTGAATTTTGTGGTGCCAAGAGGGGTAATTACCTCAAGATTTTGTCCTTCTCTTCTTTGATAGGGATACTTTGCCTCGGTAAAAAAGTCCAGTATTTCTTCAAAGGCGGCATGGATATCAGCAGTTTTAAGGCGGGCGTAAGGGTGTCCCGGCATATCGCCGATCAACGCATCAATCCCCGCCCAAGGATTTTCCCAGGAGTTCTTTGTCGCGATGGGGTGTGTTGAAAGCAAATCAAACAGGCCACTTGAAAAAATAATCCCGCCGTCCACCCCTACCTGTGCGGTTGAAATGCCCCGGTTAACCGCAAAAACCGCTGCGGCCATTCCGGCCATTCCTCTTCCCGCGATCGTCAGATCGCATTCAATGATCGGTGTAGGTGACATCAAAAAAGAGCTTCTTTCGCACTATAATTCATCCACCCTGCATTTCCAGCCCACAGAGCCCACAGTAGAATGATTCCTTGAGTTCCGCCTGGATCAGTTGCCCCCGCCACAATACAGGACGCTCACCTTTCCAGCGTTCCTGCAAAAAGTCGCGAAGATCATCCAAACCTGCTCTCCCGCGAATATCCTTATTGTTATAAAGATAGGCTGTAATGCCCGAGCCACAAAAAGTTCCCTGGCAAGCGCCCTTTCCCACCCTGCTCCTGTCCGCGATGCCCAAAAGATTCGGCCTTTTCCGTTCTTCTCTGAGAGAACTGATAACATCTCTGATCAAGCTCTCGGGGAGGATCTCACATTCGCAAAGCACTCGATCGCCGGGATCATTTTTCTTTATCCATATCCTCGGCCCCAGGCCCGGCTCACTCAGTCCGCCGATGGCTGTTGAAGGTAAGGGCTCTGATCTTGTGCGGCAAGGCTTGTGTACGCCCAGCCGCTCGCAGATGACATCCGCGGCTTTCTCGGCCATAAGGCGATAGGTGGTCAGTTTCCCTCCAGGCACACTCAGGAAATTGTCAACACCATTTTCCGAGTGATCCAGCAAGGCGAGACTCCGGCTTACGGAGCGGTCATCCATTCCGCTTCCAAGTTCCAGCAGCGGCCTGATACCCGCGTAAGCCCTGATGAAGCGAGTGTACTGCAAGGCGGGGAGCATTTCAGCCCCTTCTTCTATCAAGTGATCCATCTCTTCCAAGGTAGGATAGAGCACCTCCGGCGATTCAACCCGGAGCGACGTTGTCCCGAGTATGGAAACAGTCCCTCCCGGAACAACGATATCTCCATCGCCAGGCTTCCGCAAACGATTGACCACGTAACTTGTGATTCGGTGTCCCGCTACCATGAGGCTGCCCTTGGAGTAGAGCATCTTGATTGGGATGCCTGCGAGCTCAGCCACCGCCCCTGTCCATGCCCCGGCGGCATTTACCACAAAATCAGCCTCAACAGTGGTGACCTCTCCTGTTATCGCATTTGTGAGGGTTGTCCTCACAATACGATTTCCCTGTTTCGTGAAAGCGGTGACCTTGCTCAACGTGAGCAAAAGTGATCCGAGTGACTGTGCCTGGGTCATGTTTTCCAGACAAAGCCTGTACGGCTCAATAGACGCATCATCCACTTTATACGCGCCAATGAGCTTGGAGGAAAGGCCCGGCTCCAGTTGCCTGGCTTCCTCAATACTGACCGCTTCAGCCGGTATGCCACATTCGGCACACAGATGGGGAAAATCAGCCACATAGTTTTCATCATCCCCTTCGATAGCGACAAATAAGCCGTGGGTATCTTCGATGCACTGTGAGGCAAGTTTCTTGAGAAGGAGGTTTTCTTCGTGGCACTGTTTCGCGGCAATGGGATCTGTTCCGACGTACCGTGCCCCGCTATGGAGAAGCCCGTGATTTCTTCCTGATGCCCCGGCGCTCAGATGGCTTTTTTCAACCACCGTGCAATGGACGCCACGAAGAGCAAGATCCCTGGCAAGTCCGGTACCGGTTGCTCCGCCGCCGATAATCAGCACCTGTGTGCGCATTGCTGCTCCCTTCCACAAGATCTTTCAGCCCAATAGCAATGAGCGCAATGCTCAACAACATTCCAACACTCGACATTTTCCTTTCCGGAGCAAGGAATTTTCTTGAGCCACCATCCGGCAAGGTATCATGCGCACACGTATTGTATCTGGAGAGGTATCATTGACTTTTTCATTCATGCACAATGAAACTTCGTGCTTGTTGAACTGAATGTAACGTTCAGAAGCAAATCATGTCAAGAAAAAATGTTCATATTAGAACATTTTCTCGCTTTTTATTTTCATTTGTGAAATCTTTCTCATAAGCTTTGCACTTGAAAGAGTTGCTGAAAGTTTCTCTTGTGAAACAATACGGTGGATGCTATTTAATATTCAACGGGAGATCGACATGAACCATTCGGATCGAAAGGAGAATGGATGTCCACCACAAATAACCTCCTGGCCGATCTTGTCAATGGATCATCCAGGTTGGAAAATGAAAATCCGGATCGAAACCCATCCGCTCTGCAGCGGAAAAAAGAAATTCTTGAGTTAGTGAGAAGCCAGGGGTTTCTCTCCATAGAGGCACTGGCCAAACACTTTTCAGTCACTTCACAAACCATACGCCGTGACGTGAATGAACTCGCGAAAACAGGGCTACTGCGCCGGTATCATGGTGGCGCGGGGCTCCCATCCAGCGTAGAAAATCTCGGCTACCAGGCCAGAAAAATGTTCTGTTCGTCGGGCAAGATCCGCATCGCCAGAACCCTGGCAAAGCATATTCCAGACGAGGCTTCTCTCTTTATTGACATTGGAACAACCGCTGAAGAAGTGGCCAAGGCTCTCTGTGATCATAAAGGACTCCGTATTATCACGAATAACCTCAATGCCGCCTGCATCTTGAGTGAAAAAAGCGATTTCGAAGTCTTTGTGACAGGAGGGATCGTTCGGAGCGGAGACCGGGGTGTTACCGGGGAAGCCACTATCGACTTTATTCAGCAATTCAATGTAGATTTCGGGATCATCAGCATCAGCGGGATAGATGCCGAAGGTGCACTCCTTGATTTCGATTACAGCGAGGTGCGGGTGGGTCAGGCCATCATTGCCCGATCCAGAAAGGTCTTTCTCGCTGCCGATCATACCAAGTTCGGGAGAGATGCCATGGTGCGTATCTGCAATATTTCTGATGTTGATGCACTCTTTACGGATCAACCACCCTCTAAAGAGATGATGGCATTGCTTTCCACCGCGCACGTTGAACTGTATATTGCGGACGCTGAAATCGGGACAGATTGATTTGTCCGGGAAGGAAAAACCCATGAAGATTGATCAGTTTCCAAAGGATATACAGCCGTACCTGATCCCAGAGCCCAAGGGGAAAATGTTCTACCGCTGCTTGAAGTGCGGGACAGAGTTTGATATCCAGGAACTTCTTTACACCTGCGTGAAATGCGGTGGTGTGCTGCTGCTTGAAAACAGGGATATCTCCCACCATCGGATAACCGGAAACACATGGCACGAAATCTTTGACTACCGCAGGATGCTCAACGTGCAACCCCTCAAGGGCATTTTCCGCTACTACGAATTCATTGCGCCCATCATCCCCCTTGATCAGATCGTGTATCTCGGTGAAGGCCACACCCCGCTGGTACATGCCAATAGCCGGCTGCGGAACCTGGTCGGGATAGACTTTTATTACAAGAATGACGGTCTGAATCCCAGCGCCTCTTTCAAGGACCGGGGAATGGCGTGCGCTTTGAGTTATCTCCAGTACCTGGCCAGGAAAAAAGGCCTTTCAGGTATTCTGGCCATCTGCGCCTCAACCGGGGATACCTCGGCATCTGCAGCCCTCTACAGTTCGTACCTGGAGAATACGGTAAAATCAGCTGTTCTCCTTCCAAAGGGAAAGGTTACCCCCCAGCAGTTGTCGCAACCCCTCGGAAGCGGTGCCAGGGTCCTGGAAATGCCAGGTGTATTTGATGATTGCATGAAGGTGGTGGAACTGCTCGCCGAGCAATATAACGTGGCTCTCCTCAACTCAAAAAACAGTTGGCGCATCCTCGGCCAGGAATCCTTCTCCTTTGAGATAGCACAGGATTTTGATTACCAGGTGGGGGACAAGGCGGTAGTACTGCCCATTGGAAACGCGGGGAATATCACCGCGGTCATGAGCGGGTTCCTGAAGTTTTTCGAGGCAGGCATTATCAGTACCCTTCCCTGGATCATTGGCGTGCAGTCGGAACATGCGGACCCGGTCTACCGCTACTATCTTGAACAAACACCCGCAAAGCGGCATTTCACTCCTGTTGATGTCCGCCCCAGCGTGGCCCAGGCCGCCATGATCGGCAATCCCGTATCCATGCCCAGGGTTATTGAACTGGCTGAAAAATACAATCAACTGGCCGGTGAAAAACGTGTTCACGTTGTCCGGGTGACGGAACAGGAAATCATGGATTCCATGATCACCGCCAATCAGAACGGCAATATCGCCTGCACCCAGGGTGGCGAATCCCTTGCCGGGCTCCGGAAGGCGCTGGATGAAGGTCTTCTTGATTCCAGGATGATCGGCATCCTCGATTCAACCGCCCACATGCTCAAGTTTGCAACATTCCAGGAAAAATATTTTGAAGATTCCTTTGAACCTGCGTTTGAAGTGGTTCCCGATCCCAACCTCAAAAACGCACCGGTACAATTGACCGTAGAAGATCAGAAGCCATCACCTCAACCGGGGAAGCCGCTCAAGGGCAGGGAAATGGATAAATTTATCGCACATATGGCTGAAAAAATCGCCAATATCCTTCACCTCACAAAAAAATAGTGGCTCTTGTGGTTTTTTCCGTGAAAGGAGGCTTTCGACGGAAGAACTTCAATGCTTAAAAAACATACGTTGATATCCCATGGCGCGAATGAAAATCATCGTTGTAGGCCGGACTAAACTCCCGTTCCTGCTTCAAGGTCAAAACTTTTACCTGGACCGCCTCCGGCATTACGCAACCATTGAATGGGCCGAAGTAAGGCCGGTCCCCATGAAAAAAAAGACAAGAGGCCAATCCGCCAAGGACCAGGAAGGCATTTCCATCCTCAGGCACATCAGCGACCGGGACTATGTGCTGGCGCTGGATCAAAGGGGAAAGATGTATGACTCGCCGGGGATGGCTTCATGTATGGAAAAAATCTTCATGGAACAGGACCGGCTGGTCTTTGTCATAGGAGGGATCATCGGGTTATCAGAGGATGTCTTGAAACGGGCTCAGGCCACCCTCTCCCTTTCACGATTCACGTTTACCCATGAGATGGCCAGGATCTTTCTTCTGGAACAGGTTTACCGCGCCTTTACAATCATGCACGGCGAAAAATATCATAAGTAAATGCTCTCGTCTCATACAAAAAATTTGGATGCCTATTCCGCCTGGTTTCCGGCCTCCAGGGCCATCGCGATCTTGTTCTTGAGCTCCGTGAGATCAAAAGACTTTATCACGTAGAAATCCGCGGCAATGGATTTCATATCCTCTTTGAAGGTATCGTAGGCGGTACACAGGACCACGGGCAAATCGTAAAACTTGTTCCGTATATCCTGCAATAAATCGAGACCATTATAATCCACCATTTTTATGTCAAGGACAACCAGGTCCGGCTTCTCCTCTTCTATCCTTTCAAGCAGTTTATAACCGCTGTCGGCGGTAATCACTTCATAGCCGGCCTCACTCAATTCCTCAGAATAGAGATACCGGATATGCTCCTCGTCGTCCACGATCAACAATTTTGCCATGACGTTTTCTCCTTGATCCTCTGTTCCCCGGGCCACCCATGACACCATTGATCTCCGGCCCGGCAGGCAACAACAAAAAAAGGATACACAATAATGATCGGTTTTGCAAACAGGAAAGGCCTCATGCGTTGCGCATTTAGTACGTATAGAACCCTTTTCCGCTCTTTCTCCCCAGCCACCCGGCATCCACATATTTCTTCAAAAGAGGGCATGGCCGGTACTTGCTCTCACCGAAACCATTTTGCAGGACCTGCATGATGGAAAGGCAGGTGTCAAGGCCTATGAGGTCTGCCAGGGCAAGGGGGCCCATGGGGTGATTCATACCCAGTTTCATCACCTGATCAATATCCTCGGGAGTGCCCACTCCCTCAAACAGCGCGTATACGGCCTCATTTATCATGGGCATGAGAATCCGGTTGCTGATAAATCCCGGGAAATCATTTGCCGGAACAGGCGTTTTCCCCATGTCCAATGCGAGCGCCCGGGTGGTTTCGAAGGTCGCGTCGGAAGTGGCAAGGCCCTTGATAATTTCCACCAGTTTCATCATGGGGACCGGGTTCATGAAATGCATCCCGACCACCAGTTCCGGCCTCCGGGTTGCCCCTGCGATCCTGGTGATGGATATCGAGGACGTGTTCGAGGACAGGATTACTCCTTCCCTGCACGCCTGGTCCAGTGCCGTGAATATCTGCAACTTGAGTGCCTCATTTTCGGTTGCCGCTTCCACCACAAAGTCCGCTTTGGTCATATCCTCCACGGAAGTGGAACCCTCGATTGCACCAAGCACTTCCCCTTTCCTGGCCTCTGATATGATCTCCTTCTTGACCATCCTGACCAAGCTTTTCTCGATGGCTGAAAATCCTCTGTCAACGAATGCATCTTTAATATCATTCATGATTACTTCGAATCCGTTCATGGCCGCTACCTGGGCAATGCCGGACCCCATTTGACCCGCGCCAACCACACCAATCGTCTTTATCTCCATCTCTCATTTCCCTCCAGTCGGTATTATGTGCTCCTATGGATTTCCTCTTTCCCGTTTTCACGGGAGCGGACTATCATCACTGAACACGGTGCCTTATGGGCAACCCGCTTTGCCACACTTCCAAAAAACACCAGGCCCGCACCCGACAGTCCGTAAGAACCCATTACAACCACGTCAATCGCGTTTTCTTCCAAAAATTGCAAGATTTCTGTGGATACGTGGCCATCACGAACGACCAGTTCAAACGCTGTCTCCTCTCCAACTCTCGGTGCATATTCTTTTTGCATGCGCTCTTCGATATTCAGGATCAGTGATTTTTCCGGTTCCGCGGGCACCACCCACTCCGTGTCTGTCAGAAGGGGATTTATCAAGGGCGGTAATACATGCAGCACAAAAAGTTTGGCCGAGTATTTTTCCGCCATTTCCAGGGCTGTCGAAAATGCGGTTTCCGCATTCCTGGAAAAGTCAGTACAACAAACAATCTTTTTTATGGTCATCACCGCCTCCCCTTTCAACCACTTTCGTAACAGGAACAATACCGGCTTGGACTTTTCAATGCCGTTGCTATATCATAAATGTTTGGGCGCAGGGCTCACGACTTAAGACGCAAGCAAATCGCAATGATCCTCCAGCTGAAAAAGTCTGAAGTCTTCCGCCCGACCGTCCCAGGCTTCTTGTTGAATGAGATACTATATGATTGCCAGCAAAAGATCAATGGTAACTGCTCAGGCTCAAAGTTCCGGGGCTCAAGGAGAGAGAGAGGAGACTCCCATTGGCTTCTGATGACGATATTGTGGTTTACGAACATCCGAACCCCCACATCAAAAGCTTTTTCATCCCCGACCCCATTTCGCCGCCCAGGGTGGAAATTTTTCGCGCACCTCTTCCGCAATCATCCCGGGAAAAGATGAAAAGCCTGGGGAACATCGGTGCTCGAGTCGTACAGGAACTGCTTGACATTCCGGGAATCATTGAAGTCCGTACGCGGCCAAGAGAAATGCTCCTGAAAAAGGATCGTGCCGCCTCCTGGGAAGATATGGTGCCTCAAGCCCTGAAAATACTCCAGAGAGCACTGAGGAAACAGCAGATTCACCTGGTGAGACGCTGATTTGGCAGGAGATGCAATGTCACGGATCGGCAAATCCCTTTTGCATTGACAATCCGCAGATCCATTGCCAGAATCAATGCGAGAGAAATCGGATGAAAAAACCAGGAAAGAGAGGGAGATAGTTTTATGAAACTTGAATTTGTCGAGGCCCGTGACCTTCCGGATGCGTGGTTTCAATGCGTGTATAAATTGCTGGAGACGGGGCACGAATATATCATTGAACGGGGAAGCTATGAGGGCCAGAAGCGCCTTGAGTTTGATTACATCACGGTCCATATCAAGTATCCCGGAGTCAGGCCCCTGCTCCCGGATATCCCTCCCGCACTGGGCATACCGAACCCCGTTGCAGAAGGGTACCTGGAAGAATACCTTCCTTACCTGATGACCTCCATGAAGCAACCTGGAGAAGACTATACCTATGGATGGTACCTTGAAAGCCAGATTGCCGAAGTGATTCGCATGTACAGGGAAGACGGCTACGGTACCAACCAGGCATTCATGACCGTTGGAGATCCGCAGTCCATTCATTTGAAAGATCCTCCCTGTCTGCGGGGAATTGATACCCGCGTAAAAGAGGGAAAACTCCACTTCGTGGTCTATTTCCGTTCCTGGGATTTATGGAACGGGTTTCCGGCCAACCTTGGGGCTATCCAGCTTCTCAAGGAGTACATGGCCTCAAGCATCGGAGTGGAAGACGGTGAAATCATCGCGGCCAGCAAAGGTCTCCACCTGTACGATTATGTATGGGAACTGGCCAAGCTGAGAACCATGTGTGAAAACCCGTCAGCCCTGGCAGACGGTTCGTGTGAAAATGTCGATTGACCTCAAAGGCCTCGATTCTCTCGAGATGGAACATTGGGCCAGGGAACACGGTTTTCCCGCCTACAGGGGACGCCAAATCCACTCCTGGCTTTTCAGACGTCTTGCCGCCTCTTTTGACGATATGAGTGACCTCCCGAAGTCTCTTCGTTCCTTTCTCGCCCGCGAAGCCACCCTCAACCACCTGGAACTGGTTGACTCCCTCTACTCGGAGGACGGGACGAGGAAGTACCTTTTCGAACTTGTCGACGGCATGACCATCGAGTCGGTGCTCATTCCTGAACGGGATCACTGGACCCTTTGCGTGTCTTCCCAGGTTGGGTGTGCCATGGGATGCCGTTTCTGCCTCACCGGCAGGCAGGGATTCAAGCGAAACCTGTCCCCCGCCGAGATAGTGGATCAGGTCATCCAGGTACGACGTTCCATGGAATCACCGGAGCGCCTGACCAATATCGTTCTCATGGGAATGGGTGAACCTCTTGCGAACTATGAAAATGTGGTGAGGGCCCTCCGCATCCTGGTCAGTGAAACGGGAATGAATTTTTCCCATCGAAAAATCACCCTCTCCACGAGCGGCCTTGTTCCGGAAATGATCCGCCTCGGCAAAGACATTACGGTGAATCTTGCTGTTTCTCTCAATGCGGCCGACAATGAAACACGGAACAATCTGATGCCCGTCAATCGCAGGTATCCCATTGAAGCGCTCTTAGACGCGTGCAGGGCCTTCCCCCTTCCCCACAGGCGTATGATCACCTTTGAATACATTCTGATTGATGGAATCAATGATACAAAGGAAGACGCTCGGCGCCTTCTCAAACACCTTTCGGGATTGCGGGCAAAGGTCAATCTCATTCCTCTGAATCCCCATCACGGTTCTCCTTTTTCCTCCCCTCCTCTGGAAAGGATTCTCGCCTTCCAGGAAATGCTTCTCGATCACCATCTTACGGCCATCATACGAAAGAGCAAGGGACAGGACATCCTCGCCGCGTGCGGACAGTTAAGCGGAAAACACCCGGCCACAGGCGCCTGAGCCACGATTCCGTTTTTTTTCCTTGCCTTAAAAAATTCCTATGGGGTACACTCCTTTTTTCTTGAAAAGGAGCATTCCTATGGTTCAACTCGATTTTTCAAAAGGAAACGGCCTTCTCCCGGCCGTCGTACAGGAACATGAAACAGGCAAGGTCCTCA
Source organism: Deltaproteobacteria bacterium (assembly GCA_019309145.1). Taxonomy (GTDB): domain Bacteria; phylum Desulfobacterota; class DSM-4660; order Desulfatiglandales; family Desulfatiglandaceae; genus B46-G9. Next base: position 6,340 of record JAFDGR010000003.1, on the reverse strand, counting down.
TGGTCGCTTACATAAATGAGGCCTCATGGAAAAAGACCCTTGAAACAGGAGAAGCGCATTACTGGAGCCGTTCCCGCCAGGAACTCTGGCATAAAGGAGGCACTTCAGGACATGTCCAGAAAATAAAGGCCATCTTCATCGATTGTGACAATGACACGGTGCTTTTCCAGGTTGAACAGGTGGGTGGAGCCGCCTGCCACACCGGATATGATACCTGTTTCCACAAAAAAATTGAGGAAGATGGTCAGGTCAGCATTGTGGGAAACAAGATATTTGATCCTGAAAAGGTATATAAAAAATGACAAAATTGAAACTGGGAATCCCGAAAGGCAGTTTGCAAAAGGCCACGATCGGTCTCTTTGAAAAGTCAGGGTGGAAAATAAGCGTGAACTCACGGAGTTATTTTCCAGATATAAATGATGATGACATCGAATGCAGCATATGTCGTGCCCAGGAGATGTCGAGGTATGTGGAAAACGGCACCCTTGACGTGGGGCTCACGGGCAAAGACTGGGTTGAGGAAAACGAGTCGAACGTCATGGTTGTGGATGACCTTATCTACTCCAAGGTAAGCCAGAACCCGGCGCGGTGGGTGGTTGCGGTACCGGCAAATTCCAGCATCAAGGACTTACAGGACCTGCAGGGGAAAAAGATTGCGACCGAACTTGTCCATTTCACCACCCGCTATTTCCACAAAATGGGTATAGACGTAAAGGTCGAGTTCTCGTGGGGCGCCACCGAGGCAAAAGTCGTGTCAGGCCTGGCCGATGCCATTGTCGAAGTGACCGAAACCGGAAGCACTATCAGGGCCCATGGTCTCAAAATCATCCACGAACTCATGCAGACCAATACCCAGGTCATCGCCAATCACCATTCCTATAAGGACCCTTGGAAAAAGGCAAAAATTGAGCAGATTGTGCTGCTCTTGAAAGGGGCGTTGCGGGCGGAAAACATGGTGGGACTCAAGATGAATGTCCCCACAAAAAAGATGGAGGAGATTATTGCTCTTCTGCCTTCCCTCAATGCACCCACGATCGCGGGCCTCTACAACTCCTCATGGGTTTCCGTGGAAGTGGTGGTGGATGCCAGTATGGTAAGGGATCTTATCCCGCAGCTCATGAATGCGGGGGCCCAGGGGATCATTGAGTATGCACTGAACAAACTTATATAAGTGGCGCAAGACGCAACGTATAAGAATAACAGTGAAATGAGGATACCATGCAGACGATAATGACCAAAAAGGCTCTAGAAATCCCTCCGTTTATCGTGATGGAAGTCATGGAACGGGCCAAAGAACTCGAAAAACAGGGGCAGCATATCATCCATCTCGAAATAGGAGAGCCGGATTTCAACACCCCTGCGTGCATCTGTGACGCCGCCCGGGAAGCCATGACCCAGGGACAGACTCATTACACCCACAGTCTGGGGATCCTACCGCTGCGGGAGACCATCTGCGCTCATTACCAGGAAAAATACGGCATCAAGATTTCGCCAGACCAGGTCATTGTCACCTCAGGCACCTCTCCCGCGCTTCTTTTGCTTTTCTGTGCCCTGCTGGATCCGGGCGATGAGATCATTCTCTCTGACCCGCACTATCCCTGCTACCCCAATTACGCCACGTTTCTCGGTGCCAAGCCGGTTTTTGTAAAAGGGGATGAGGAAGAGGGGTTCCAGCTGGACCCTGAAGCGATCAAGAAAAAAATCGGCGGCAGAACAAAGGGCATCCTGATAAATTCCCCGTCAAACCCAACGGGCAATCTTCTCTCACCCGAACGTATGGAAGCGATCGGGCGCCTGGGGATCCCTGTCATCTCCGATGAGATCTACCATGGGTTGGTTTATGGCCAGAAGGAACATACGATCCTGGAATATACTGAAAACGCCTTTGTGCTCAATGGATTCTCAAAGCTCTACGCCATGACCGGCTGGCGGCTCGGCTATGTCATCGCACCCTCCCGGTTTGTGAGACCGCTCCAGAAATTGCAGCAGAATTTTTTCATCTCAGCCGGAAGCATCTCCCAATGGGGAGGCCTGGCTGCCCTCAGATGTGCTGAAGAGGACGTGGCACACATGAAAGAAACCTACGATGAGAGGAGACGGTATATGATTCAGCGGGTCCGGGATCTCGGTTTCGGCCTCCCGGTGGAACCTGCAGGGGCCTTCTACATCTTCGCCAATGCAAAAGAGTTTGGCGAGAGCTCCTATGACCTCGCGTTTGAAATCCTGGAAAAGGCCTCAGTGGGCGTCAGCCCGGGAATCGACTTCGGGCAGAATGCAGAAGGCTTTCTCAGATTCTCCTATGCCAGTTCCCTGGATAACATAAAGGCAGGCCTTGATCGAATCGAACATTTCCTGGCCCATCGGTAGTGATTCGGACATGGACGCCCAATTTGTCACCAGCGCCTTCCAGCAAGACCAATACCCGCCTGCGGACAGACCGGAAATCGCCATTGCCGGCCGGTCCAATGTGGGCAAATCCTCCCTCATCAACACCCTCGTCAAACGAAGACACCTTGCAAGGACAAGTGGCCGCCCGGGGAGAACACAGTCCATCAATTTTTTTCTCGTGAACGGAGCGATGTACCTGGTGGACCTGCCCGGCTACGGCTATGCCAGAGTTCCGATCAAGGTCAAGGCGTCGTGGAAGGACATGGTGGAAGCATATCTGAACACGCGACCGAACCTCAAGGCCGTGGTTGTCATCCTGGATATCAGGCGGGACCTGTCGGCCGGCGACAAAGATCTCCTCGAGTGGCTGGAACATCATAAGGTCCCGATCATTTTAACTCTTACAAAGGCGGACAAGATGAGCAAACAGCAGGCGAGGACGCAGGCAGGAAAGATAGCGGCGGCATGTGACATGTATGCGCCTCTGGGGCCCGTCCTTTTTTCTTCAAAAACCCGCCGGGGAAGGGATGAACTCTGGAAGCACATAACTGAGACCGCAGGAATCTAGCCCATGCGCAATACGGTCAGGATCGTTGCGCTTCCAGGCCATAGGCCTTGATCTTCTTGTGGAGATTGCTTCTCTCGATGCCGATAGCTTCCGCCGTCTGGGAGATATTCCAGTCGTATTCCCTGAGTTTTGCCTCAAGAAAGGCCCTTTCAAACTGGTTTTTCGCCTCTTTAAGGGTGTCCGAAAGGATGCGGGGCTCGAATGCCGATTCCTGCCCGCGGGCCTGATTAAAGGGGGCGGGAATATCAGTTGCCTCGATGACCTTTCCCGGGCTCATAATCATCAAACGTTCCACAAGATTTTTTAATTCACGGACATTTCCGGGCCACGGATATTTTTTTAAGAGTTCCAGAGCACTCCCGCTCACCCTTTTTGGATCAATATTCGTACTCACGGAGAACTCCTCAAGGAATTCTTCCACAAGCTCGGGAATATCTTCGGCCCTCTCCCGGAGAGGAGGAACCTTTATGGGGATGACATTCAACCGAAAGTAAAGATCATCCCGAAAAGTTCCTTTCTCGATTTCAGCCTCAAGATTTTTGTTGGTCGCCGCAATGACCCGTACATCCACCTCAATAGTCCTTGTCCCACCTACCCGTTCAAACTTCTGTTCCTGCAAGATTCGCAGGGTCTTTGACTGGGCCTTCAGGCTCATATCCCCTATCTCATCAAGAAAAATGGTCCCCTCGTGGGCCAGATCGAATTTTCCTTTTCTCATGCTGCCTGCACCCGTGAATGCGCCCTTCTCATGACCGAACAATTCGCTCTCAATGAGGTCTTCGGGGATAGCGGCGCAATTCACCTCCACCATGGGTTTGTGACTTCTCTGACTCAGGCGGTGGATATAATGGGCGACAAGCTCCTTGCCCGTCCCATTTTCCCCTGAGATCAGTACCCACGCATTGGTGGGTGCCACAATACGAATTTGTTCTTTGAGACGGCGTATGGGTTCGCTATGCCCGGTAAGCTTTGATTTCTCTTTGTGTTTTTGCTTTAAGAGGTTGATCTCCTCTTCCAACTGATAGTAATCCAGGGCTTTTCTCACCGAATGGAGAAGCTTTTCCATGGAGAGCGGCTTCTCAATGAAATCATAAGCGCCAAGTTTCGTTGCCTTTACGGCTGTCTCGATGGTCCCGTGCCCGGACATGATGACCACCTGGAGATAAGGGTACGTCTCCTTTATCTTTACCAGTGTTTCTATGCCGTCCATTCCGGGCATCCAGATGTCCAGGAGCACCAGATCGGGGATGAGTTTATCGATTTTCTCAAGGGCCGCCGTGCCGCTTTCCGCGCTCACTACCTCGAACCCCTCATCCGCGAGGATGCCCTCGACAGATCGGAGTATGCTCGCCTCGTCATCTACCACCAGTATTGTTCTGGCCATTTTTCTCTTCCCTCGTGCCCATCCATAATGGATGGGTACTACCTCATCATTTCCAATGCAATCTCCGCGGTCCTTGCTGATGCGCCTTTTTCACCCAACCGCTTGCCAACCATCTCAAGGTCCTGAACCATTTGTACCCGCGCATCGGTGTCCCGCAGCAACGGTTCCGTTTCAAAGGCCATTTTTTCAGGGTTCGCCTCGTCCTGGATCAGTTCGGTCACCACTTTCTTTCCCGCGACCAGATTTACAAGGCTGATATGGGGAACCTTGATTATTCTCTTGCCCACCTCGTACGACAACCTCGAGAGTCGATACACGACCACCATGGGGATACCCATCAAGGCTATTTCAAGCGTCACAGTCCCGGAAGTAGCAATAACCGCATCACACCCTTGCAGGGTATCATACATGCCTTTCCGGGACAAAACAACAGGGACAGAAGAGCCCGCAATGAACTGCTTTACCATTCCCTCATCAACGGTCTGTGCGAGGGGAAGCACACATCGAAGGTCGGGGTTGCTCTTTTTCAACAGCGCTGCAGCCGACAGCATCGCGGGAAGAAGAGAGTGCACCTCCTCAGAGCGGCTGCCCGGCACCAGGCCGAGGAGGGGTACACGGGAAACCGTGGTAGATGATGCCGGGTGAACACCGGAAGAACCCGGCCAGATATCCAGAATCGGATGGCCTACATACTCTACGCTGACGCCTTTCTCCCGGTAAAATAATTCTTCAAAGGGGAGGATAACGGCCATGCGATCTACCCGCTTCCTGATTTTCCTGACCCTGCCTTTTCTCCATGCCCAGACCTGTGGGCTGATATAATAAAGCACCGGGATGCCAGAGCGTGCCGCGGTCCCGGCAAGATGGATATTGAAATCAGGGTAGTCGAGCAGGATGAGAAGATCCGGTCGTTTTTCCTTCACGATGCGCTGAAGACGCCTGGCAGCAGTGAAAATCTTGGCGATTCGGGGAACCACCTCTGTGAGTCCCACAACTGCCATTTCCTCGGAGGTAAAGAGGATTCTGACTCCGGCGCCGGCCATTTTCTTCCCTCCGATGCCCCAGAAAATAACATCCGGGTCCCGCAGAAGAATCTCCTTGACGAGTCTGGCGCCGTATTGGTCTGCGGAAGCCTCTCCCGCAACCATGAGCACAAATTTCATATCATCCCTCGCCACCAAACCTTGACGGAAAAGAAATCAGCACGCGTTCACGGATCCAAAGGTTCAGAAATGACAGCACACGTTCTCAAGGACTTATTCAACAGATACTCTGAAAATTCCTGCACCCCTTTTCAATCTGACCGATGATCGCCAGGGCGATTCTCAGGGCCGCACGGCCGTCTTCACCGGTGACAACCGGCTCGGTACCCGTGCGTACCGCATGGACAAAAGCGCTCAACTGATCAAACAAGGGGTCGGCATCAGGATATTTCATCTTACTCGATGCGATTTGGGGAAATGGGTCGATGCCTGAGGAGTCATCAAGACGGGTTACACTGACCTCCTTCTTATAGCAATTCACCGAGATATAGGCATCAGGCTGAAAGATACGAATCTTTCGAAGCGGCTGATTGGAAACGCGGCTCGCGGTCAGGTTTGCGACGGTCCCATTTTCAAAAATAATCCTCACGTTGGCGATATCCGTCTTCTGGGTGATCACCGACATCCCCACGGCATGGACTTCCCCGACCTCCGATTGTACCATGTGCAGGATGATATCCAGATCATGAATCATGAGATCGAGAACCACGTCAACATCCGTCCCTCTCACCGTAAACAGGTTCATCCGGTGAGATTCCACAAATATGGGCTGCGTCAGGAGAGATTCCATCTTCACAACCGCCGGATTAAAACGCTCCACATGACCCACTTGCAGGACCAGCTTCCTCTCGCGGGCCATCTCTATGAGCCTGTTTGCATCCGCCTCGTCATAGGTGATGGGCTTTTCAATGAGCAAATGAACGCCACGGGGAAGGATCTCTTCCGCAACTGAAAAAT
>JAFDGR010000299.1 GCA_019309145.1 Deltaproteobacteria bacterium | reverse complement strand
GGCTTTTGCGTGAACATGCCGTTCCACACCATGGGATGGGGATGGGACAAGTAAGCTTCCAACAATCGTTCCTGGACAGAGGGAGGTGTTGAAAGCAGGACCATTGTTGTCAACCGGGAAAGTTTTCCTAATAGTATCTCTCCCGTGTAAACGACGCTCCCGGTGGTATCCACGACCACATTTTCCCGCGAGTTCCGCTCCGTGCTTTCCAGGTATGCAATAATTTCCTCCAGGACCTCTCCCTCCAAAGAAAGATATCGGGCCTCCCTTTCCTTGTATCCAGCCTCATACGGGAACCCCATCCACTCGGCAACGCTCGTGAAGGTGCCGTCGGGTCTTTTCAACTCCGGGGCAAGTCTTTCCGCGATCATATCATCACAGCAAAAGCGCCTGAATCCCAGCCTTTCCAGCTTCCTGGACCAGTAGCTTTTCCCAGCTCCTGCCATTCCGATCAGGGAAATACGCAAGGGGAAAGGATTCACCGCACCCGCATTTTCATATTTCATCTTTGCCTCACACGGTCCATCCAGCTAAATGCCTACTTTGAATCACTCTTATCCAAAATCGGTATCTCTTGCAAGCAGGGGAACGGGATGTTCCCGAAGCGGCGTCATTTCGGCCCTGGAACAGGACAGTGGAAGGGCCGAAATCCGCAGTGAGCGGAGCCAGGGACGGCGGAGCGAACGAAGCAGAGGGAATATGCCGGTTCCCTGCTTAGCAGTAATTTTGAATTTTTTCTCACGCCAGTTCATTTCGTACACCAGGGAGGCAAAATCATCAAAGAAAAATTTTCAGAGAACCATATCAAAAAAGACATCTCATTCTGTACTTGACACACCTATGCTGAAGTCTCAAAGTACACAAAAACAGGAAGAACCACTTTGCTAATCGACTTTAAAGCAGAATTAGAACATTATTCTAACGTAAAGATCCGGGCCCTCTGACCTGGATTCTTTACTGAAAACGCTGCAATATTTTTTGACTTTACTGGAGAAGGAGGAGGATTAAATGGCTGTCAAGACATTCGATGATTATCTGAATCGGATCAGGAAAATGAAGAGGAATCTTTACATGAATGGCGTGAAAGTCAGTAGAGATGATGAGAGGCTGGAAGGACAGCTCCGCGTGATCAAGGAGACCTATGACCGCGCCCACGACCCCAAGTTCGAGGACCTCTGCACGGCGACCTCACATCTTACCGGGGAAAAAATAAACCGGTTTACCCATATCCACCAGAGTATCGAGGATCTCCTGAAGAAACAACTGATGACAAAGGTTCTCTCACATGCCGTCGGTGGATGCATCATGAGGTGCATGGGGATCGATGCCATGAATGCGCTTTCCGTGGTCACCTATGAGATGGATCAGATGCTGGGCACCGATACCTTCAATAATTTTACAAAATATCTCAGATACTGGCATGACAATGACATCACCGCCAATTGCGCGCAGACCGACTGCAAGGGGGACCGGCTGAAAAGGCCTCATGAGCAGGTAGATCCTGACCTCTACCTGAGAATAGTTGAAAGCAGAAGCAATGGTATTGTGGTGAGGGGCGCGAAGATTGATAATACGGTTGCCCCCGTGGGTGATGAAATAGTAGCAATACCCACAAGATTCATGACGGATAAGGATAGCGAGTATGCGGTTGCCTTTGCGATCCCTGCTGATACAGATGGAGTTAAACTGCTTACCAGACCGGCATATCATTTCAAGAGGAAGCATTTACAGGCCCCCATCGCGGAGATGGGTGATGCTGAATCTTTCACCATCTTTGATGATGTCTTTGTGCCCAGAGAGCGAGTATTTATGGATGGAAAGGGTGACCCGAGGCAAACAGCCTTTGCCGGTTTTCTTGCCCTGCTCTTTGCGCATTACCATAGGCATTCCTATACAGGATGTAAGCCTGCAATCTCAGAGGTTCTGGCGAGTGCTGCCGCGCTTGTTTCCGAGTACAGCGGTATTGAAAAAGAGGGTCACGTAAAAGATAAGATATCACATCTTATTGGGACCGCGGAACTCGTGTTTGCTGCAGGCCAGATGAGCGCGTACCGGGCGGAAAAGTCTGCTTCCGGCACATGGATCCCCGACGAGGTCCTTACAAATGCAGGCAGGAGACTGGCAGGTGAGGAGATTTATAATGAATTCAAGACAGTAGCTGACCTTGCAGGAGGTCTGTGCGCTACAATGCCCTACGAGGAAGAGTTTTTTTCAGGAGAGACGGGAAAACTGGCAAACAAATACATCATGAGAAACCCAAAAATAACCGCCGAGAATCAGCACAAATGCTTCAGGGGGCTGGAAAACATGCTTGTCTCGGATTTCGCCGGTGTTATGCAGGTAGCCGGCCTGCACGGCGGTGGATCACCTCAGCTTGAAACAATCGCGATGATGTCACGATATGATCTTGAGGAGCTGAAGGGCATCGCAAAATATCTCTTTGGTATTGAAAAGGATGTTCCCAGGTACGAAAGGGCGACGGTGACCCCAAGAAAGCAGCTAGAGAGGTACAAAAAGCTCTACGGAGCCAAGAGAAAGGGATAGTACGCTCCGTTCATACCATCCTTTTGATCTCATCGATCTTCTTTTCAAGGCGCTTGGAGGAAACAGGGTAGGCGGTCTTCAGTTCCTGGGCAAAGAGGGAAACCTTGAATTCCTCGATCATCCACCTGAGTTCCTCCAGGGCCTCTTTTTTCTCCGGGGAAGCCCCCGAAGATAAAGCATCATGGTTCAGCCTTTCCATCTCTTCCCTGAAAGCCGCCACCTCGGCCGTCTTTTTTTGGTCTTTCAGGGGATCATAGGCCCCTCTTTCCACCCGTATCTCCACGGCCTTTAAATAGCGCGGGAGATGCGCCAGGCGATCCATCGGATACATCTCAAGAAAATTTTCCGGCACCAACGCCTGTAGTTCCTCCCGTATCAACGCGCACATCTCCAGGACGGCCTTGTTTCCCCTGCTGTTGTTCTCGATCCTGTGCAGGGTCGAGCGTGTCCGGTGGTAGGCATCAAGCACCTTCAAGACTTGGTCTCGCAGTTCCCGTGCCTGTGAAGACATGCCCGATCTTACTGCTTCTGCGTGCCTGGTAAACCCTTCCCTCGTGCGGATATTTTTCTGAAAGAGCATCCTGAGGAGACATTCGTACAGCGCCTTTTCCACGCCGGGCACACCCCCGAAGTACGCGGCCCCCTGGCACTGGGTCCCTTTGAGGGAGAGGTCCTGTTTCAGGAACCGCAAATCCCTGGAAAAATGAATCATGAAGAGTTGTCGGACACCTCTCAAATGGGACGTAATAGCCTTTTGAGCGGACTGGAAAAGACGGATATTCGCACATTTTTCCCCTGGCTCCAGTCCAGGATAGGCCATCATCGAAGGCCCAACGGGTACAATTTCAGGCAGGTCCCCGAAATCCCATTCCCTAATACCCTCTCTCTCCCATTTTTCCCGTCCCCGTTTCCACGCCTGGTTCGTGTCATCAGGCCCTTGATCCGGCATATCATGCGAGAGAAGG
>JAFDGR010000298.1 GCA_019309145.1 Deltaproteobacteria bacterium | reverse complement strand
TGGCGGCACCAAGAGAGGTGGTTTTCCCCTGCTGTTTGCATTCCAGGAGGGTCCAAGCCAGAGCGCCGGCCGTTCCCCAATGGTCAGGGCCGAAAGCCATGCTGTACCCCCAAAGGATCCATTCCAGGCTGACGAGGGCGATACAGATAAAGCTCTGCATGATGGTGCCAAGGACATTCTTGTTCCGGACCATCCCCCCGTAAAAAAGCGCCAACCCAGGCGTCATCAACAGGACAAAGGCCGCTGAAACGAGGACAAAAGCAGTGTCGCCTGTATTCATTGGTCCCTCCTCAAAAAGTTTATTTTGAAATAATGGGGATTCGCAAAGGATATGCCAGTGCCGGGGTAACGAAAAAGAAGAGATGAAAACAAGGACTTAGCGTCAGATAATACGTTTAGAGGAATTTTTGGAAAACACATAAGTGTAGGATGGGAGGGACTGATAGTACAATTTTGTGGGAAAAAGAATTGACCAAGGGGAAAGAGAGATGATGCGGAGAGAGGTATTGCGCCTTACCCATGGGTCAACTGATAGAGAAGGGTCTGTTCTATCTCTTCAATGTGCCCCTGGTCCTCCACCTTTTGTCCCAGGAGGTCACGCACGTAAAAGACATCAGCGATCTGATCCCCTTTCGTGGCGACCTTGGCAATGCGAATGTCCAGGCGGAGTTCAAAGAGTGTCCTCGTAATGAGGTAAAGAAGGCCCACCCGATCATCAGCAAAGACTTCGACGAGCGTAAAAAAATCCGAAGTCGTGTTGTTTATGATCACCTGGGGTGGGCGATTGGGTCTCATCCCTGCGGAAAACAGCATTTTTTCGGCCTTTTCCCGGAGCCTGTAGGCGAGGGAAAGTGTTCCCGCGAAGGTGTTTTTGAGGTCGCGCCGGACCTTTTCCCAGATCCTCCCGGGGCTGATGCTGTCAAGCGGCTGGGTTACCCTGATGATACCAACCGCTGTGCCGTCCCGCCAGGTATAGACCCGGGCCGAAAGGATGTTGATATTGTTCAAAGAGAGCACGCCGGCGATCTCTGAAAAGAGCCCCGGTCTGTCTTTTGCCAGGAAGGTGACCTCGCAGTATGACTCTATCTCAGACTCCCTGGCGTCAAGAAAAAAACTTGTCATGTCCAATTGTTTGGCCCTTTGTTTGAGGCCGATAAAGGCCAGGATATGTCCGGCGATCTCTTTCGCTCTTGTCTCCAGCAAATATCGTGGGGACATGATGTCAAAGAGATTTGCAAGGTTTTCTTTGTCCACTTGATCGCCGAGAAAACGGCGGACCTGCCGCTTGGTCTTCTCGGCCTTTAATGCCGCGTCCTGGGTAGCCAGTTCTCCTTCCGCAAGGAGGTGATGGATCTTGAAAAAGAGTTCCTGTACCAGGTTCGCCACCCAATCGTTCCAGGCCCTTTTCCCGGTGGCCATGGAATCCGCCCAGGTAAGGAGATACAGCATTTTAAGGCGGTCGATGGTGGTGATGGTCCTTGCACATTGAACAATGGCCTTCTCGTCATTGAGATCCCGCCTGGTAGCCGTTTCAGAAAGAAGGAGGTGCTGGCGCACCAGGAAAAGAACGTCTTCTGTCATGTCCTCAGGATAGGAAAATCGGCCAAGAATCTTTTTGGTAATGAGAGCTCCCCTCTTCGCATGATTCTTCCCCGTTTTTCCAATGTCATGGAAGAGGGCCGCAAGAAGAAGGGGCTCCGGGTTTGAAAGCTCTGCATAGATACTGGGGAGCAGAATATCCTTCTCCCTGCCCAGTTCCTTGAGCTTTTTGACTGTTTGCAGTGAGTGCATTCCCACGGGATAGGTGTGGTATGCGTCAAACTGGACCCGGTCCTTTATCCGGGAGAACTCGGGGAGAAATTTCTCCAGAAGACCGCATTCGTACATTTGATCGAGGGCCTCAAAGGCGTTCTTGCGCTTGAGAATATCCAGAAAAGCCTTTCCAACATCAGGAGATGCCCGAAAGGTTTTATCCACCAGGTACAGGAATTCCTCGACCAGTCTCCGCCCCTCCAGCGAAAGGGGGATCCCGAGGGCTGCGCTCCGCTCAAAAATATCCATAAGGATTTGAGGCCGTTCCAGGACTTTTTCGGGAGATTGAAAATGGAGTTCTCCCAAAAAGAGGTGTAAGCCCGGCGCGATTTGCGCCGGTCCGGTGTTTCTTCTCGAACTGTTTCGCCTGCGGAGATGTGTCCGCATGAAAGAACGATGGAGCGATTTTATCGCGGACATGGACACATGCAGTTTGCTCAGGAACTGTTCCACAGCAGCAAATTGATCTTTTTTCCTGTATCCCAATTTTCTGGCGATGCGCTCCTGGTATTCAAAACTGAGCCGGTCATTCTTTCTGCCTGAGACGTGGTGCAGATGATTTCTGACAAGCCACAGAAAGTTCAGGTGCTGCATGAGGAGTTGATATTCGCTGTGGGAAAGCTTGCCCTGGTATTCGAGATCTCTCGGGGTTTTGAGCCCGTAAAAAACTTTACTGAGCCAGAGAATATGGTGATAATCCCTCAGACCGCCTATGCCTTCTTTCAGATGAGGTTCAAGAAGAAAACTCGCATCTCCGTAAGTCTCCACACGAATTTCCAGCATGCTTTTCAGCCATTGACCGAAGGCTCTGGCCTTCTTCTTTACACATCTGTCATGGAAGTCCCGCATAAAGGCCAGGAAGAGCAGGGAATCTCCGCAGATAAAGCGGGCATCCAGGAAGGAGGTAAACACCTCAAAGTCATCCATGGCAAGGGCCAGGCAATCCTTGCAGCTCCGGATGCCATACCCCAGATCAAATCCCAGGTCCCAGAGAGGAAAGAACATTTCTTTTGCCAGTTCCTTTGCCTGGGATGGAATCCTGGATTTGAAGAGGATCATGATATCAATATCAGAGTGTACGGAAAGTTCTTTTCGACCATATCCTCCCACCGCGACAAGGGAGAATGCCTTTTTTTTCGCGAAGAGTCTGTGCCCTGCCGTGCTTTCCTGGAGGTTTCTGCGGAAATACTGGTCCATGATTTCCGAAGAGGATCGCAGGAAGGAGCCTGAATCTCCGCCCTTTTCAAAATGGGAAAGCAGCGTTTCCCTGGCGTCTTTGAGTTGTTCACTGGCCGGTTGTGCCATTGTGCCTCTGTTCCTCCACGATGTCTCTACGCAATGAATGTGCCAAGTCATTTCCTACCAGACGAATGCAACAATATCAACGCATTATGAACATATCGTTTTTCAGTGCAGCAGATGGAACTGACATTTTCGTCTTTTTTCCTGGAAAAGAAAACGAATTTGTGCCGTCCACGTTGCATATCCGGATTCGGTGAAAGGAATATGATTGGGAATTGACACTTGCAAAGGGGAAAGCTTTCTCTTATTGTTTTCAGTCAGGGAATGGGAGAAAAAACCACGCCTTCACCAGGGAGAATTCATATGGCCGATGTTCCCCATATCCATGAAGCAACCATACTGGTGGTAGATGACGATCCCGCAATCAGCCGCGTTGTGGGTGACATGTTGCAGCAGGAGGGCTAC
>JAFDGR010000057.1 GCA_019309145.1 Deltaproteobacteria bacterium | reverse complement strand
TTTGAATCGGGTGTATTCCTTCTCTTGAGGTCAAAGGCCAATTCGCTGAAAACCGTGCAGGAACCGGGGGCTGAGCCTGAACCAACGCCTGTCGGAGGGCACGGCGAGCCGACCCCAGGTCCCACCCCTGAACCGGAACCAGAACCTACGCCTGGTGCGGGAACACGGACGTTTCGAATTTCCGGTGAGGTGCCTCCGGAGATCTGGAACCGGCTGGGAACAAAGGTGCTGCCGAAGTTGCGCGGCGGCTCGGACCTCAAGATCGGAGTCGAGTTCTCTGTGACTATAGACAACGCTTTCGTCACCTCTTTCGAATCCGACCTACGCCAGATTCTGGAGGACTTGAGCCTATCGGATAAAGTGAAAATTGAATAATCTATCCCACTGGAAGCAGAAAAGTATTGCAATGTTGTAATTCCCGAAAGCCCGCAGGGCTCATGCGGTATCAAGATGCCAGCCTTCACGGGAATGAAAGCAACACCACAAATGACTGGATATTTAACCCGGGTAGGAATAAAGCATAATTCTATGGCATTTCGGTTTTGGAGAAGAATTAAGATTGCACCTGGAGTGACACTGAACCTGAGTAAATCGGGAGTCTCCTTATCTTTCGGCCCACGTGGTGCCAAGTTCACCGTTGGTGGACGGGGCAAGAGAGCGACCGTTGGTTTACCGGGGACGGGCCTGTTCTATCCTTCAACGTTTCCTTCTGGGAAACAGACTGCGCGCAAAGAGCGAACATGTAGAGATTATGCCCCTACAATCCACCCCGAAGACCTGTCTGCGTGCGGACACGCACAGGCAGGCCACCTGACTCTGGGCTTCTTCAAGCGGCTCATCACACTGGATGATGAAGAAGCTTTTGTGGATGGAAGCAGGGAACTGGCCCTTGGAAATGAGGATTCAGCACATGATTCAGCCGATCCTGCGGGCTCAGGCCTTTTTCTGAGACCAGAGGCCGAGGGCCTTGAGCGCGGCAAGGGAGGCGGCCATGATGAAAGCAAAGACCAGCACCGTGAATCCAGTGCTCCAGTGCCACCAGAGGGGGCCGTTCACCAGGACGGTGCATCCGCCGACGATGGGGACAACAAATACGTTCATGATGGCTATTTCCAGGGCCACCGGTGTTTGGAATTCAGGGTCCGCTATCCTGAGAAGCAGGAGGCCGCAGGAAACCGTCCCGGTCACGGTCCCGTAAATCGCCACGGTCCTTTCCAGGTTGTAAGAGGGGAGCCTTTTTCCCAGGAACAGCACCACCAGGGTGGTGAGCACCCCGCTGGCCAGGGAAATGACCAGAAAGGGAACAATGTATGTCCAGACCACCAGTACCTGGATGGCAGCCACCGTGGCAACAATCAGAAAATCCACGGACCACCCTGTTATCCTTCTCTGGATGCCGGGATCAACCAGGTACTCAATCCCCATTTTTTCCATGAGCCATCGAGCGCACAGGGCCAGGCCAAGGCCGAAAAAGAAGAAGAATCCCCACAGCATCTTGCCCGCGTCCGGCGGCAGGACCTTTCCGAAGTATTTTACAAGGAAATAGGTCAGCACATAGACAAGCCCAACCAGGGCCGCCTGAAAGGCGAGACTGTCGGTGTTTGCCGAATGAAGAGGCAACTCACCGGCTGATTCCCTTCTCTGGTCCCGGGCGGTAATCCCCACCAGGAAATCCCGCGGGAGCCCGCCGGCTCCGGGGGCCGAGGAACCCTTTCTGATCCAATGGTTTACCAGGGGGACCCCCACAAAAAAGGCGAAGAAATATCCGACGGCCGCAAAACCCAAGCCCAAGGTGGCTGCATGATTGAATCCGACGGTTTCCCAGACCTTGCCAAAAGACAGGGCCTGTCCCGGCCCCTCGTTAAATCCCAGAGGGACGAGGAACCCGAAGGTGGGAAAGAGGTTCAGGCCGAAAAGGGAAAAGAGGAGCACAGCCAGTCCTCCGATGGCGGCCTGGAGGGGAAAGGTGACTCCCTGGGTGAGGGCCATCCACAGGGAGCCCTTCACGACCTCCTTTTTGTGCCCGGAAGTATTGTGCTCTTTCCTGCCACGGGTAAGCCCTACCGAGATGAAGGAGATGTTGAATAAATGATAGGCGAGGGTTTCCAGATCATGCGCAGCAAAATGAACGAGGCCGGTGTTCACCAGGATCAGGCCAAGGAGTCCTCCGATGAGACAGCTGGGAAAGAGAAATCTCTGGAAAAAAGGGACCTTTGCTCGAAAGATCACGCCGGCGAGTAACAGGATTGCCAGGAAACCAAAAAGGAGGATCGATTGAAACGGGAACGGGCTTTGCATGGGACACCTCCTGACATGAGATGGCTCTCAGGATACTGTTTTTTGGCCTCAACAAAAGAGATTGTTCACATATTCAACAAGCAAACGCTCCCGCAATTCCGGGGAGAGCATGTTCAGGATTTCGTTGATATCCGCCATTTTCCGGGGGAGTTCTGTGCCGTTGATACCGGCCATTTGCAGCATCCGGGAAAAGACCTCTCCGGTCATGGCGGAGGGGTCCAGGGAGGTCAGGGCCTGTTGCAGGCCGGCCGGAAGCTCTTCGGCCTTCCTGTTGAGGACCTGGTGCACTGAGTCTTCAAGGTCGGACAGGAATTTGTCAATCCATTTAACGTTTGAGACATTGATGGACATATGGATATGTTGCTGGGAATTGTCAAAGGAAAGGGCAGGCTGAATATACCAGCCTTTGTCGTTCATGTCGTCAATGAGATGGAAGACATTGACCATGTCCGACGTGAAGGCGACCAGACACATCTCGGGTCTCCCCAGGAGCCGGAGCTCAGGGATTTTTTCGATACCTTCCACAACGCGGCGGGTGGCCTCGAGCTTGCGACGCGCGAATTCCAAATAACCGTCGTCTCCTATGAAATTGATCACGGCCCATGCCGCGGCCATGGGCCCTCCGGACTTGCTGCTCTGCACGGCATTATTGACGACCGTGTATCCGGCCCATCGGGAACAGGCAAATATCTGGTATTTCCGGAGATCCTTGTTGCGGTAAAGGATGAGTGACGCTCCCTTTGCCGCGTATGCGTACTTGTGGAGATCAACAGAAAGGGAGCTGACGCCGGGGACACTGAAATCGAAATCAGGCACCGGTGCCCCGAGTCGCCGGAAATAGGGCAGCATGAACCCGCCCATGCAGGCGTCGGAATGAAGGAGGATGCCTTTTTCCAGGGCAAGCTCACCCAATGCACGGATGGGGTCCACAACCCCGTGGGCATAGGATGGTGCTGATCCTACCAGCAGGATCGTATTGTGGGTGATCGCATCCCGAACAGCCTTCACGTCCGCCTTGAAGGTTATCGGATCAACCGGCGTCTGGACCACTTTCACCTGGAGGTAGTGTGCTGCCTTGTGAAAGGCGGCATGGCCGGTGGTCGGCAGGATCATCTCCGGCTCTTTTATCTCGGGTCGCTTGGCACGAAAATAGTCCCGGGCCGTCTTGACGGCCAGAATGATGCTTTCCGTGCCCCCGCTCGTGAAATTGCCAACAACCTGTTCATCGCCATGAAGGTGTTTCCTGGCCATGTCCACAAGCTCATTTTCCAGCCTGAGGAGACTTGGAAATGCGGTAAAATCCAGGCCGTTTTCCGTGAGGAACAGGGAATAGGCCTCCTTGCTGATCCCAAGCACTTCGGGTCCGGGGTCAAAAATATATCCGAAGGCCCGCCCTGAGCGCCAATCCAGGTCATTTGTCCGAAAGGATTCGAGCTGGTTGAAGATTTTTTCTTTGCTCATACCGTTTTTTGGGATTTTCATGATCTGAGCCTCCTTGGAAAAGGGGACAAAAAGGGTCAGTCGTCCGTATTCCAGGTACCGGTGCCTCTAGCCTCGGGTGAATGCCAGGGCGAGCAGCATCAGTGCAGAAAAAGGAAAGTGATTGCTATCAGGCAGCATGTTTTCTTTGAGGTCAGGGTTTGTTCACGAAAAGCTGTTTTTGTTTATACTCTCTTCTTCGGATTTGTACAGTCTTTTCCGCACCAGGATGCGGACGAATGCATAACCGCATATGAGGGCGGCAAAGGCGAAAAGGATCTCGTAAAGATGATAGCTTATCTGCTCAAACCAGACCATCCTGGGCCTGATGGATTGGTGCCACTTCTTTTCCAGCTCTTCAAAAGGGGTGGAAAACGTTTTTTGGACGGCAATGCTCGTTTCCGTACCGTTTGCAAGGAGGTCAAGCATGGAAAGGACCTGTGTGCTCCCGAAATGGGAAAAGAGGTAGGTGACAAAACTCTTGCTCTCCTCGTATGCCAGGATGAGTCCTCTCTCGTCGCGCGGGAACCGGCTTTTCAAATCACTGAGAACAATGAAATCGTTTGCAAGGGCGGCCCGGTTCAGTTGGGAGTGTTGTCGATCCATGATGATCTCGTCGATCCCATCGCTCGCCCATTGGCACAGGCCTTCGTCAAGCCACCGGGGAAGGGAAGAAAACCGGATGTGCTGGTGGAGCAGGATATGGCAGAGTTCATGTTTCAGCGTGACTGAAAGGCGAAAGGGACGCATGAGCATCCTGGAATAATCGATGACAATGAGATTTTTTTGGGGTACTGCAAAGGCGACGGTGAGGGGGCTCTCCACCATTTTCAGGAAATGCTTCCTCTCCTTGAGGAGCAGGACCGACGGCCTTGACAGAAATCTCCACCCAAAAATCTTCACCAGGTCGCCAGAGACCTGAGGAAAAATCTTTGTGACTTTCTTTGCAGCCGGCTCCAGGGAATCGTCAAAATAGACCGTGACGTTTTGGTCCTGCAGGACCCGGAAGCTCTGTGCGGAGGCACCTCTTGCCAGGACCACTCCGAAAAGAACGCTGCAGAGAATATGAATGGCTCTTTTTGAGTGGATATGGATCTCCTTTTGCTATTGCCCAAGCAAGCGATTGGTTCTGTTAATTTTTGACCATATGTTAAATTCTGCCTTTAACACTTTAACATATTCTTGACAGTATCTCCAGGCAAATCTTTTCAAAAATACCATCTCAATTCCAGTGTTTCTCCTTGCCATTCCCGCACAAAGAGGACGTATTTTAAGAAGAAAGTTCACTGTTGTTATCATTCACATTCGAAAACCGTTTCCCCCTCCTTTCGTAAACTATTATTATTCTGAAATATTGGCATCAGTGTTGCAAAATTTAACAAAGGGGAGGAGTCAAAATGCACATTGATCGGCTGAATAGTGTGCCCCTTTCCGTAAAACTTGTTGTCGGCGTGAGTGTCATTTTGATCGTCGTGATGGGCCTTTTTACCTCTTATGACATGAGGACTCGAACACGGTTCCATCTTGAGCAACAGCAACAATGGGCGCACACACTGAGCGACACGGTGATGAGAAGTATAGAGTATTCCATGTTTGATGGAAAGATGGATGACGTTCAGGCTATCCTTGAGAGGCTTTATACCTTGAAAGGGGTCAAGGTGGTCAATCTCTGTGATGAAACCGGCACCATCAAGTATAGCGGCTTACCGGTAAACAGGGGAACCACGTGTTCCCTGAGGCTCACGAAACAGGCCCTGGAGACCGGCGCGGTCGTGAAGGCGCTGGAAATGTTCCGGCAGGAAAAGGTGCTCTATTACGCAATGCCTATCCCGAATGAAAACACCTGTTTCCGGTGCCATGGCTCCGGAAAAAAGATACTGGGATCGCTTACCGTGGGGATCAGCTGGACTCCCATTGAAAAGAGGATCGCTTCCCTCAGGAACAGGGAGATCATCTTTGTCATCTTCTCTCTCCTGGTGGTGGGTTTTTTCCTTATCCTGTTCCTTTCCAAATACATTACCAGGCCCCTCTCGCAGCTTACCAGACTGGCTGATGACATCAGCCGGGGAAATCCCGGAACGGATTTCGGCAGGGTGCTGAAGTGCTGGGAGATGGAGAACTGTACGAAAAAGGACTGCCCCGCGTATGGGAATCTTGAGATCATGTGCTGGTACGTGGACGGTACCCTCTGCCAGGTGCAGCCGTCAGGTACTTTTCCTGAGAAGCTGGACATGTGTCGGAAATGTAAAGTCTACAGGGCGAAAGCCGGTGACGAGATGGTGCAGTTGGCCGACTCGTTCAAACACATGCTTTATAGATTGAGAAAGTCTGAAGAGGATCTGCGGCAGTCAGAAGAAAAATATCGGCTGCTCTTTGATACCGAACCAAATCCTATTTTCATTCTGGAGCCGAAAACCCTCAAGATCCTGGATGCCAATGCGAGGGCGGAAAGCCAGTATGGATATGGAAAAGAAGAGCTCATGAACATGACCTTTATTGACCTGGAACATGAAGGAGAGCCGCAGGAAATTATGTCCGCATTTGACGGGGTCATGGATGGACGCTGTGTCCTGTTTTCCAAGAAACGGCATCAGCGAAAGGATCACAGCCTGTTTTTCGCCAATGTTCATATCTGCTGCGCGCGGTATGTGGGCAGGGATGCCCTGATTGCAACCACAACGGATATTACCGAGACCGTGATGAAAGAGGCCCAGCTCATCCAGGCCAGTAAACTTGCCACCCTGGGTGAGATGGCGACCGGGATAGCACATGAGTTGAACCAGCCCTTGAACGTGATCAAGATCGGCAGCGCGTTCCTCCTGGAATCCGTACAGGCAGGCAGGAAGGTCAGTGAAAAGGATTTAACGACCATCGCCGAGGAATTCAATGGGGAGGTGGACAGGGCCTCCGGAATTATCAATCACCTGCGGAACTTTGCGCGCACGGGAGACATTTCAAAAGAAGAGGTTTTTATAAATGAGCCGATCAGGGGTGTTTTCAAGGTACTGGGCCAACAGCTGAAATTGCGGCAGATAGATCTGGAGCTGGACCTCGATGAACATTTGCCCTCCATCATGGCCGACAGTAACCGGCTGGAACAGGTTTTCATTAACCTGGTGACAAATTCCCGGGATGCGTTGGAGGAGGTTTCAGGTCACAGGAAGGTACTGAAAATACGGTCGTTCATGGAGGAAGGAAATGTGGTCGTCACGGTGTCTGACACGGGCAAAGGGATTCCCAGCCATATCATGAACAAGATATTCGAGCCTTTTTTTACCACAAAGGAGGTGGGAAAAGGGACCGGTTTGGGGCTTTCCATCAGTTACGGGATCATCAGGGATTACGGCGGAACCATCACGGTGCAAAGTGAAGAAGGACGCGGGACCACCTTCCGGTTAACATTCCCTCCTTCCCGAGAGGGGAGACCGGGATCGTAACGGTAGGTCATGGACGGCACTATGGAAAACAACCAGATGACCAAGCTTCTCCTCATCGACGATGAGAAGCCCACAAGGAAGGTGCTGGGCCTGTACCTGCGCAGCAAGGGGTATGAGGTCACTACCGCCGCTGACGGCAGAGAAGGAATAGAGCTGTTTCAGCAGGAGAAACCCTCGATTGTATTGACTGACATAAAGATGCCCGGCACTGATGGGCTTGAAGTGTTGAAAATCATCAAACAGATGCATCCGGAAACAGAGGTGATCGTTATTACCGGGCATGGTGATGTGGATGTGGCTATACGATCGCTTGAGCTTGAAGCTTCTGACTTTATCACGAAACCTATTGCCAACGAAGCCCTGTCTGTCGCCTTGAAAAGGGCCAAGGAGAAGCTGCGCACAAAGAGGATGCTCAAGGATTACACCAATAATCTTGAGGCAAGGGTCAGGAAGGCGACGGAGGAACTGAGAGATCGTTATGCGTTTGAAGGAAATCTCATCCAGCATTCCATTGATGGCATTGTCGCTACGGATGAGCACGGAAATATCGTCACATTCAATCAGGGGGCAGAAAAAATTTTCGGGTATTCCCGTGACGAGGTGGTGGGGAAGATGAACATTGCGACGCTCTACCCACAGAAGATTGCCGGTGAGATCAAAGAGAAGCTCATTGGCAAGGAGACCGGGAAACACGAAAAGGGCGAGTGGAAGGAAATCACCGTTTTGGGGAAGGGAGGCGCTGAAATACCCGTGCGGTTTTCCGGGACGCTCCTCCATCGAAACGGGGACATTATCGGAAGTGTGAGTTTTTTCCATGACCTGCGGGAAGTGAAACGGCTGGAGAGGGAGTTGCTTGAAAAGGAGCGGTTGTCTACTATCGGGCAAACAGTGGCCAGCCTCGCTCACTATATCAAGAACATTTTGTACGGCCTAGAGGGCGGCGTTTACGTGGTCAACAAGGGGATCAGGAAGAACAACATCGAGAAACTCAGGAAGGGCTGGGATATCGTACAGAGAAATATCGCCAAGCTTTCCGATTTGACACTGGATCTCCTGAATTATTCCAAGGAGCGGGAACCTGAATATGAATGGTGCTCACCGAACAGGATTGCAGAGGATGTCTGCGAACTGATGGATTGTAAGGCTCGGGAAACCCAGGTAGAACTCAGGAAAGACCTTGATCCCCATCTGGAAGAGGCATTGCTGGATCCAAAAGGTATTCACCGGTGCCTCCTGAACCTTGTTTCCAATGCCATTGGGGCATGCGCAACCGATGAAGAACCGCACAAGGATTTCGTGGTAACGGTAACCACGAAACGCGAACCCGACCAGTCGGTCACTCTCCGGGTGTCTGACAATGGGCCGGGAATGGATGAGTCCGTCAGAAAGCAACTGTTCAGCGGGCTCTTCAGCACCAAGGGATCGAAAGGGACGGGCCTGGGCCTGTTGATCACCCAGAAAGTAGTGCAGGAACATGGGGGAACAATAGCGGTGCATTCCAAACCGGGAAAGGGGTCTATTTTTACCATCCATCTTCCTTCCAGGCATCCGGAAATCCATGAGGAAGCCCTTTGTGATCCGAAGGACAATTTGGTATCGGAAACCCCCCGGTAATGTGGTGATGCTATGCAAGTGAGTTATGCTCTGGACAGGAAAGAGAAAGACCGCCTGAAGGATCTGATCACCTTTTTCGGATTCAGGGTGCCCCATCTCCAGATGGTAAAGGTTGATAAGATGATCTATATTGCGCAACTCTATCATTATGCGGACTACGGTGAACTCATGACCAGTGTTCCCTTCCTGAGCCTCAGCAGGGGGCCCCATTCCCCGGTCATCAGATCTCTTATGGAGGAACTCATTGAGAGCGAGACCATCTACATAGAACAAAATCGCTCTGAAATCGAGGCAGCGAACCCCTGCCTGCTGATCAAATGTGATATCCCCGGTACTGGCCACCTGCCGGGGAGGTGTTTGAATACCCTTGAGGGAGTCCTTGAAGAATGGGGAGAGGAGAAATTCGGCAAGGTCCTTGATTATTTTACAAGGACCATTCCCTTTCTTTCAACTCCTTACAAGGAACCCATCGATTTCAAGAAAATCGCACCATTTTCCGGTCTCAAAGAGGTTCTGGCCCTCCCGCAAAGGACATTGATTCACCGGTTTGTACACTCCCCCGGAGGGGATGCCGGTGATGCAAGTACTTTGGACCATGATCCGTCTCCCGTTACGATTCACGAAGTGGTGGAGATCTACCTGTGCCTGTGTGGGGCCACCCCCCAGGGGATTCCCTCACCTGCATGCCGCGGTTTTGATGGGAAAAAGGTTGTTGAAATCCTGGAAACGCTGGGCGATACGAACGGAAGCGGTCCGGGCCAAAGGGAGACAGATGTCAGCAGGGCAGCGAGGTGCGCCGAGCTGCTGGCGCGTTCCCGGTGTTTCAGGCACGAAAACGAGCAGGTGGCGCTCCAGGTGGGCAGGCTTTTTCTGAAAAAAAGAGGATATTCCCTGGAGCAACGGCCTGTGGAAACGAATTCCTTGAAGGGAAATGGATATGAAGAGATCAGAGCCTGGTTCGAGGGGATCAGCGCGGGGAATTGAGCTATTGCAACACGGGGAAGACAGGGCCCCTCCTTGGAATAAGAAAGAGGAGAACCCTATAATTGAGAAACCATAGATTACGGAGGATTGTATTATGCAAAAGAAAGTATTGGCAATAGATGACGAGCCTGATGTGTTGACCTTCTATGCAGAGATCCTGGAGGACCACGACTTCATTCCCATCACCGCGGATAGTGGTCTGGAGGGGCTCATTAAGGCGCGGGAGGAGAAACCGGATCTCATCCTTCTTGACATCATGATGCCTAAAAAAAGCGGGATGCTGACGTACAAGGAATTGAAGAAGGATGAAGACCTGAAAGATATTCCGGTAATCATCATAACCGCCATCTCAAAGGAAGTAGACTATAAGAGCCTCTTGGACAGATCCAGCACCGGGAAGGTGGGGCCGCAAGGACATTTGACGAAACCCCTGAAACCGGAAGAGCTCATCGAGGAAATAAAGAGGGTGATTGGTTAGTCCCGTTCTCCTGGTTTTGAATCCGGCCCGGAGATCGACCCGAACCCGAGGCATTCACGCTGGAGGCCCTTGAGCGATATTTTTGCGAACATCTGCTCTTGAGGTGCGGTATGTCCCCGGGCTTCTCTTTTGCCTTGTCACAGGCCGGTAAATCCACTATATTCCTGTTCAATCATAATCGCTTCAGAAAAATAGGGATGCCCTTTTGGGCCGGTGACGCAAGGAGGGGAGCATGGAAAAAATAGAATTCGTCCACGCGCGGGAGATCCTCGATTCCAGAGGCAACCCCACCGTGGAAGTGGAAGTAGGACTTGACGACGGGAGCTTCGGGAGGGCTGCGGTTCCATCCGGTGCCTCTACCGGAAAGTATGAGGCAGTGGAACTCAGGGACAAAAAGAAAAAAAGGTTTGGGGGAAAGGGCGTTGAGCAGGCAGTCAGGAACGTGAACAAGGTCATTGCCCCGGCCCTCAGGGGGATGGAGGCAGAAGATCAACGCCTGGTGGACAAGACACTCATTGAGCTCGACGGAACACCCAACAAGAGCAACCTGGGCGCCAATGCCATCCTGGGAGTCTCCCTTGCCGTAGCCAGGGCCGCGGCAGACGCGTTTTACATGCCCCTTTACCGGTATATCGGCGGCACCAACGCGTGCAGAATTCCCATGCCCATGATGAATATTCTTAACGGCGGGATGCACGCCCCCAACAATGTGGACCTCCAGGAGTTCATGATCATGCCCATTGGAGGAAAGACCTTTCGTGAGGCCCTGCGGATGAGCGTCGAGGTCTTCCATGCCCTTGCGAAGGTTTTAAAGGCGAAGGGGTATTCCACCGCCGTGGGAGATGAGGGAGGATTCGCCCCTGACCTCCAGTCAAACGAGGAAGTTATAGAAATGATCCTTGCCGGGATAAAAGAGGCCGGCTACCGGGCGGGAAAAGATGTGGCCCTGGCCCTGGATCCGGCGTCGTCTTCTTTCTACAAAAATGGAAAATATGTGTTTTTCAAGTCAGACGGTGCCAAGCGGACGGGAAGAGAGATGATCGAGTTTTACCAGGACTGGGTGGACCGCTATCCTATTGTTTCCATAGAAGACGGCCTTGCGGAGAATGACTGGAAAAACTGGAGCAAAATGACCAAGGCAATGGGTGACCGCATCCAGATTGTGGGGGATGATCTCTTTGTCACCAACACCAAGCGCATCGCGCGGGGCATCAAAGAAGGTTCAGCCAATGCGGTGCTCATCAAGCTGAACCAGATCGGAACCCTTACCGAGACCCTCGAGGCCATCCAGATGGCCCATAAGGTGGGCTGGAATGCGGTGATTTCCCATCGGTCCGGAGAGACGGAAGACACTTTTATCGCGGACCTGGCCGTGGCTACCGGCACCGGCCAGATCAAGACGGGCTCCCTATGCCGCTCGGAAAGGATTTGTAAGTACAACCAGCTCCTGAGGATCGAGGAAGAGCTCGGCAAGCAGGCGGAATTCGGATGGGGGGCGTAAATGGCATACGACGCAACCAAGGACCAGATGCTTGAATCATGGGAAAACGATGAAACCGGGCTTGTGCTCAGTATTTACCGGTACGGCGACGGGGATCCGAAACTCCAGATCGGCCCCCGTTCCTATACCAAGAAGGATGGCTCAAAGGGAACGACCAAGACAGGACGCCTCTCCATCGATGATGTGCTCTGGCTTTCTGAAATCCTGGAGGACGTGAAGGAAAAGATGAACGGTCATTTTATGGAGGGGTAAGGGCAGATTATTTCGCCTGAATAATTTCCGCGTCCACCAGGATGGCACGCAGCATCTCACGTTCCCTGGCGTCCAGCTCCGTGAGCGGAGGCCGGACCGGGCCGCCATCATAGCCAAGCATATCAAGTGCCGCTTTCAGTCCCGCAATGCCGAAACGGGCGGTCACTGCTCCATTGAGGGGGATTATCTTCCGCTGAAGTTCGGCTGTTTCACTGATGAGGCCCTTCGTGAACAGGTGATAGATGTCCAGGACCTGTTGGGGGGCAATATTGGCCACGGCCATGATCCCTCCCACCGCGCCTACCGCCAGGGCGGGAAAGAAAAACCCTCCAGACCCGGCCAGTATATGAAATTCCTTCCCTGTCCTGCGCACCATATCAGCGATTTTTGAGATATTCCCGCCGCTGTCTTTGATGCCGATGATATTGGGATGTTCCGCCATGCGGGCGACCGTTTCACTGTCCAAATCAATGTGGGTGAATTTCGGGACGTTGTAGATCAGGATGGGAATGGTCGAGGCGTCGGCAACGGCGAAGTAATGGCCGGTCAGTGCTTCGGCAGTCATTTTTCCGCCG
This sequence comes from Deltaproteobacteria bacterium, assembly GCA_019309145.1. Classification (GTDB taxonomy): domain Bacteria; phylum Desulfobacterota; class DSM-4660; order Desulfatiglandales; family Desulfatiglandaceae; genus B46-G9. The sequence goes on along the minus strand of JAFDGR010000057.1, from coordinate 4,625 downwards.
TAAAAGTGCGGGGTGATGACCAGGGCCGCGTCAGCCCCTCTCTCCGCCGCCTGCCGGGTGAGCTGGATGGTCGCCCTGGTCGATTCACCTCCTGTCCCGGCGATCATCCATTTGTGGGGAGGTATCGCCTTCCGCGCTGTTTCAAGGAGAGCGAGTTTTTCGTCATGGGTCAGATAGACGGTTTCCCCGTTTGAACCCAGGAGCACGTACCCGGACAATCGGTACGTGTTCCAGCGTTGAAGATTGTCGGCCAGGGCCCGGTGATGCACCTCTCCATGGGGACCGAAGGGTGTGGGAACAGGCGGCAGAACGCCTGTCAGGGATTTTTCGTGTGCACTCACGTTGCTGTTTCCTCCCCTTCCGGATTGATGGATTCATAGCCCAGAATAACTGCTACGGCAATGGCTGCCGTCTCCGCTCGCAGGATGTGCGGGCCCAATGAAACTGAAAGAAAACCTGCCTCTTGGGCGAGCGATATTTCCTGACGGGAAAATCCTCCCTCGGGTCCCACAAGGGCCAGGACCGCTTTTGCCTGCACAAGGGTCGATCGCAGCAGGGATTTGAGGTCTCTGCTTTGTTCTTCCTCCCAGAGAATGATTTTTAAGGTCTGTTTTGGAAAAGGTGTTTGGAGCAGTTCCGCGAATGATACCACCGGCATGATATGAGGAGGCCGGGTGCGGTCCGACTGCTTGGATGCGGCTATGGCGATATCCTGCCATCGCTTCACCCTGTTCCCTCGCTTGTCGGCCCGAGGCCGGACCACGGTCCTTTGCGAAAGAAAAGGATGAATGGAATTGACGCCCAGTTCCGTTGTCTTTTGAATCATGACATCCATTGCACTGGATTTCAGCAGGGCCTGTCCAATGAACATATCGACCGGCGATGTGGAAGGCGCCGGCAGCGGTCTTTCCAGGAGAACCATGACGTTTCCCTGGCGCACCGATTGAATAACCACCTGATACCGCAAACCCCTCTGGTCAAGGAGGACAAAATGGTCTCCCGGCCCCATCCTCAGTACGCGGGTGATGTGCCTTGCCTCACGGCCCGAAATAGTTACAAGGCCTTCAGTTGCGGGTATTTTTTCCACGAAAAAGCGGCGCACCGGTTTTTCCTCAGCCGGGTTTCCGGGCGAGAAGGCAGGCCCAGTCTTCCTGAGAAAGTGTTTTTTCACGGATGAACCCGCACTCTTCGAGAGAAGGATTCACGAGGTCGATCTGGTCTTCCAGCAGTCCCGACAGGATCAACCATCCCCCTGGTTTCACCACCTGTGAAAAATGGCCCATCAGGTCCAGGATGGTATGCAGGATCAGGTTGGCGGTCACCATGAAAAAGTGATCCTTCAATGCGGCAAGGGGCCTGGAACTGCATTCAACCTGCTCTCCCAGGCCGTTCAAACGGATATTCTTTTCAGCCCAATGAAGGGCATCCTCATCAATGTCAAGGGCCTTGATCTTTTTTGCCCCGAGCATGGACCCGTAGATGGCCAGGATTCCACTTCCCGTGCCCACATCAAGCAGGTTCCATGAGGAAGGTTTGGCTGCCAGTTCCATGGCCCGGAGGCAAAGGCGGGTGCTCGGGTGTTTCCCGGTACCGAAAGCCGGGCCCGGATCCATGCGAATGACCGCGGCACCGGTCTCCTCGGGAACGGATTCCCAGGCAGGCACGATGGTAAGAAACGGGGTGACCCGTTCGGTGCGAAAGAACTGCCGCCAGTTCTTGCCCCAGTCCTGGTCCTGCATGGAGGTAAACAGGATTTCGGGAGGAGACATGTGGGGAAAGTGATGGGCCAGTTCCCGGATGGATGACAACATGGTTTCCCGGGTCTCTTCGGGTTTGTCCGGGATCGGAAAATAGGCCTTGACAATACCGTCACCGCAGTTGTCCATGACCATACCGGTACATCCCAGGCTAAAGAGCACGGCAGAGAGGGCCTCGTGGGCTACCGGATCTGCGTGAATGGAAATTTCCATCCATTCCGGATTGGATGGACCGGCAGATACCATCCTCCGTTCCTCGCTGGTGAGCCCCGGGAAGGGTTTCAGGCCTTCTCAAACACGTAGTTTAACTGGCCGTTGGGTAACGTGTTGGCAACGGTCTTCATGTCCATGCCGACTTTGATCTCTTCCTCGGGCACATCCCCGGCGATTCTTCCGAATACCTTGTAATCACCGTAATCCAGCAAGGCTATCGCGTAGGGGAGATCATCCCCGAATCCAATGGGTGCGTATTCCAGTTTGCTGTACGTGACAAGCTTTCCGGTTCCTGAGATTTCGATCCATTCCATATTACTTGCCAGGCACCGGTAGCAGTCCGCCCTGGGAGGAAAGAAGACGAGGCCGCAGTCCTTGCAGCGCGTTGCCATGACTCTTCCTTCTTCGAGATAGTCGATGAAGTCATTGACCTTTGTGATGGCGGTAAAGCTCACTGTCCCGAATTTACTGAATCTGGTATCCATTTCCTTTTTCTTCGCCATGTAGATTACCTCCCCAGGATGGTGACGTTTCCGTAAAGACCGACCCCGCCGATATTGTGCACAAGACCTATTTCGGGATCCTTGACCTGCATGTCACCGGCTTCTCCCCTGAGTTGGAGGACGATGGTCCTGATTTGGGACCCCCCGGTGGCACCTATTGGATGGCCCTTGGAAAGGAGGCCGCCGTCCACATTGATGGGGATGCTTCCCTCCTTGTAGGTTTCCTTGGCACGGATCAGCTCTTTCCCTTCTCCGGGCTTGGCAAATCCCAGGTTCTCGTAGGCCATCATCTCGGCGATGGTGAAGCAGTCATGAACTTCGGCTACATGAATGTCTTTAGGGGTGACGCCTGCCATTTTATAGGCCTGTTCCCCGGCCTGCTCGGCAACGGTCAGCCCGGTGAAGAGGTCTCTCCCCGCAAGATTGACCGCAGTGGAGGCCGCTCCGATCCCCAGGATCCAGACCGGTTTCTTGCTGAAGGCCTTTGCTTTTTCTTCGTTTGCGACGATGAGGCATGAGCTGCCGTCGGCGTTGGCACAGCAGTCTCCCACCCGGAGGGGACTTGCCACGGGCCCTGACATGGGGCTCTCGGGATCCGAGAATTGTTCCAGCGTTACCGGTTTGCGGTAGACCGCTTTCTCGTTGATCTGACCGTAGGTTGCGGCCTTCACTCGAATCAATGCCAGGTCTTCAGGGCTGGTGCCGTATTTCTCCATGTGGGCCCTGGCATACATGGCGTAATAGGCGGGCATCATGGTTCCGAACGGACTTTCCCACTGGATATCGGCACCCCGTCCCATGCGTTCCTGGGATTCGGCGGAAGAAATCTCCGACATTTTCTGGAAGCCGATCACCGCCACCACGTCATGGAGCCCTGATTGTATCAGGGCATAGGCCGTCTTGAGGCCCGTACTGCTTGAAGAACAGAGGCTCTCGAGATAAAAAGTAGGTTGCGGTGTGAGCCCCAGGTATTCCGCAAAGACACCTGCGGGGGAACGCTGCTTGTCATATTCCGGCGCGGAGCAGACAATGGAAGCATCAATGTCTTTCACTGCAATGTCCGCGTCTTTCATGGCCTCCTTGAATCCTTCAAAGACAAGTTCCCGGATGGAGCCGGGATATCCTCTGACAAAGGCACTCTGGCCCACGCCGATAATGCCAACTTTTCCCATAAAGAACCTCCTCACCTGTTTGTGGGTTTTATTGCAAAGGTGCTGCCGTGCTTTGAACCCCCGCCATGGTGCCTGGGCTCACGGCTGATCGAACGGAAATGAAGTATAGGGAAACAAGAAGAAACGGTCAAGGGAAAAGGGGGTTTGACATCTCCGGGAACATCTGCATGATAGCAGAAAGATCCGGGAAAAAGGAGGAAAATCAATGGATATCCGTTTTGTGTACATCACTGCAGGCAATAGGGATGAAGCGAGGGCCATCGGTCGGAGTCTGGTGTCCGCGCGTCTTGCCGCTTGTGCGAACATTATTCATCCTGTCCATTCCATATACTGGTGGGAAGGAAAGATGCAGGAAGATACGGAAGGGATCATCGTGGCAAAGACGCGAGAGGATCTGGTAGATGCTTTGATCGAGAAGGTCAAATCCATGCACAGCTATGAATGTCCCTGCATAGTGACGCTGCCCATACTGGAAGGATACAGGCCTTTTCTTGATTGGGTTACGCAGGAGACCGGGAAGCCCGGTGGAGAGTAGGGCTTGGTTTCGGGGAAGGCCTGCTGGATTATCAGGAGTGCCCTTGCGGGAATACGTCAAACCGGCAGAGTTTCCCTTCTATGGGACCGTTGGGCAAGGACCGCTTCAGAGAAGGTTTCATGCCGAATTCCCTGGCCAGCAACGGGTCGCCTATATAGATGAATGCCGTTGACCCGCTGCATTGTTTCTTGAGGACATTACCGAGCCTCCTGTACAGCAGAGCCGCCTTTTTTTTGTCCCCGAGGCGCATGCCATAGGGGGGATTGCAAACGATGAGGCTTCCTTCGGGCACCGTGATGTTTTCGATCGGCACGGCTTCCCAGTGGATTTTTTCTCCAAAGGGCAAGGAAGCACAATTTTTTCCAGCGATTTTCACGGCCTCCCGGGAAAGATCACTCCCAAAAAGCAGGCCCTGAGCCACGGGTCTGATCTTGCGGTTTTCCTC
>JAFDGR010000056.1 GCA_019309145.1 Deltaproteobacteria bacterium | reverse complement strand
CTATATGAATCCCGTGTCCCTTTCTATTGACACCTTGGATCCCGGACCATTACTATGGGCATGGGTCCCGGGACGCCTAGCTTTTGCATTCCGGTTTTGGATTGTAATAGACACAAAATCATTTGACTTTAGACATGAAGTTGTCTAATCTTCTTTCTTTGAGTATTTTTAGATGTTTCGTCTTGAAGAATATGACTATGAATTGCCGGCCGAACTGATTGCCCAGGTGCCGGCCCCCGAACGTGATCGTTCCCGCCTGCTTTTGCTGAATCGCCAGACGAAGGTGAGTGAGGATAGTTATTTTTTTAACCTTCCCGATCTTCTCAATCCCGGCGACACGCTGGTAGTCAATGATACCAGGGTGATTCCTGCCAGGCTGCAGGGACGGAAAGAAAGCGGTGGTCGGGTGGAGATCCTTGTGCTGGATCAGGGAAGAAACGGCGCCAAGAATGATCGGGAAAGGCTGTGCCTCTGCAAAGCATCCAAGCGACCGAAGGTTGGAAGCTTTTTGTTTTTTCAAGGGGGAGGGAGCGGAAAAGTTCAGCACCTGTTTGATGATGGAAAGATGCTGATTCAATTTGAAGGCGCGGAGTCGGTGCTGGATCTTCTTCGGGAAAATGGCCGAATGCCGGTCCCTCCATACATCAAACGGCCGGATGACGCTCATGCGGCCGTTGACCGGCAACGATACCAGACAGTGTACGCGAAGCGTGACGGCGCTGTGGCGGCTCCCACAGCCGGTCTTCATTTCACCGAGGACGTGCTGGAAAGGCTGCAAAAAAGGGATATCAGGGTCGTTTCAATCACGCTGCATGTGGGTTACGGGACATTTCAACCGGTTCATGCCGCTGACATCAGAGACCACAAGCTGGAGGCCGAGTATTACAGGGTTGAAGAGGGTGTGGCCAGGGAAATCAGGAAATGCAAGGATTCCGGACGGCGTGTCATTGCAGTGGGAACAACAGCGGTGAGGGCGCTTGAGACAGCGGCCCTGGAAAATGGAAGCGTGGAACCCGGAGAAGGGATGACGGACTTGATGGTGACGCCGGGTTTTTCTTTCCAGGTGGTGGACGGGCTTATCACCAATTTTCATCTCCCGAAAAGCTCACTGCTTTTCCTGGTGGCGGCCTTTGCCGGCCTGGAGGTGATTCAGGAGGTATATGCGTCTGCTATCCGGAAGAAATATCGTTTTTACAGCTATGGCGATGCCATGCTCATTCTTTGAAAAGAGGGAAGGGTTCACGGGTTCAGGGGCTCGATGAAGGCTTCGGGGCTTCAATCCCTTTTTCGTCCTGAACCCTGAATGTTGGACCCTGCACCTGTGAACGGTTACGAAAAGAGAAACGTTCTTGGAGTTCAGGATCTTACAGAAGGGGGAGGGCTGCAGGGGAAGACTCGGCGAGATCGCAACCACCCATGGCAAATTCAGAACGCCTGTTTTTATGCCTGTGGGGACGCAAGGTTCCGTAAAGGCGGTGAGCCCTGATGAATTGCGGCAAACCGGAACGGAGATTATTCTCGCCAATACGTATCACTTGTATCTGCGGCCGGGACATAAACTCATCGAACGCCTGGGAGGTTTGCACAGGTTCATGGGGTGGGATGGCCCCATTCTTACAGACAGCGGGGGTTTTCAGGTTTACAGTCTCGCGAAACTGCGGAACATCACAGAAGAGGGCGTTGTTTTTCAGTCTCACCTGGATGGGTCCAGGCATTTTATCGGTCCTGAACAGGCCATGGATATCCAGCAGTCACTGGGCTCAGATATTGTTATGGCCTTTGATGAATGTGTTTCCTATCCTGCGGAATATGAATACGTCCAACGGTCGGTTGCATTGACCAGCAGATGGGCTGAGCGGTGCCGGGCACACTTGGCAGGGGAAGCGCAGGCGCTTTTTGGGATTGTCCAGGGAGGAGTCTACCCGGATCTCAGAGAAAAAAGTGCGCATGATCTGGTGCGGCTCGGGTTCGACGGGTACGCCCTTGGCGGACTGGCAGTGGGGGAGGACCGGGATACAAGGCTTCACGTTATTCGGGAAACCATTCAAATGCTTCCCGAGGACAAGCCGGTTTATCTCATGGGGGTGGGAGCGCCCGAGGATCTGGTGGAATCAGTAGCACTCGGGGTGGACATGTTCGATTGCGTGATGCCCACCCGGAACGCCAGAAACGGCACCCTTTTCACCACCCATGGCCGCATCACCATCAAGAATGCGCAATACATGGATGATGAGCGGGCCGTTGATGATCAGTGTGACTGTTATACCTGCACCCATTTTTCACGGGCGTATTTGAGGCACCTGTTCCTGGCCAGGGAACTGCTGGCTTACAGATTGAATACCATCCATAATCTCCGTTATTATGCGCGCTTGATGGCGGGGTTGAGGGAAGCCGTCAAACACGGACGTGTGGAAGAATTTAAAAAGGCGTTCTACGAAGCGCTGGAAGGAAATGAAAGAGGGGAGTTTAACGATTGAATAGCCGGGTGTGCGGTGGGCATTGAGGCCCGGGAACACAGGCGTTCAACGAAACAATTGAGGAGGTTTTGTCATGCATTTTCTCGCATATGCAATGGGTCAAGGTGGATCAGGAGGTGGCGGCCAGGGCGGAAGCCTCGGGGCCTTTATCCCCCTGATATTGATGTTCGTGATATTCTACTTCTTGCTTATCCGTCCGCAACAGAAGAAGGCAAAGATGCACAAACAGATGCTTTCGGCCATAAAAAAGGGGGACCGGGTGGTCAGTTCCGGTGGGCTCCACGGTGTTATCACAGGAATTGCTGATGACGTGGTCACCATGGAAATAGCTCCAAAGGTAAGGGTAAAGGTCTCTCGCGGTTCCATCTCTGGAATTTTAAATAAGAGTACGCAGTAGCAGAGCAAGAAGACCGTGTTGGTTATGGAATGATTCTGAAAGAACGGATCAATATCCAGAGGTGTCAAATTTTTCATTCATGGGAGTAATTCACCGGTGTCAAAGAATCTGGGCATACGAGCAGGAATTGTTGCATTAGTGGTCGTTGTTGCATTGGTGTATCTGATGCCTTCGTTGACAAAAAATCTTCCCCCGTGGTGGTCGAACGTTCTCCCGCAAGACAAGATACATCTTGGCCTGGACCTCCAGGGAGGAATACACTTGAACCTGGAAGTAGAGGCAACCAAGGCAGTGGAAAGTAATCTGGAACGGGTGGTGGAGGAACTGAAACATGACCTCCGAAAGAGCAAGATCAGGTATCTTGAGCTCAAGCGTCTGGGCAAGGAGGGCATTTCTCTCAAGTTGATGCGTGATGAAGATGCAACTGCCTTTCGGGAAATGTTTCGGGCAAATTATCCCGACTTTGATCCCGGGACACCCAGTTACGAGGAAGGAAAACCCGTTTTTCACCTGATGTTCCTTCAGAAGGCACGGGACCGGATCATGAGGATGGCGGTGGATCAGGCACTCGAAACGATCCGGAACCGTATTGACCAGTTTGGAGTGAGCGAACCGGATATTCGCCCCCAGGAGGGGCACCGTATCCTTATTCAACTGCCGGGTATCAAGGACCCGAAGAGGGCTATTGCACTCATTGGGAAAACGGCACTCCTGGAATTCAAGCTGGTTGATGAGGACCATAGCGTGGATGAGGCGCTGAAGGGCCACATTCCGCCGGGCGATGAAATTCTTTATGAAACTTCTATCGACCGGAAGACAGGCCAGCGGAGAAGGATCCCCTTCCTTCTGAAGAAACGGACCCTGCTGACCGGGGAATATATTACCGATGCGCGGGTGCAGATTGACAGCCGGTACAATGAACCTTATGTCTCCCTTGCCTTTGATTCCCGTGGCGCAAGGCTTTTTGAAAATATAACCGGTCAGAATATCAAGAAAAGATTGGCCATTGTCCTTGACAACAAAGTCTATTCGGCCCCGGTCATCCAGGATAAGATCTCGGGCGGAAGGGCCCAGATTACGGGAAGGTTTGGAATGGACGAGGCGAGAGATCTCGCCATCGTGCTCCGGGCAGGGGCGTTGCCAGCTCCCGTAAAGATCCTGGAAGAACGGACGGTTGGGCCCTCCCTGGGAAAAGACTCCATCGAGAAAGGATTCAAATCAACAATCATCGGTGGGATTCTGGTGGTTCTTTTCATGGCCTTGTACTATGGCCTGAGCGGCGTTATCGCGGATGTCGCCCTGATCTTGAATGTGGTACTGATCATGTCCGGCCTTGCCTTTTTCGGGGCTACCCTTACTCTGCCGGGCATCGCCGGGATTATTTTGACCATTGGTATGTCGGTTGACGCGAATGTCCTCATCTTTGAACGGATCAGGGAGGAACTTCGACTCGGGAAACCTCCAAGGGCATCCATCGAAGGAGGGTATGGGAAGGCCCTTGTGACGATCCTGGATGCTAATGTGACCACCCTGATCGCGGCCCTTGTGCTCTTTCAGTTTGGAACAGGTCCGGTGCGGGGCTTTGCGGTCACCCTGAGCATCGGTATCATTGCCAGCTTGTTTACGGCGATCTTTGTAACAAGGGTTGTTTTTGACTACCTTTATATTGTAAAGCGGATGAAAAAAGTCAGCATTTAATTCCATTTTGCATTCAAGATGAAACCAAGGCGGCAAGGAGTAGACGACGGAGGCGTACATTTACCGTACGTCGAGGAGTCTGCGACGCGGCCAACGCCGGTAGCGCTTGAATGCGAATTGGAATAAGCATCATTATGAAAGGTTGGGATACTCAATGGAATTCATTAAGCCGGGCATAAATATCAATTTCGTCGGGAACCGAAGGTGGGCATTTCTGCTGTCAGGAGTGCTTATCCTTGCCACGATTTTGCTCCTGGTATGGCGGGGAGGGCCCAACTACGGTGTGGATTTTACGGGTGGTGTATTGATTCAGGTGCGACTGGACCAGATCCGTTCTCCCGGTGAGATCAAAAACGCGTTAAAACCGATCAATCTTCAGGATAGCATTATACAACAGTTCGGAGAAAAATCGGCTTCCGAGTATCTCATCAGGGTAAGGAAGACCGACGTGGAATTGACCGGTTTGAGCGATCGGGTAAAGAGCGCTCTTGATGCAGCTTTTGGGAAGAGCGTTGATATCAGGCGGGTGGAGATGGTCGGGCCCAAGGTGGGAAAGGACCTGAGGCAAAAGGCCCTCTTCGCCATATTCTACGCTATTCTCTTCATCGCCATATACATTTCCGGCAGGTTTGAGCTCAAATGGATGATGAGTATCATTATGGCCCTTTCTCTCGCTTTTGTGGTCTATATGACCTCCAGTTTCGGGGTCAGCGTAACCTGGCTCATCATTATCGCGATCATTGTTACCCTTGGATTGTGCTGGTTTTTGAATCTCAAGTATGCCTTAGGGGCCATTTTTGCCCTTATTCATGATGTCACCATTACCGTTGGGGCCTTCGCGTTAACGGACAGGGAAATTTCTCTTGCCATTATTGCCGCTTTCCTCACCATCGTGGGCTATTCACTGAATGATACGATTATCGTATTTGACCGCATCAGGGAGAATGTCCGGCGTTTTCGAAGACGCCCGTTCGGGGAAGTTATGAACGAGAGTATTAATGAAACCCTGAGCAGGACTATTCTGACTTCGAGCACGACCCTGGTGGTCGTGGCAGCCCTGTTTGTGCTGGGCGGCGGAGTTATCCATGATTTCGCCTTTGCTATGCTGGTTGGGATTCTCGTGGGGACATACTCGTCCATTTTTGTTGCCAGTCCCGTTCTTCTTCTCTGGGAGGGAAAGATAGCTGGACAGGCAAGAAAGGGACGGAAAAACGGGGTGCGGATGAAACGCGCGTAAGCTACTGCACGGGGTTGCTCTGCATTGATCAACGAGAGAAGGGACAAAAGAAAAACCAGGGCTCGGTCAGGAACCTGGATTGCGGTCTTGTTGATTGCAGCGGCCTTGGGTACTGGTGGATGGCTTTACTATGGCCTCTACCTGGTTCCCCCGCAATTAAACTCTCTCCTGATTCTTGTCAACGGGGAGCCAAGGCAGTTGATTCCGGGCGACAAAATGGCCTTCCACCCGAAGGATCGAGTCAGGATTCTCAAAGTTTCCACCAGCATTCCTCTCAACCTTCATATCCGATTGGTCTCCTCCGGTTTTGATGCGGAAGCACTCCGGTATCAGGAGGAAGTGTTATTTCGCCTGATGCCGCATCAGGATATGTTTCAATACTGCCATTTTGTTGTGAAAATAAAATACCGGAACCAGGATCTGGGTGAGTTTACCATGGACATCAAGCCATACGTGGATGATTGGCTTGACAAGGCAAGCAGGACCATTGACAAGAATCAGCGGCTCCAGGTCCTTCAAAAGGCGTGTGCCATGTTCCCTGATGATGAGCGTCTGAAAAAGAAGTTGCTGGAGGAATACCGGGCCCAGGGAAAGTGGAAAAAAGCCGCGGCAATGCTTGAAAAGACCTCCGGGAATACCCGGGACCGGAATGCCCTCCTCGCCCTCCTCGAGACCTACCGTGCCGCATCGAACAAAAAGGGGATGGTTTCGGTATTGAAAAGGCTGGTGAGTCTGGATCCCAAGGATGCCGATCTGCGATTTCAACTGGCGGAGACCCTTGAGAAACAGGGGAAATTAAAGTCGGCGGCAAAGCAGTATGAAGCGATTCTGAATGGTATCCCCCCAAAAGAGAAGCTGCTGATTTGCAATAAACTTGGCTATCTCTGGGCAAAGGTAGGGCAATACCGGAAAGCCATTTCGTTCTATAAGAAGGCATCTGATCTGGATCCGAAAGACAGCAACCTTTTTTATAACCTTTCCTATCTCTACGAGAAGACCGGCGGGAAGAAAAAAGCACGTTTTTACCTGGAAAAGGCCCTGGCCCTCAGCCCCGGCGATCTGGACGGCCGGATGAAACTTGCCCAGGATCTGATTGACGGGAAAGAGTGGAAAAAAGCGAAAGCGGTTCTCACCCGGGTACTGAAAAAAAGACCAAAATCCCTTGAAGCCCTCTTCCTTCTGGCACAGGTACTTGACAGACGAGGCGAGAAGAAAGCGCTGATTGATGTTTACCGCAGGATCCTTTCCATCAATCCCAAGAATCAAACGGTAAGATATAATTTAGGTATCCTTGAATATGAAGCGGGGAATCTGAAAAAGGCCCTGCCCAGTCTGGAGGGATACGAAAAAGCACATCCCGGGGATACGGAAACACGCAGCATCCTGCTGGATATATACAAAAGGCTGAAAATGGTGGACAAGGCATACAGCGAGGCCTTGGCGCTTACGAAGTTGGGGGTGAAGGATCTGGATCTCTATCTCTCTGTGGCCGAATACATGACTGACAAGGGGGCGTACAAGAGCTTGATACCTGTTTTGGAGAAAGGACTGAAAATACATCCCGATGCGGATGCGTTGGGGGATTACCTGGTGGTTGCATACCTGAAAACCGGGGCGGAAAAGATGGCTATGGCGGAGATGGAGCGCATACTCAAAATCCGGCCTAGAGATGTGCACCTGCTCATGGATCTGGCAAAGCTGCGGGAAAAATATGGAGACTTCTCCGGGGCCCTGGAGGCATACAAGAAGGTCGTGGATCTTGCCCCGGACAATGAAGAAGCGCAGAACGCCTATTTGCGCCTGCGGCTGAAAGTAATGGAGCGTGAATAATTCCACGAAAAGGCCCCATTATGAGGTGACCGCGGGATTGCTGTTTCGTTCCGGGAAGATCCTGATATCCAGGCGCCGAAAAGGGAGCCACCTGGGCGGCATGTGGGAGTTCCCGGGAGGAAAAAGGGAGACCGGGGAATCACTTGAACAATGCCTTGAAAGAGAACTGATTGAGGAGCTTGGCATCAAGATCAGGGTACAAGATCATTGCCTCACCGTTGATCATACCTATGACGATAGATCCATAACCCTTCATGTTTTTCAGTGTGTCCTGCTGGGAGGGGATCCGAAGCCATTGCAGAGTGACGCCATCCAGTGGATTGCGCCTGGGGCACTGGAAAGATTCCCGTTTCCTCCTCCTGACCGAAAAATAATCGAGTACCTGCGCGGACGAGACATTGATAAAAAGGAGGATCAGATGTTCTACAACAAGAAAAACAATGGCTATAGGACTCTGGCGGAGGGGATCATGATGAAACCCTTGGTCCACGGAGAAAAGACCCTGCTCTGTGAGTTCAGGATCGCTAAAGGAGCTTCGCTCCCTCCGCACGCCCATCCCCATGAACAGACCGGCTACCTCGTGAGCGGGAAGATGCGTTTCGTCATTGAGGAGCAGGAATTTCAGGCTGAAGCGGGAGATAGCTGGTGCGTCAAAGGCGATGTGGTGCACAGTGCTGAAGTCCTGGAGGATGCAGTGGTCGTAGAGGTTTTCTCCCCGGTAAGAACGGAATATCTGGAGTAAATTGTCTAAAGAAAAAGATTCCTTTGGCCGATAGATTAGAAAATTCTCTGTGGAGGTTTCTTATGGCCAAAGGGAACTGTGAATTCAAGGGAACAGGCGGGCAGTATTTCGGTACCGTTTTTATACACCTGTATCTCCTGGGAATCATTACCTTCGGAATCTATTCCGCCTGGGCATGGGTCCGGCTCCTGAAACTGAAGGCTTCTCACACGCTGATCAATGGGAAAGAAGTTTCTTTCCAGGGGACCGGGGGACAGCTCTTTGGTCTTATCGTTGTGCAGGGACTGCTCACCCTTGTGACATTCGGTATCTATGGCCCCTGGGCCTTCTGCAAATATTTTGACTGGCGCGCCGGCAACACGATGGTCGGAGGAAAACCGAGCCAGTTCAACGGATCCGGTGGATCACTTTTCCTTTTTTATCTTATCCATCTTCTTCTTCTGCCCATGATCACGCTTGGGCTCTATTATTTCTGGGGCATTTACCGGTTCTACGCGTGGAAAGAGGAACACACAAGATACGGCGGCGAGGAGACTTCTTTCGGTGGAAGTTTCGGGGCATTTCTCAAGATATCGATCATCACCTGGATTCTGAATACGGTTACACTCAATCTCTACGCGCCATGGGCATGGTGCATGTTCTGCAAGTGGCAGATTGAAGGCCTGGCAGTAGGTGACGGGGCGACCGTAGAGCATTTTCCACCGGTGAAGACCAATGTATTCGTTGTCATTATTCTTATCATTGTCGGTATTTTTTGTCTTGCGGCTATTGTTTTTGTGGCGAAGAATGCCGCGGAGAGAGGCTGGAAACAGCAGCAGTTTGCACGGCTCAAGCAGTTGCATACCCAAACCCTGCGAAAAAGGAAAAGCCCGGGCATATTGAAGAGGCAGCAGGCAAGAAAACCCCGTTTCCTGAAACCCAAGTTCAAAGCCGCTGTGCAGGGAGGAAGCGGTGAAAAGCACCTCGTGCTCAGGAGTGACGCCCGGGAAAAGCTCCAGGTTGCTGTGGTGATGTATGACGATGTCGTGAAAAAAACTGAAACACGCATCAAGAAAAAACCTGGGGACGCGGATGCCCATTATGATCGGGCCTGGTTGTATGGGGCACATCTGGAGCTGGAGAAGGCCATTGAGGAATACACGCAGGCCATTCATCTGAAAAAGGAATTTGCGGATGCCTATTACAACAGGGGGCTTGTGTATTCTGCAAAGGGCATGTACAAAGAGGCGATTCAGGATTTCAGCGCAGCGATCAAGCTCAATCCCAAGGCTGTAGATGCCTATTGCAACAGGGGCAATGCTTACTTTTTCATGGGGAAGACAGACCTGGCCCTTGCAGATTTTGGCCGTGCCCTCAAGGTCTCGCCGGCGGATGGCGACGTGCTCTATAATCGCGCCCTTGTTTACGACGCGACCGGCAATCGAGCCAAAGCAAAAAAAGATCTTCGGAGGGCCATGGCGCTCGGACAGCCCTTGGCAGGAAACAAGCTGCATGAACTGGAGAATGCGTCTTCCGGTACGGGAACTGGTTGGAAAATGGACCTGAAGGGAGTCTCGATCCCGTCAGGACCGGTGGGCGGCATGATCCACGGCGATCCGGTCACCATTGACAAGGCGATTTTTGAACACGGTATCCTGACCCTGCGGGATGGAAAAGATTTCTTCCCTGACCATGCCTTCATGATTTTTCTTTTCCTGAAAAAGGGAGAAATTCCGGAAAACAGGATTTTCGAGTACGCAACAGAATCCGGCTTTGGGAGCCCCCATATCCATATGAAATGGAAAGAGACGGGGAAGGATCTTCCGGAAACCAAGATCTGGATGAGAGGTTATGCGATGTTTCTCCAGTTCGGGAAGCGGAAAGGACAGGAGTTACCGGGGAAGATTTATCTGTGCATCCCGGATGAGATGAAAAGCTTCATCGCCGGGAGCTTTACCGCACAGATAAAGAAGTAAGAAGTAACAAGAGCTACTTTTCCTGACGTTTCTTCCCCATGGCCTTCGTGATTTCCCTCATGAGTGCGGGATCTCCCTGTGCAAGCTCCCTGGCCTTGTTGAAATGGAACCCGGCTTTTCGCCTCTCGCCGCTGGCCTGAAAGTAGCGCCCGAAGTTTAAGTGGGCGAGGGCCAGCCGGTTCAATCTCCCATACGATATCCCAAGATGATAGTAGACTTCTTTTTTCGTGGGACTGAATGAGGCCAGGCGCCTCAAAATCCCGATTGCCTCGCCATATGCTTCCAGATCTTCATAGGATAATGCCAGCCTGAAAAGGGTATCGGGATCATCATGTTTCAGGCGCAGTGCTTTTTTGAAAATCGTGATGGCATCCCGGGTTTTCCCTTTCAGTTGATAGACTCTTCCTAAGGTTTTGAGGATCAAAAGAGAACGGGGCGCTCGCCGGAGCGCCGCCTGAAGGTGGTCTTCAGCGGCGGAGTATTCGGATCTATTCATGTACACAATCCCCAGTCCAAGGTGGGGCATGACCGCCGCAGGGTGTCTTTTCAGCGCTTCTTGAAAGAACCTCTCCGCCTCATAGGAGTCAAGGCAGGTGGCACGAATGACGGTCTTGAAGACAGAAAAACGGGCCCGGAAACGCCTGACTTGCTCGGTTGGGGGGCCGGGTTTAAACCGCTGAGCCATATTATCCAGGTTCGCCATCCGCTCCGGGCCCGTGGGGTGCGTGAGAAGGTAGGGTGGCATCTTGGACGTGTCCATCCAGTTTCCCTGGCTGATTTTCTTGAGTGCCGCGGTCAAGGCGGACGGGATAAAACCGGCGGCTGTCGCATACTTGAAACCGAGTTGATCCGCCTGGCGCTCGTCTTCGCGGCTATAATGGAGTTGGGCCTGGATCCCCGCCGCCATGGAGCCGGTGATCAGCGCGTTTGCGGCGACTCCGCCGAGAAAGGCTCCTGCCAGGATCCCGGCTATGGTTGCGAGACCGATTTTTTTATTTTGCTCGATGCGCTTGGAGAGGTGCCGTGCCGTGGAGTGCCCGATTTCATGGGCCATGACCCCCGCAAGCATGTCACAGTTGTCCATGATCCCGATGAGCCCTGCATAAAAGAAAATCTGCCCTCCCGGGGCGGAAAACGCGTTGAGGGTATTGTCCTTGATAATATGGAAGTGAAAGGGAAAGGGCCTTGTCTTTACTGACTGCAGGAGATACTGCCCGAGACTGTTGAGGTATTCATTGGCATAATCATCGTCCAGAAGAACATGATGCTTTCGAATCTCTGCGAGGAATTTTTTCCCCAGGATCAATTCCTCGTCAATGGAGAGCGCCCGGGCATTTGAAAGAAAAGGAGCGGGGGGCACCAGGAGAAGCACCAGTGTCACCATCAAGGCTCCCAGCCGGAGAATGGGCTTCCTGGACTTCACTGTTCGGCCCTGGCGTTTTTTTCAGCAGCCGGGCGGATCCTGGGGGCTTCCACCCACAGGCCTTCGATGTCATAAAATTCCCGGAACGGCTGGTAGAAGATATGGATGACCACATCACCATAGTCCATGAGGACCCAGTGTCCTTCTTGCTCTCCTTCAATGCCGTATAACCTGAATCCGCTTTCTTTCAATCGCCGGGTAACGTGGCGGACGATGGCCTGCACCTGGCGGCTGGAGTTCCCGCTTGCAACAAGGAAATAGTCGGTAATGGAACTGAGTTTCCGTACTTCCAGCAAGACAGGGGAGAGGGCCTTTCTTTCCCCTACCACCTGGAGGCACAGCCTGGCCTTATCTATGGTCTTCATGAAATCGGTAAAGCCCCTCTCTGAGAATATAGGTCCGGACAGCCTCCGGCACAAGAAAAGTGATGGATTTGCCCCTGCGTACCATATCCCTTATGCCCGTCCCTGAAATATCCATCAGCGTGGATTGATAAATCATAACATGATTTCCAGAAGGCATGGTATAAACATTTTTGTCCTGCTGTTTTTTTACGGATTGCCCGAGTCCCACAATAAAATGGTGCAGCGTTTCCAGGTCGTAGCCGGCTCTGGGGATGAGCACAAAGTGAGCATAGTCAAAGAGCTTTCGGTACCTTTTCCATGTCCTGATTTCAAGGAATGCGTCGCTCCCCACGAGAAAGAAGATCTCCGCGTTCATCCCGAATCGCGACTTGAGTTCTTGCAGTGTATCAGATGAGTAAGACAGCCCGGCTCTTCTCCCTTCGAGATCCAGGGCTTCCAGCAACGTTGATTCCCGGACGCCCATCCGAACCATGGCCAGGCGATGGTCAAAAGGGGTGACGGGGTCATGCATCTTGTGGGGAGGCGAAGCCGCGGGAATGAGGTATACCCGTTCAAGTCCCAGTTCCTGGCCGATTTCCTCTGCGGTGCGCAAATGGCCGAAATGGACCGGATCAAAGGTCCCGCCAAGGATGCCGATTTTCGGTGTGGCCGTTTTTTTCACTGCCGTATTTGCCCCTGTCCGTAGACAATGAACTTTGTGGTGGTCAACTCCTCGAGCCCCATTGGCCCGAATGCGTGGAGCTTGGACGTGTTGATGCCGATTTCGGCGCCGAGCCCCAATTGATTCCCGTCGTTGAAGCGGGTTGAAGCATTGACCAGGACTACAGAAGAATCTACTTCAGCGAGGAAACGCTGGGCGTTGCGGTAGTCATCGGTGACAATTGCCTCCGTGTGATTGGAGCCGTATTGAGCAATATGGTCGAGGGCCTCATCCATGCTGGATACTATTTTCACCGCCAGGACCAGTCCCAGGAATTCCCGGGGCCAGTCGTCTTCAGCCGCTGGTAAAATGTCCGGTGCAAACGCAACAGTCTTCGGACATCCTCGTAGTTCCACACCCGCTTCATGAAAGCGAGCGATCATACGGGGAAGGAATTCTCCGGCAATACCTTCATGGACAAGCATCGTTTCCATGGCATTGCAGACCCCCGGACGCTGGACCTTGGCGTTGAAACAGATCTCTTCTGCCATTTTGAGGTCCGCGTATCGGTCCACATACACGTGGCACACTCCCTTGTAATGCTTCAGCACAGGGATACGGGAACGACTGGTGACAAAACGGATGAGTCCTTCTCCTCCCCTCGGGATAATAATATCCACCAGGTCTTCCAGGCCGAGGAGGATCCCAACCGCTTCCCTGTCTGTGCTGGGAATCACCTGGACGGCGTTCCGGGGAAGCCCGGTTTCCTCAAGGGCTTCCTGGAGAAGGCCGGCGAGGAATATATTGGAGTGAATGGCCTCGGATCCCCCCTTCAGAATAACGGCGTTGCCTGATTTCAGGCAGAGACTTGCGGCATCCACGGTTACGTTGGGACGGGATTCGTATATAAAGCCGATGACACCCAACGGAATGCGCGTTTTTCCCACCCGCAGTCCATTGGGTCTCGTCCACATCCGGGTGACTTCTCCGACCGGGTCGGGCAGGGCGGCCACTTCTCTGAGTCCTTCGGCCATGCCTTCGATCCCAGGGCTATCGAGGGTGAGGCGGTCGATCATGGCCGGGGAAAGTCCTGCTTTATGGGCACTGGTGAGATCTTTGTGGTTCTCATTGATGAGAGCCTCATGGTTTTCCATGAGCTTCCTGGCCATGAGTTCCAGGGCAGCATCCTTCCGGTCGCGCCGCAATTGCCGTAACTCCCTTGCAGCCTTCTTGGCCTCCATCCCAATAGCTTCTATCATGCTCGCAATTGACATAATCCATTTCCCTCTTCAGCGCTCGTGATGACCAGGTTGTCCCGGTTAATGACTTCATCATCGTACTTGAATCCCAGTCTGTTTTCTATTTCTCCTGACTGCAGGCCCATTATTTTTCTTATATCACCTGAATGGTAATTGACAAGGCCCATTGCAAGCTCATCCCCCTTTTTATTGACGAGGAGTACGGCGTTTCCCATGCTGAACCGTCCTTCAACTCCCACAATCCCCGAAGGCAGAAGACTTCGCCGCTGTTTTAAGATAGCCCGTTCAGCACCGGCATCGAGCACAAGGACCCCTTTCGGCGCCTTGGTAAAGGCGATCCAGTGTTTTCTGTTGCAAAGGCGGGTCTCTGCCGGCATGAAGAGAGTGCCTTCATTTTTGCCGGCAAAGATGCTGTTCAGTATCCCGGGCTTGAGGCCGTTTGCGATAATGGTTGGGACCCCCCGCATGGAGACCCGCTGGGCAGCCTTGACCTTGCTTGCCATACCGCCGGAACCGAGGAAACCGGGAATGCTGCTTGCGCATTTCATAATATTTCGATCGAACTGTTGCACCACGTGGATAAGTGAAGCATCCTCATGGCAACGGGGATCCCGGTCAAAGAAGCCGTCGATATTCGTGAGGCTCACCAGGAGCTGGGATTCGGTCATCCCGGTGACCATGGCGCTCAGGCTATCATTGTCCCCGAACTTTATTTCATCCACGACAACCGTGTCATTTTCATTAATTATGGGAATAATATCCCAGGACAGGAGGGTGAAGAGGGTGTTGCGGGCATTCAAATAGCGACGCCTGTGGGTGAGGTCGTCCCGGGTGAGGAGTATCTGGGCTACCCGCTGGCCATGCTGCCCGAATGCCTCCTCGTAGACCATGATAAGCCGACTCTGTCCCAGGGCGGCAATAGCCTGCTGCTGAGAGACCGACTGGGGCCTCTTGCTGAATCCCATTTTGCGAAGCCCCGCCGCGATTGCCCCGGAAGAAATGAGCACTATCTCTATGCCCCTTTTCCGGAGATCGATCATCTGGGCGGTCAGCCCCCTGATTACCTCCAGATTCAGCCCATTGTTTGTGGTGAGCACCCCACTGCCCACCTTGATGACCACACGCTTGACACCGTGGAGCAAAGTACTCCGGGATATTTGGGTTTTCCGTTCTGTGTTCACGATTGCATTTTTCCTCGTCTTTTCCGCGTGCCTCTTGGAGAGTCAGGGTCTGTCAAACATCTGACTCAGAATAATCAAAAAACCGTTCAAACAACATGTTCCTGAAGCGTTCAAGGCCCATCCCGGTCAGGGCAGATATGGGGAGAGAAACCACCTCGAGTTTATCCAGAGCCTTTTGCATTTCCTCCACATCTCTGCAATGTCCGTCATAGAGATCCATTTTGTTGATGAGGACCATATGCGGTTTGTCAACCAATTGGGGGTTATAAGCACTCATTTCCTTTTTCAGGGCAAAGAAATCTTCAATGATGTCGTTTTTTGGCGTATAGGTAATGTCCAGCAGATGTATCAGGAGCCTTGTGCGCTCAATATGCTTCAAGAAGCGATGTCCCAGGCCCTTGCCCTCGCTGGCCCCTTCAATCAGCCCGGGGATATCGGCAAGAACGAGAAAATGGTCGTCCCGGAGATACAAGACCCCCAGATGAGGAACCAGAGTGGTGAAGGGGTAGCTGTCAATTTTCGGGCGCGCAGTGGTCAGGCGGGAAAGGAGGGTGGATTTTCCTGCATTGGGAAATCCAACCAGGCCGATGTCCGCGAGGAATTTCAGTGAAAGGTGAAGGGTTACTTCCTGTCCGGGGGTTCCAGGTTGCGCGATGCGAGGGGCCTTGCGGGTCGAGGTGGCGAAGTGCTGGTTGCCTTTTCCGCCTTTTCCGCCCGAGATGAGAAGGACCTCCTGCCCATCATAGATGAGATCGGCAAGCACATGGCGGGTCTCCTTGTCGAGGGCGAGAGTCCCCACCGGGAGTTCAATAATAAGATCCGAGCCTTTTTTGCCTGATTGATTTTTTCCTTTTCCCGGCTGGCCGTTTTGTGCCTTGAAAAGGGGTGACGCTTGAAGGTGGGAGAGATTTTGCAGTCGGTTGGTGGCCTTGAGGATGATTTTGCCGCCGTCCCCTCCGTCTCCCCCATCAGGTCCTCCTCTGGGTTTGAACCGCTCCCGCCGGAAGCTGACACAACCGCTCCCGCCGTCCCCTGACCTGGCCGTGATGACGGCCTCATCCAAAAAAGTCATGTTTCTCTTTCAGGTACCGAAACCCTCCGGCCTAAGAGGCATAGACGCTCACTTTTTTGCGGACCTTATCCATGCGCTCAAAAGCCACAATACCATCGATTTTCGCGAAAATGGTATAGTCTTTCCCCAATCCGACGTTGGCGCCGGGATGGATCTTGGTCCCCTTCTGGCGGACAATGATGCTGCCCGCTCTGACTTTCTGCCCTGAAAATCGCTTGACGCCATACCTCTTGCCGGCGCTGTCTCTTCCATTTCGCGAGCTTCCGCCTGCTTTTTTATGTGCCATTTGCTCAAACCTCAATAGAAAATGTTAACTCGTGCCCATCCATAAATGGCTTTTTTGTCCGGGATCTTCGACTTGATTTCGAATAAGCTATCTCGTTTATGGATGGCGCTCATTCGTGATTTGGATATCTTGGATTTTTACCAGAGAGAAGGCCTGCCGATGCCCGTTCTTTCTCCGATACCCTTTCCTGCGTTTGTACTTGAAAACCAGGACTTTCTTGTCTCTGCCGTGGCGGACGATTGTGCCTGTTACCTTGCACTGGTCCACGAATGGTTTGCCGACACTGACACCGTTGTCGTCAGACATGAAGAGGATGTTGTCAAAAACGATCGTGTCTCCTGTTTGCCCGGAAAGTTTCTCAAATTTTACCTCATCGCCGGGGGCAACACTGTACTGTTTTCCACCGGTTTTGATGATTGCGTACATGGCTTACTCCTTCGAAAAATTAAACTTTAATTATATCGCTTTAAAGCCGTTAGTCAAGCATAAAACCCGCTCAAAAGCTGTGTGCTTTCCCAAAAAGTGGTGCCCCCGGCATGACTCGAACATGCGGCACCCAGATTAGGAATCTGGTGCTCTATCCACCTGAGCTACGGGGGCACAGTTTTTTTTCTAGCATAATGGGGGGAAAAGTCAATAATTTTGAATCGAATGAGGGGATCTTCAGCGATGAGTATCTGGCCCATTCGATTTTTTCTCGTGTGGAGGAGCAGTGGAT
>JAFDGR010000297.1 GCA_019309145.1 Deltaproteobacteria bacterium | reverse complement strand
TCCGGTTCATGAGGATCGCTTTCGGAATTTTTTCGAAGGGAACGCTCCGGCAAAGGCACGTGCCCATGCGCTTCATTTGGTCCTGTTCGGTCAGACCCACCCCCGCGAGTTGGGGATCGGTGAAAACGGTAAAAGGAACGCTGTCATAGTCAAGCGTCTCTTTTGATCCCGTGAGCGCGTTCTTGGCGGCGAGCGTTCCTTCTCTTGCCGCCGTGGTCTCGAGGCGCAAAGGCTTGTTCGTCACATCACCGACCGCGAAAATATGAGGTGTGGATGTCTGAAAGAACTCGTTCACGACGATTGCATTGTTTGTCCCGACGTCCACCCCGGCTTCTTCCAGGCCGAGACCTTCGGTATTCGGGGCCTTCCCGGTTCCCACCAGGATTTCATCTCCAAGGACAGAAACCGCTTTCCCGTCTATTGAAACGACGAGTCCCTTTTTCCCATTTTGCATCGTGGCTTTCTGAAAGGCATCTACCGTGAAAATATCAATCCCTTCATCTGCAAGTATTTCCTCCAGCCGTTTGGTGAGTTCCTTTTCGGCAAAACGGAGAATCCCGGCACTCCTTTTCACCATGGCAACCTTGCTTCCGAAGCGGGAAAACATCTGGGCAAATTCAACCGCGACCGGGCCCGCACCGATGATTGTCAAACTTTTTGGGAGTCTCCTGTTCTTCAAGGCCTCAACATGGGTTATAAAGCCGATCTCAACAAGTCCATCGAGAGGAGGTATCTTGGCTCTCGAGCCGGTGGCAATGATGATTTTCGGCGCACGAAAGACGTGCTGATTTACCTCTATTTCGTTTTCTGCTACGAATCTCGCGTAGCCCTCAACAAAGGTGACCGCATCCAGCTTTTTCAGCACATCATGGTATTTTTCCCGCTGCATGCGGGAGACGAGATCCAGTTCGTCATCTATGAGTTTCTCAAAATCAAATGCACCCACATCCAGCTTTATCCCGGGAATTGTCCGGCTGCGAGCCATATGCAGCATTTCAGCGGCCAACAGTAATCGCTTTGAGGGCACACAGCCCACGTTCACACAGGTACCGCCAAGGGGAAGACCGGCATTGACCATGAGGGTTTTGGCCTGATGATCGTTGGCCTCAATCGCTGCGGCAAAGGCACCGGCGCCACCACCGACAATAATCAAATCGAAGCCTTTGGTCGATTCGGAAGGCATTACTCTTTCCCCTTTTCCCGGGACTCCAGTTCCTGCAAGAATGGGCAATGGCCGGCGGGACCTTTACCGGTACATTTCTTTACCATTCCTGACAATGCGGCCCTGATGATTTCCAGTGTTTCTATTTTTCTTTCCACCTGGACGATTTTGGCTTCAACCCTTTCTTTCACATCATTGCAGGTCATCCCCGGATCCCTTCGGAGCGAGAGAAGCTCGATGATTTCCTTGAGAGAGAACCCAAGGGCCTTGGCACGACTAATAAACCGAAAACGAAGGAGATCTTCCGGTGAATATTGCCGGTAGCCGCTTTCATTCCGCGGCGGTTTCACGATCAGCCCGCGTCGCTCGTAATACCGGATTGTTTCCAGGTTGACTTTGGCTTTCCTTGCCAGCTGGCCGGTGGTCAGTGTTTCCATTTTTTTGTCTTCCTCCATGGACCATGCATGTTGAACCTGCCTTTCTGATAAGATAAACCCTGTACCTAGGTACAGGTCAAGGGATCGGCGCAAAAAAGTTCTTTGAAGTGCGTTTAAACTGCATCGGGGGCAGATGCGGATTGGCGGTTGACCAGCACCATGCCGACACTGACCAGCATCAGGGCTACAAGAAGGTTCAGGTGGATGGACTCCCCAAGGATCAGAACACCACTCAGAAACACGCCGAAAACCGGCGTAAAAAACGAAAAGGCGTGTAACAGGCTCACTGGGTAGCGGTGGATCAACTCGAACCAGACCAGATAGCTGAGAAAGGCAACAATAATACATTGGTAGAAAAGGGCGGAAAGTCCGATGAGGGACACGCTTTTCACCATGGGGGATTCCAGGAACAAGCTGAGGAGAAACAGGAGGGGCACTGAAAAAAACACCTGGTAGAAGAGGATCTGGAGCGGCAGGACTCTTGGAGAAAGGAATTTCTTGATGTACACGGTTGTCATCCCCCATAAAGCTCCGGCTACCAGTGCCATCAGATCACCGGGCAGGGTTCCGACTGAAAACGAACCTATTTTCCGGGAAAACAGGGCCACGACACCAAGGAAGGCAATGGAAAGACCGGCCGCTTTCCAGGGATTGAGACGGTCTCCCTGCAGGAAAAAGTGTGCACCCAGAGCGGCAAAGAACGGGGCTGTATAAACCAGGACATAGACCCTGGAGGCAAGGGTGTATGCAAGGCCCTCGTAAATGAGCCCGAATTCTATCCCAAACAGGGCGCCCACTACCAGGCCGTGAAACAGGATGGTTCTGCTTGGAAAGACTTTGATCCTCTTGATCTTCATCCAGATGAAAAGCCCGATGCTTGCCACCAGGGACCGCACGCCCGCCATGAACAGGGGGGCCATATCCCGGGCGGCAATCTTGATGGAGGCCATGTTCGCGCCCCAGATAAGCGCCAGGATCATGAGAATGGCTATTGGTTGCCATTGAAGCCGGGATTCTTCCATGGAATACCTTTTAGCACCACGTGATTTCAGGTTCGTTTCTCAGGGGAAGTCGGTAGTAAGCGTATTTGGGCGAGCCAAGCATCATTGCGCCGAAACAGGTGTGCCCTTCGGGGAGTCCCAGGGCCTCCTGCATGGGAGGCCACGTGCTTCCGGCGGTGTTGAAATAGCCGGCCCAGCAGGCGCCCAGGCCGAAGGAGGGAGCGGCCAGGTCAAGATAGGAAAGGGCGATGGTGCTGGCTGCCGGGGCAGCGAGGTCCCCTTTCGGGGCATGGGTGACGATCACATGGGGCGCGTTGCGACAGATGGGATCCATCCCCGCATCCCACCCCTTGACCACGCGATCCATGTGAAAAGACGTTGCCAATGCATTTTGTTCCTTGAGGAGAAATCTCATCCAGTCCACCACCAGGCCGGCAAGCTTCTGCACCTCTTCATGGTCATAAATGATGTGCCATCTCACCGGCTGAGTGTTGTGGCCGGAGGGCGCATACCGCGCGATATCAATCAGCTTCGTGATTGTTTCCCGGTCCACCGGTTCCTTTTTATAGGTGCGGATGGATCTCCTTGAGCGGAGAACATGTTCCACGTGTTCGGCGGACAGCAGGAGTTCCTTTTGCACTGGCGGGCATTCATCCGGGATCATGGCCGTGTGGGAAAGGGCTCCATACGGGCAGACCGCAACACAATGGCCGCAGCGGATACAAAATTCTTCGGCATTCTTCACGGGCTTCGGTATACCGGTTTCATCTTCCATGATGATACGCGTGGGGCACTCATCCACACAGATGTTGTCCTTCTTGCACTTTTCATGATCCACCACAAATAAGCTCATCATTCTCTCCTTTTTTTGGCTTTGGTCGAACCGGAGACAACTCTCTCTTGACAAGACCTCAGATTATGACATTCTATATAACAACAAAAGAGC
>JAFDGR010000296.1 GCA_019309145.1 Deltaproteobacteria bacterium | reverse complement strand
CCTTTTCGGCGTGCTCTCTTTTCTAGATCCCGGTGTTTTCAGGGTGATCGATAACACTCTCTATCATTTTTATACCACTTTTTTTGGATCAACAACCGCGCTCGCGCCACAAGCGGGCAAGGCCGTCAAACAGATCCTTGACGGCCCTTTTCTCACGCAGCCGCTTTCGGTCCTTCTTACGGAACTCGGCCTCCTGTTTTTTCTGGGGTGCGCCCTATCTTTCTTTTCCTCGAGGCTGAATGAAAGAAATAGATTCTTTTTTTTCGTCCTGCTTGTGTGCGTCTCCCTGGCCACAGCCATGTGCTTTTTCGTTTTCCTGCACTCCTGGCTTCGCCTTACCCTGCTTCTCGCGAGTCTTATCACCATCTATCTCGCCATGACCTTTTATCGTGCTTCTGCCATGGAATCACTGGCCCGGGAGAATTTTGAGGCCAACAGGACCCTCGGCCTGAGTCTCCAGAGACAGGGCCACCTGGACGAGGCGCTCGAAAAATATCAGCGCTGTCCGCTGGACCGGGAAACCAGGGAACTCCTCTATCAGCTCGGCCTGGATTATGAAGAAAGAGGAGCGATGGATAAGGCCCTCCTGGCCTACCAAAAAATGAAAACACTGGAGTACAAAGATGTGCAGGACCGTATCCGTGAGCTCGGGTCCGAGCAGTCTCCTGATCTCAATCTCAAATACCTTTCCGGCAGGCAGGAAGAGCTTTCTGAATCCTTCCTCCGGTCCAGAAAAAGCGTCGGCAGGTACCAGATCATAGAAAAACTGGGAAAAGGGACCACGGGCCTGGTGTACAAAGGCCTGGATCCCAAGCTGAACAGACTCGTGGCCATCAAGATCATCCGGTTTTCAGATGATTTTGATGAAGATATGATTGAGGAGATAAAAGAACGGTTCCTGCGGGAGGCGGAGATCGCGGGCAGGTTGTCCCATCCCGGGATCGTAACCATCCATGATGTGGGAGAGGACGATGACCTGACCTACATGGCCATGGAATACCTGGAAGGGGAGAGCCTGGTCCGCTATTGCTCAAACGAGAAAAGACTCACGCTGACCAGGGTGCTGGATGTGGTCGCCAAAGTGGCGGAGGCCCTGGATTACGCGCATAAACAGGGGGTTATTCATCGTGATATCAAACCGGCCAATATCATGCTCCTGCACAACGGAAATATTAAGGTTACGGATTTCGGCATCGCGAAAGCCATATCTTCAACCAGGACCAAGACAGGGGTTATCCTGGGAACGCCGAATTACATGTCGCCTGAACAGATCATGGGACACAAGATAGACGCCCGTACCGATATCTTTTCCCTGGGGGTTCTTTTCTTTCAACTCCTCACCGGGAAACTGCCCTTCCACGGGGAGAACCTGAGCGGGCTGCTCTACAACATCACCCAGGGGAAACACCCATCAGTCAGGCTCATTGAATCGGGCATACCAAAGGCATGCGAGCAGATCATAGACAAGGCCTTGGCCAAGAATCCCACGGATCGCTTCAGGACGGCCGGACAAATGGCCAGGTATCTCACCATGCTGCTCTCAAAAATCGAGGAGCTCTCGAGGAAAAAGGTCGCCGTTCCATCTCATTAACGTCGCTTCGGAGGCAAGAGAACGTTGTTGATTAAAGCTTCAGGCATAACCGATGTTGGTCTCAAAAGAGAGGGCAACGAGGATTATTTCTCCACCGATGATACGTTGGGCCTCTACGTGGTAGCCGATGGGATGGGCGGGCATCTCGCCGGGGAAGTGGCCAGCAAAGTTGCGGTGGAACTCATCAACAAGAGTTTCAGCCACTGGATGGAATCCGGGGCGAATGAAGAAGATATCTTCGGCATGCCGGATCAGACCCTCACGAAAAAGGGGAATTACATCCTCAGCAGCATTCGTCTTGCCAACAGGGTCATCCATGAGATGGCGCAGATGCACGACGAGTATCATGGTATGGGCACTACGGTAGCCGTGCTCGCTGTTTTCCAGGGGCGGGTCATCGCGGCAAATGTTGGAGACAGCCGTATCTATATGCTCAGGAACGGGCATCTTGAGCGATTGTCAAAGGATCACACCATTGTCTCTGAGCAGGTAGAAATGGGAATCATGGACCCCAAGGATGCAGAAACATCCCCCCTGAAACACGTATTGACCAAGAACTTGGGTTCTGCGGAATCCGTAACCGCCGAAGTATTCGAGTTCGAGCCTGCGGACGGAGACCGGTTTCTCCTCTGCACGGACGGCCTGACCGATCTGATGGATGATGAGGAAATCCTGCAGATGATCCAGGCTGAAGAGAGCCCGGAAGTCCTCTGCCGCAATTGCGTGGATGAGGCCCTCAAGAGAGGCGGACATGACAATACGACCGTTGTTTCCGTTTTTTTGTCGGGAATTAATCCCCCTAAATATGGCCCCATGAAGAGATTAGGCATCTTTTTTGCAGATACCATAACCGGAGTGCACAAAACCGTTCGGAAACTGAAACCTTAGCCAATTGATTCGTAAATACGCTAACGTATTTCAACGCTGTCCAATATCGGCCTTCCGGGAAGGCAGGGAAACGGGATGTTCCCGATGCGGCGTCATCAGGAACTCAATATGTTGAGTGCCTGATCCGCAGTGAGCGGAGCCATGGACGGCGAAGCGAACGGAGCAGAGGGAATATGCCGGTTCCCTCCCAAAAACAAACTGAAGGGGAGCGAAAACATGCCGAGGCTTGTTCTTCTGTTTAACAAACAGGTCATCAAGGAAATCCCTTTTGTGCAGGATAGTATAACAATCGGGAGAAAACCCGAAAATACCGTCGCCATTGATAATCTGGCTGTCTCGGGTTATCACGCGCGCATTGACAAAACCGGCAACGACTATATCCTGACAGACCTGCAGAGCACAAACGGCACTTTCGTCAACGATAAAAGGATTTCTTCTCACCGGCTGAAACATGGTGATAATGTGATCGTGGGAAAGCACGTGCTTCTTTTCATCGCAGGGGAAAAAGAAGCGGAAGATGCCAGGGCGAAGATGGACCTGGATCAGACCATGATGCTGGAAACCGCAAAACAGCGGGAACTCCTCTCAAAAGAGCAAAACAAGACCAGCCCTCCCCCCAAGCCCCGGAAGATCGGTATCCTCAGCTTCTTAGACGGTTCAAGAATGGAAGATGTGGCCCTGACAAAAAAACTGACCAGGCTCGGCAAATCACCCAATTCCGAGGTCAGGCTGTCCGGCTTGTTCATGGGAGCAACCGCCGCCACCATCAGCAAACGGCCGTCAGGATACGCCATAACCTTCACGGGAGGGATGGTAAAACTGAAAGTAAACGGGGAAGTGGTGAAAGGGAGCGTGCCCCTGAAAGATTTCGATACGATCGAACTGGGTTCCCACAAGTTCCAGTTCTATCAAAAACGCACCAATACCGCTTAACCAATACATTTCACCCGGAACATCAAGGGAAGGCTTTTTCACCGAAACCCACTTCAAAACGGTCAATTTTGTTCGAAGTCAAGTCGAAGATCCCGGACTTTGAGCGGGGGAAGACGAGGATCAAAATCGGGGTCTGACGCCTAGGTCGGG
>JAFDGR010000295.1 GCA_019309145.1 Deltaproteobacteria bacterium | reverse complement strand
CCCGGCAAGAAAGATCCTGATTCCCCTCTCCCAGGAGAGGGTTGAGATCGTGGGTATGTCCAGAGAACCCCTGCCGCATCTGGTGCAGAAGGCGGTGGTTCGAATAAAGGAGGTATTGGAATATGTGTGAAGCCAATGCGTATCTCGACAAAGCGGGTGAAGAGCTGTTGATTATGGAATCCGTAGACATGGTGGAGCCGGATGGCGATGATGCCTGGCGACTGGTGGGACTTTTCGGGGATCAGAAGACAGTGAAAGGCCGGCTCAAGGAGATGAACCTGGTCAACCACAGGATCATATTTGAAGCATAAGACGCCGCATAATTTTCCGGCTCAATCTTGGTTAGTATTCTCTCTTGCAGGCAAACAAGGCCCAAGACTCTCTCGTCCAGGGCCTGAGAGGATCAGGGCCGTTTTGTTCGCTCAGGCGGGACGGCCCTGGTCCTCATTTGTTAGCCCTGTTCAGAGGTTCAGGGGTTGGGAGGCATATGAAGAAAGGAACTATGGAAACCAACAAGAGGCTGGGCCTGGGTTTGCTATACGCGATCCTGGAAATTGTTCTGCAAGGGAGCAGCGGGTTTGCATAAGAGCAATGACAAATTTTTGATGGGTGGCGTCGTTGCCGGTATATACCAGTATCAAAACATCACGGATGCGCCGGGCTATGAGAGCAAGGGCAGGGGGCTTTTGGCATTTCAGCCCGGGATCAGTTTTACTCCTACTGAAAACGATGAGGTGTTTGCCAGATTTGGTTTCGCGGCTGGAAACGGGAAGCGCTTCGGCATGAAAGGAGAAAAAATGAATGATATGATGCTCAAGCCTGTGGGCGTGGTTCGGAGTGATATTAAGGAGCCGAGTCTGGTGGCCCGATCCGGTGATTTGAATTGGGAAAATGAAGATCGCCCACCATCGCATTCGGATGAGCAGGTTTCCGAAATCGTCATCTATCCGGATTATGCAGAGATTCTCGACGGCATCGAGGATTTCTCGCACGTGCTGGTTCTCTACTGGGCACATCAGGTCGACGCTGAGGGTCGCGCGCTTACCAAAGTCCACCCGATGGGGAGAAAAGACCTGCCCCTGGTTGGGGTGTTCTCAACCTGCAGCCCGGCGCGCCCTAATCCGATTCTGGTGATTGCAGTCAGGCTGCTGGAACGTAAAGGCGACACCCTGCTCGTAGCGGGACTGGATGCCGTCAATGGAAGTCCTATTGTGGATATCAAACCCTATCTTCCCTCGTATTACTCTGTCACGAATGTTAAACTCTCCGGTTGGATGAACCAACTTCTTGATGAGTTAGGAAGGGGTTAGTGGATTCTGTAGCGCCCCCCACTCCGACTGCTCGGGAAATTGTTGGGGAACAACTGCTGAGCCTGCAGTGAAGGATTTCATCAAAAAATCTTTCTGCGGCAGCAGAAAACCCCTTGACAAGAATAATCCCATGCTGTAAAAATAATTGGAATAATGCATGGGCAGAACGCCCATGGCCCATGGTTTGTCATAACCGCGTATCTTATTTCTATAGCCACGAAGGCGCTTCATCCCAGGGAGGGATAAGGGCAGTCGTGGCTTTTTTGTTTTCGCGCGGAACATAAAGTATCCGCCAGGCCTTAAGCCTTTTTGTCGGCTAAGGGTGGTGTTGCGATTTCTTCAGGATGACGGAATGAATCGGAAAGGATGAAGAACGGGGTTTTTCGCCAGCATGTGCCCTGGATGGCAAATGAATACCAGCCAATCCGGTTTCTGGTGCAGGCCTTGGCGAGGGCGGAACTGGCCGGGGCATTTCCGAAAGACCTTTCGTTCTTGTGGATCGAGCCGCAGGTGACAGAGGGTTTTGGTATGTCGAGCAGGGCGCGCAAGGCCATGTGGGAAGCGGCGCAGAGAATCAAGCAAAAGCTCTATGAAAGCGGCTTTTTGCCTGAAAAGGCCTTAACGGTTTCCCCGATTTTCCGCATCGAAACACTCGGTACTGCAGCTTGATCATCAAAAAGGGGGTTGGGTATGGAAAAAGCGGAAGCCTTAAGGTCCATTGCCTACGACCTGGTGGATTATATTCAGAAAAAGGTAAACGTAGATTTTGACAATGCCAGGCAGATTCCGCTTTCTTTTACCTTTGCAGGGAAAACGCACAGGATTGGGGAAGTGCTGGGCCGATTCAAAATTCGGGAAACGAGCCCTGCGAATGCTTTCCTGGTGTGCTCAGAAGGCGATGAGGTCTACTTTCTCTATTTCCACACCTGCGTCATGAACCAACTCAGCCCTATTCATGAGGGCTATTGGGTTCTCTGCTTTCGCATTTTAACTGATGGGGAATTGATGGCCCTTTATCGGGAGGATAGAAAAATGCTGGTTAATATGACGCTCAAAAAAGTCGTCGATTTCCATGGGCACCTCTGCCCCGATCTGGTGATCGGGGGCAAGGCCTGCCAATATGTTCAAAAACTGCTTACATCGAAAAGCGGGTTGGATGCGGGCATATCCATCATTGCCGAGAATTGCACCTCGGCCCTGGATGCGATCCAGATCATGTTAGGCGCCACTGTGGGCAATCAACGTCTGCAGGTCATGGATTTCGGCAAACACAATTATACTTTTATAGGCAAAAACGGTCAAACCGGGCTGAAACTGTCATTGCGACCGCAGTTCTACGGGGATGAGGAAAAATATAACGGGCTTGAGCAAAAAATCATAAACAATCAGGTCATACTGGACGATGTGGTGCAATTCCAAGAGCTCCTGGACAGTCGCGTGAAACGTTTATTCAGTCTGTCTCCTGAAGATCTTTTTGATGTAGAGTCTATTGAACCGCGCCAAAAACCCACGGAACCGGCCAGTGTCTATCTTACCTGCTGCAGTTGCGGAGAACAGGTTTTGAAAAGCCGTATCATTGAACATGGGGGAGAAATCTATTGCACTCCCTGTTTTCAACGGATCAACACCGGCTGCTTGCATTTTAGCCTTCAATGAAAGGAGATGTTATGGATTTTATCAAAAACGCGAGAATCCGGATCGAGCATTGGATTACACACAATAATAATCACAAGGAGGAATACGAGGCTTTTGCGGAACAACTGGAAGAAGAGGGAAAGAATGGGAGCTCGGAGTATGTCCGGAAAATGATAGAGATGACAGTTAGAAGCAACGAATATTTGCGCAATGCTTTAAAGACCCTCGAGTAATTCGATGAATATCATTCAATAAGGAGGTTTTCCATGTGCGAAGCTCATGCATTTATTTTAAAAGATGGAGAGGAAAAAAAAGGCGCTGGAAAGTGTTGATCTGGTAGAACTGGATGGAGATGAGGTTAAACTTCTCAGTATCTTTGGTGAGCAAAAGACCCTCAAGGCCAAGCACAAGCGTTATGACAACACGCAAGGAAAAATCGTGTTTGAACAGATTTGAACCGGCATCATGCAACATGGCGCAAAGTCTGCGCAAAAGTAGTCTGACTGCGCGCTCTCCGACCGGCGGGTCTACACTCTGCTCCCTTTCAACTGGTATACCACCAACATCGGCACGGCCCTGGCAGACGCCTACGCCATCGGGAAAATCCTGTACAGTGAGCGCTTTGAAGACGT
>JAFDGR010000055.1 GCA_019309145.1 Deltaproteobacteria bacterium | reverse complement strand
TCCGGCACAAACAGCACCCCTTCACTGAACTGCTTGCCCACCTCATCCATGGCACCGATCATTCCATCGTTCAGGATGGAGTCAATATCCGTTCCGGCATCAATTTCCGCCCGGGTCAAATCCGCTACCTTTTCAACCTCAAACTCCAGAATCGCTTGATAAATGTCTTGGATTGCCATCGCACTCTCTCCTCCCTTTGCTTGATGTTTCCTGATGTTCAGTCTCGCTTACCTGAAACACGCTACTCCCCATTTTTTCTCTTCCGCACAAACTCCGAAAGATCCGCCTCGACTTTGGGGTCAATATCCGGTTTTTCAAAGGAAGCGAGCCGCTCGTTCACCTTTTCAGCAGCAACTTCCGCAATATTTTTTCTCCCTGCGTCACGCCACCCCGCATAACTTGCCCTGTTTCCTAAATCCGGCAGGAAAAATTCCGTCCGGCAAAGCTGGAAAGTCTTGGGCTGCGTCAGGTACTGTCCGCCGATACCCACCTGCTTGATCATCTCCACGTCGATGCTGTCGTCTGTAATTTCGATGGGTTGAATAATCTTTCTTACCATGGCACATGTCTCTTCATCAATGATAAACTTCTCAAAACTGGCCGATATATACGACCCCAGGATGCCGCCGGCATGAAGGACGAAATTGATGCCGTTTCGGAGGGCTGTCACGAGCGCCATGGTGGATTCCAAGGCCGCCTGTGCATCAGGAACATGGGCATCGGTGAGCGCCCCTCCGCTCCTGCTGGGCAGATGGTAAAACCGCGCCATCTGGGCGGTCGCCGATACCACCATGGAAAGCTCTGGCGCGCCGATGGAAAGGCCACCCGTTTTCATGTCCATGGGGGCGGACGTAGAGCCGTAAATCACGGGCGCACCAAGTCGAACCAGCTGGCTCAACACCACCCCCGCAAGAACTTCCGCGTTCTGCAACGCAAGCACCCCGGCAATGGTCACCGGTCCCGATGACCCGGCCATAATCAAGGACGCAATGACACAGGCCTGGCCGTACCGGGCCAGTTCGATCAGTGATCCCGCCATTTCCTCGGAAAACTGCAAAGGGGAAAGGGAATTGATCAGCGAGACCGTCACGGGCATGTCTTTCAGCTTTTCTTTATCTCCCCAGACCATTCCCGCCATGTCAATGCAATCGCGGGCACCTTTCTTTGAAACCGGGCTGCCCATGAAGGGTTTATCGCACAGCACAATACTGGAAAAGATCATATCCAGGTGAGCCGTCTCCGCAGGTACATCCGAGGGTTCTACCATCATGAACCCGTTCATATTGATCGGTTTTGACGTCTGAACCAGTTTACAGAAATTGTCATAGTCCTCCATGGTGGCCTTTCGTTCTTCCCCGTTGGCCAGCGCAACAAACGGAGGGCCATACGCCGGCACCAGGACAAAACTATCTTCGCCGATGTCCACCGACTTTTCAGGATTCCGTGCGGTGACCGTAAACCGTGTCGGCGTGGTCTCGAGCACCTTTCGCACATCCTTTTCAGTCATGAAAACAGTCTTGCCCTCCACCTTGAAGCCGTTTTTCTTGAATATTTCCAGGGCCTCTTTCTCGTTGAAGGCAATCCCCGTATTCTTCAAAAGATCCATTGAGGCATCATGGAGCTTCGTGAGTTCTTCCTGGGTGAATGTTTGCATGCGATCATACATTTTTCTTCCTCCTTGTGGTGAGGGAACGGTGAAGGGTAGCCACCGTGTTGCAAGGATGGAAGAGCAACTTGCGTGCCAGATTGTGGAAAAATTACGAGAGAAGATCAAATGGATAAAACCCGTTGAATATACAGAAATAATTCCAACCATCATGCTTTCGATTTTTTCTTCACTGCATCTGAGTGAAAAATTTCTTTCTCTTCATCGGGAAACCTGAAAATTTCTTTTCATATCTTGTCAAAATTATTTTCAGGCTTCATGGTGCATATGTGTGGAATCATTGAGGAGGAATCACTTGCAAAAGGAGTTCCGATCGAGCCCGTACTTTTTCATTTTGTAGTGCAGGAGCTGGCGGGAAATACCAAGGTCCCGGGATGCCCTGGACACATTACCGTTGCAGTCTCTGAGCGCCTGGCAGATCAGTTCTTCTTCCCTGGCTGACTGGGTCTCCACGAGTGACTTCCCGGATTCAGCAGGAAAGGGTTTTGACGGGAAAAAGGGCGGTTCAGAAGTCCCCGGAAGGAAAGAGGATTCCTCGATCCGGATCTTGGTGATGGGAACAGCCTCACTTTGAAAATACCCGGGCAAATGTCTTCTCTCTATTATTTCATCCGTGTCCGACACCATATTCATGGCCGCCTCCACGGTATTTTGCAGTTCCCGCACGTTGCCCGGCCAGTCATAGGCCCGAAAACATTCCATGACGTCGGGGGAAACCCCTTTTACCCTCTTTCCCAGGGCCTGGTTCAGGGTAGAGATAAAATGACGGGTTAACAACTCCCTGTCGCCACCCCTTTCCCTGAGAAGAGGGATCCGAATGTAAATGACGGCCAATCGGTAAAACAAGTCAATGCGCAGGGCCTCTTCCTGGATGGCACGGCGTGGGTCCCTGTTGACCGAGCTGATGATCTTCAGGTTCAATGCAGTCTCTTTGAGGGACCCCACCCTGCGCACCTTTTTTTCCTGGAGCACTCTTAAGAGCTTGGCCTGGAGTCCGGGGGGCATGGAATTTATTTCATCCAGGAAAAGAGTTCCCCCGTTTGCGCGTTCAAAAAGGCCCGGCTTATCCATGGCCCCGGTAAAGGCACCCTTTGCAGTCCCGAACAGGATCCCTTCCAGCAGGTTTTCAGGAATGGCCGCACAATTAATGGCAATGTACGGATACTTTTTGCGGGGGCTCTGGTTGTGGATCGCCTGCGCAAAAAGTTCTTTCCCGGTGCCCGTCCTGCCCATGAGCATCACAGAAGAAGAGGACTTGGCGGCCATCCTTGCGATCTTGATAGCCCGCAGGAACTCAGGGTCTTTTCCCACAATATCCCCGAAAGTAAACCGGGTCCCATTGTCATATCGATCAACTGACGCCGGCAGGGCCTGAGCAGCAGCATCAAAAGCACTCTGAAGCAGGTTGTAGTCCTTGACAAAGCAGATGGCCCCAACCAGTTCCCCCTGTTGAAACAGGGGCAGGGCGCTGTCGAGCGTGTAGGCCGTTTTTCCGAAACGGGTTCTGTATATCAGTGGATCATTGATGATGGGTTCACCGCTGTTCAGGCAACGGAAAATGATGCTGGTTTCCGTGTTCAGTTCATAGATATCTGTTACCTTCTTCCCGAGCACCTCCTGAGGGTCCAGGCCATCGATTTTTCCCATGGTTCGATTATAAAAGATGATTCGTCCCCGGCGGTCTGCAATAATGACACCCTCATCAAAATCCGCGAGCACCTTCACAAGATCTATACCATCAAGATCAAGACGAGATGCTGCTTTCGCATCACTGCCTTTTTTCATAATCCGTGTCCCTGCCCTATTCTCTCCGTCGCCAGCATGTTTCGGCACGCATACAAAAACGGCACACAGAACCGACCTTTTTTGACTGGTATTCCCCGCCCATGCCGATGAGGCTTGAGACCGACTTGAAAGGAACAAGCACCCCGCTTTCGTTCAGGTGCACACCAATGTCATCCAGGGGAAGCAGGCCACAAAGGGCAAACTGGCCTTCAATGGGCCAGCCCTGCAAAGACCCCGGCGCAAGAGACGCACTTACTCCCCATCCGCGTGACTCCGCTTCCATTTCCACGTACTTCCGTATTGCCTTTCCCACCTCTGCCAGTGCAACGACTCCGACACTGTCGAGGAGGTATGCTTCAAGAAGTTTTCCGGATTTGTTGAGTTCATTAATATGGTGGTCCAGCTTGCCACCGATCGTGACAATGCTGACAAGCGCCAATTCCGCCTTCGCCATCAGATCCGCGTGCGGCCCCAACCTGAGCACGGCATCACCGCCGCCATTCCCCGGTGCCAACAACACCTGTTCTCCATTTACTCCCAGGACCTTCACCCATCTGTAAAGGGCCCGGGGGTGGATAAGAGCCTGCGATTGTCCTATGGCATCCCAGGTTTCCTCAATCATCGCTTCCGGGGCCTTTTTCCCTTGATGGAGGGCAAGGACCACTTCCCTCGCATCAAGCTTTATTTCTATGTCAGTCAAAACCGGCACTCTAACCGTTGACTCCTTCCTCAAGTATCTCTTTTTCCTGAGGACTGGAATGCGGAGGGGGCAATGCTCCCCCGTGGATAAGTCACAAAAAATACCAGCCCGGGAGACTCGTAATCAAAAAAGGGATATCGTAGCTCTTGCCTCAACAACTACACCCATGAGACTCCAATCGAATGGTATCAAGTTTCCAGCGGGGGAAACACGGTAGCCTCCGGAAAGCGGGTATTGAATTCCGGATCCATTGCCAGTTCAATAAACCTGGTCGTGGAGGCGAGCCGGGCAGCCTCGTCCCTCTGTTTCTTGTCGAGGAGAGCTAGAATGGCCCCCACACCCGCGAGATTGTCCAGCGACAACACCTCCCCTTTTATTGCCTCCCGGGGAAGCATCCCTATATCAGCCGCATGCTTCCAGTTGAACCTGGTTCCAAACGCGCCGGTCAGGACAGTGCGTGCCACGCTCTTTACCCCCGAGTGTTTCATCAGGAGCTCAATCCCCACGTACAAAGCCGATTTTGCCAACTGGAACTGCCGTACGTCCTTGAGCAGGATACTGATATTTCTACCGGTACCGCTTTTTTCCGCCGGGACCAGAACGTATTCCCTGCCGATCCCTTTTTCATCACAGATGACTCCTGGCATTCCTTCTTTCAGTCTGCCATTTTCCAGGAGCACCCCGATTTTCCGCATGACCGCAATGGCATCAATGAGCCCGGAGCCGCAGATACCCAACGGGGGGATATCGTCTCCATCACCCAGGACAGACCAGACCGGGTCACCGGTGGAGGGATCAACATCAACCTGGTGAATGGCGCCGGAAACAGCACGCATGCCGCAGGATATCTGGGCCCCCTCAAGGGCAGGTCCCGTGGCGCAGCTGGTGGCCCACAGCCCGTCTCGACTGCCGAGGACCAGTTCCCCGTTGGTTCCTATATCCACAATCAGGCATATTTCTTCGCGAAGAAATGGAGCGTCTGCAATAATGGCCCCAATGGTATCACCGCCCACAAACCCGGAAATGACCGGAAACAGATACAGGTTCGTGCCAGGATTCAATCCCAGGCCTCCTTCCGCCGCCCGCAGGTCCCTGGGTGAACTCAGGACCGGGAGATACGGCGATACACCCAGCCCGTGCGGGTGAAAGCCAATAAAGATTCTTTCCATGGTGGTATTGCCCACCAGGGTCACCTCGTCAATGTCTTCAGGAGCGGCCCCGACCTGATCCACACACCTGCGCACGAGGTAATTAATCCCATCAATGATTAACTGGTTGAGTTTGTCCAGTCCGTCTTCCCGCGTATCCGCCATGGCGATCCTGCTGATGACGTCCTCGCCGTACCGTCGTTGGGGGTTGACGGAGGCGGCCGAAGCCAGGATCTGCCCATTTTGAAGATCACAGAGGTATGCTGCCAGGGTGGTGGTCCCCATGTCCACGGCCAGGCCCAGGCTTTTAAGCCTTTTTCCGGGGATCACCGCAGTAACGCCCTTTTTTTCATGGTTCACCAGCGTGATCTCTCCGTCAGAGACAACGGGGTGGCTCAGTTGGCGCAATGCCCCGAGATCTTCGATAAAGACGTCATGGCCGGCCACTTTGCCGGCCCGCTGCGCCACCCAACTGGCAAGATCCATCAGGATACCATGCCTCGGCTCGGGCGGTTCTTCTTTCTCGAGCACAATTCTCTCAACCAGAGGGTCCACTGGATACGTTCCCTTGAGTCCGGTCTTCCCCCGGGCCTCCCGGCTGTCCGCCATCTGTTCAGGGATTGTCACCGTCAGATCTCCTTGAATCTGCGCCTGGCAGGCCAGTCGATATGACTTCTTGAGTTCTTCGGGTGAAAGGATATCCAGCTCTGATTCACTCAATGCTGACACATTGTGCGCGGGGTCCGCAATGATCCGGCATTTGCCGCAAAGGCCCTTGCCCCCGCAATCCGCCCTGATCGGCACATTCATGTTATCTGCGGCCTCAGCGATGCTGGTGCCTGCGTCCACCCCGGCCTGCATACCCATGGGTTCAAAATTGATCCGGTACTGTTTTACCATTTCCTGTATCATCCTGCATTTTTCAGATTATCGACAATTTCAGGCTGTTCTCCTTCGATTTTTCGAGAAATTCTATTCCAGAGATACAATTACAGCAACCAAAATTTGATAAAATCGAACATCAAAGCCCCTTTGAAATCAAAGCCCCGCTGAAAGCGGGGCCGTCAAGATTTTCTTGCGAAGCCTCTGCATTTTTAATAATGAATTTCTTTAATCGGATAAAGGAGCTAGCCGCTCAAAGTTAACGACTCATGAGTTGTTTGGCAAGGGATACTGCCTCACCGGCATCCCGTGCGTAGCCATCTGCCCCGATATCCATGGCGAACTTTTCAGTCACCGGCGCGCCGCCGACCATCACCTTAATACTTTCTTTCAGGCCTGCCTCAATCAAACTCTCAATGACCTCCTGCATCTGGGGCATCGTGGTGGTCAGAAGAGCGGACATGCCAAGGACATCAGGCTTCTTATCGGCAATTTCACGCACAAAATCCTCGGACTTCACATTCACGCCAAGATCTATAATCTTGAATCCCACGCCCTTCAGCATGGTAAGGACCATGTTCTTGCCGATATCGTGGAGATCTCCGCGAACCGTTCCAATCATAACAGTTCCCTGGCTCTGCTGGTCGCCGCTCGCAAGATGGGGTTCAAGCACCTTGAGGGCCTCGTTCATGGCCCTTGCAGAAAGCAGGACCTCCGGGATAAACACTGTGCCATCTTTGAATCTATCGCCGATTATCTCCATAGCGGAGAGCATGCCCAGATTCAGAATGTCCTGCGCTGAAAAATTTTTCTCCAGCATTTGCTGTACATCGGCAATAATTTTTTTCTCGTCTCCGTCCAGCACATCCTTCTGAATAATTTCCAGCTCCTCACGCTGTGGAGAAAGAGGCTTTGGACTCACCCGACTCTTTGCCTGCTGGATTTGCTCTTCGGTGAAAGGCCTTCCTGCTCCAGCCTCCAAAGGTAATCGGCCCTCTTTTTCGAACCGTTCACCAATATAGAGCAACCGGTCAAAGTCGGTCTTCGGAGGGCTTGTGTCTCCGATGGAGGCGATGAGTCGCTTGCCCGGGGATATAACCTGAAACAGGTGGTCCAGATAATTCTTCAAGTCGTCCCATGATGTGGACTCTTCCAGGAGCATTATTTCGGGGATACCACCTTGAATGGTCAATTTGTCAGATCGACACCACCGATCATAGTATTCGTCAATAGTCACCTTGGTCATGGGATAGGGCGTCACGGCATCAGCGATATCCATGCCGCTCTCCGGGATCAAATCCATCAGCCCCCTGTTCTCACCATCAGGGTGCATGATCATCAATTTTCCCTGAGGCCGAAGTGCTTCCGATGCTTTCCGGCACCAGGGAAGGATTTCTTTCTCAAAATAAGAAGGATAGGTAATCATGTCATCAACATTTGCCGACCACAAAACAGCATCTGCCGGTGAGTCCATCAAAACTGAAATCAACTGGTTGTATGCATTCGCAAGGGCCTCTGACAACAGTTGCATTTCCATCCGGTAGTCATGATAATGATAATAGAAATTTGTGGCACCTATGAGCGTTTTCTGGATGAAATGCATGGGAGAAGAGCAACCAATCCCCAGGCCCTGGCCAACCGCAATGCCGTCTTCGCCAACCGCTTCTTTCCAGGCCGCGAAACGTTCATAAGCCGGTTTTAGCTTTAAATTGCCGAAGATGTGTGCCAGTATTTTATAATCTTCCGGTCCTTTTAACGCCGTTTCTTTGACCCAGGTAATGGAAGCACCGGATTTTTTCATTTCCTCGGTGATTCCGTGCCTGACGCTCACCATGCCCACCGGCGTATGATATGCAACATGGGTCATGGATTCGCCGCCGGCGTTTTCGTACTCCACTTCAATATCCACATCCGAAGAAAATTCAAAATCATAAGGAAATTCTTTTAAACGATATAACCCGATGGCCCGATGAATGATATCTTCAGGTTTATCGGGCTTGAGATATTCGGGCACGACCTTGTGCAAAGGCCATCCCTCCTTCCGGTGGATTTCCTCCACGCTGAGTCCCTGGTATTTCTCTGGAAGCGTGCCTGCCAATGCATGCGCGTTGTGCCAGAGATCTATTCTGGGTACCCAGGGGATCTTATCCACGAGTTCACCTCGTGCCACCTTCAAAAGTCTTTCCCGGTGAGTCATCATGAGTCAAATCTCCCTTGAATAACGTTGAAGCCTGATCAGGACTCCTCGACAGGCCTGTAAACCGGAATATCGTATGGACCTTCTGGAATAACAGCCATACTTTTATCATCAAAAGCTGCAATGCTCTCATGAATTGCTTCATGAAGGTGCTGAAGGGATCCAACATTGTGCACCCCTGTCAAAGACATGTCAGCTTCAGAAAGCCCTTCAGAAAAAAGATGAACATTCCCGATGCGCATGGTCTTGAGTTGCAATTCCGTGTTCCACTCATCAACATCGGCATACCGCTTTTCCAGGATATCTTCCATGAACCCGTCCATTCCAAGCCTGATCAACCGTTTCTGGGCCGCGATAAAGTCAGGAGAGCCCATACCTTCCGAGCATTCAGAAACAATAAAGAGATTCCCTCCTTGTGCAAGCACATCCTTGGCCCCAACAATCCCCTTTATGGTCTGGTAATAAGTTTTATCAAGGGGATACCCCGCTGCACTGGTTATGACCGTATTAAATTTTCTTGATACGGGAATCTC
This sequence comes from Deltaproteobacteria bacterium, assembly GCA_019309145.1. Classification (GTDB taxonomy): domain Bacteria; phylum Desulfobacterota; class DSM-4660; order Desulfatiglandales; family Desulfatiglandaceae; genus B46-G9. The sequence continues at coordinate 8,556 of JAFDGR010000055.1, read as the reverse complement.
AACATATTTTCTGACAAAGCGGACAGCATCTTCGTGACTGGCTCTTACCTCTCCAAAATTGACAAAACATAATCGGTGCTTTTCATCAATGACACAATTTATTGCGAAACTCCCTTGCACCATATCAACAATTTCGAGTTGATCTTCGTGCAGGGGATTGCCTTTGAGAATGCAGTTGTCAGCCCGGGGATCTTCAAAAAACCGGGCGGTATGAAAGGCCGTAATGGTATCATAATGACAAATGCCGGGGGCGATCACCTTTCGACCCCCGGAATACCCGGCAACGAAATGTGGCTCCACAAGCCCGACCGCTATCCGGAGGTCAGCATCAACAAAACGACGATCAACCTTGACCGGCGTTCCACGCGTGGTGGTTCCCAAATGGACGTGATCATCATCGTTACGAGCAAAGTGGTTGAACACTTTGACGGTATCCAGGATCCACCGGTCGCCTATCAATTCGAGCAATTCTTGCCCTTGATTGGGCCGGTGAAGGCCGGTGGCCACCAGCACGGTTATCTTCTCCGGGTTTATGCCCGCAGCGTGCAGCTCCTTGATGAGGGCGGATAAAAGAACGCCATTGGGAACCGGCCTGGTGATATCACAAATAAGGATACAGGCAGTGTTACTTCCCTTGGCCTCTTCAGCAAGTGTTCCTGAACCGATCGGTCTTGAGAATGCGAGACGCACTTCTTCTTCGGGAGGATGCAATACGGGCATTCCCTTTTTCTTCATCACGGTCACGTCCCAATCGTCGGGGAAATCGAGAGGCAGCCCTTTTTTCCCGTATTTCATTTGTACTTGCATATCCCCTCTTTGCCTTCCATTGCCGTCAAACTCAGTTGAAAATCAGTTCTTCAAAGAAAATACTCTTTCAATAGGGATATCACCACCTATCCACTTACACAAATCGTCTTGCGAGCTTCACCGCTTCAGCCGCGTCCGCGCCATACCCATCCGCACCAATTGCGTCCGCAAACTTCCTGTCAACAGGTGCCCCCCCTACCATGACCTTGATGGTTTTCCGCAGTCCCTGATCATCCAGCGCATCTATGACCTTCTTCATTTGCGGCATCGAAGTGGTCAGCAAGGCCGACAGGCCGAGAATCTCAGGTTGAATCTCTTTGACGCGTTCAATCAATTGGTCTACTGAAAGATCCACGCCCAAATCAATGATCTTGAACCCTGCTCCTTCCAGCATCATAATGACCAGATTCTTGCCGATATCGTGGATATCACCTTTGACGGTACACATCACGATGGTACCTTTTGGTTCGGTTTCATCTCCTTTCAACAGGGGCTTGATCAGGTCCAACCCCTTTTGCATGGTCACTGCTGAGACCAGCATTTCCGGCACGAAGATCTCACTATTCGCGAATTTTTCACCCACCACGTCCATGGCTGCGATCATTCCCTCATCAATCAGTTGCTTCAGGTCCACGCCCTCCTTGATCAGTTGAGAAACCATGCCCTCGATTTCTTTATGCTTTCCATTGATAATTGCTTCTTTTATCTCATTCAAATAACCCATCACCGTCTCTTTCCTCCTGGATCACCATTGGATTGGATACTCGCCATACTTCATCGCTGCTTCACGCATTGCCATATAATTTTCAAATTTCGCCCAATCAGGGACCGAATTCCCTGATCCGAGGCAATAGCCGCCACCCGGCCCCACATTTTTTATGAGATATTTCACTCTTTCTTCAATAGCAGCCTTCGTGCCGCTTCGAAGAAGCTCGTTGGACACGTTCCCGACAAGGCAAAGCCGATCCCCGTATTGTTTTTTCACCTCCACAATATCCATACACGTCGGGTCTATTGGTTGAAGTACATCAACCCCTATGTCAATGATGTCATCCAGGAGGTCCATCAAATTGCCGTCTGAGTGCATAAAAAAAAGCAGGTCGTTATCGTGGCATCTCTTCGCCATTTCACGGTACCAGGGAAATACATGGTCACGAAAGGCCTGGGGCGAAATCATGGGGCCCGTGCCAAAAGCAAGGTCGTCTACGACCCATACCGCTCCCACATGGGGCATCTCAAAAATTTCATCAAGACCTTGAAATTGGATCTCCGCCACCTTATGAAAAACATCAGCGACCAGCTGCTCATCCATAATCAAAGACAAGGCAAAATTATTGAACCCCATCAACATCCAGGTGAGCGTAAAAATTTTTCCGGAAACAGCGATGACTTTCATTTTTTCGGGCAGCAAATGCTTGATGGTGTAGAATTTGCTGAAATCCAGTTTTGATGCGATCTCCCAGGGAAAGTTTTCAAAATCCGCCCTGTTATTTATGAAATGAGTATATTCTAAATTCCATGATTCCTTGTTTTCGGCATCCGGTGTATCTTTCAGCATGACATCCCTAATAACTTTGGAGATGGAAGATTCTTCTGTAACCTTCCCCGGACTCATCATGCCGACCGTCAGAGGAATGAAGTCATACCCGGCTTTGATCCAAAATTCCACTTGTGCCTCTAAATCGTCCGAGCTTACCTCCCGACCAAGAAATTGACTTTGAATTGGATACTCCACGAGCACCTCGCATAAAGGCACCCTCTCCCCTTCTTCGTGTCTTGCTGCCATTCTTATGTTTTCAAAATCAGGTTGACCATCCATGAAATGTCTCCTCCCAATGGAACTGACCGCGTAACAAACAAAGGATCTAATATCCCTCATGAACCGCTGAAACAATTGCCTTCAAATTATCCACGGGTGTGGCCAGCGGTATGGCACACTCGGGCCCGATAATATTCACCCCGGCTTCGATTGCCTCTCGTGCCTGTCCGTACGCATCATCCGGGGTCCCCTGATATAATGTCTGCGCATTATTGATACACCCGACAAGTGATATCTTTTGGCCCACCCTTTCCACCACGTTTTTCGGGCCCATCTGCCATTCGAAATGATATGCGTCAAATCCGGCCCCTGCAAAGAGCTCCAAACGATCATTACAGTTTCCACATACGTGGAGAATCAGGGGGCCCCCAATCTGCGCGGTGATCTCTTTGTGGATAGGCAACAGCAATTCCTCATAGTGCCGGGGGCTGGCCAAATCACCGGTTATATGGTCTGCGAGACAGACTACATCCGCTCCGGCCCTGAATTGTGCCTTTGCAAAAGCAACGGTGACCGGGATTAATTGCCGCATCATGTTTATGACCTTTTCTTTCTCACCGAGGCCCACATGGAGCAGGAAATTCTGTGTACCCGCCATATGGTAGGAAAGGGTCCAGGGACCCATGACCTTGCCAAAGACGGCCACCTGATCCCCGACATGACGCTTCAGAATAGACAAGGCGTCCAGGACTACCCGCATGGAAGGTTTTTCAAGAATATTCTCGGGGACTTGAATATCCGTAAAGTCTGCATAGGGTGAACTCTTGGCATCCGGCATGGTATCCCGGTCGCCCCAGTCCACGTCACATCCAAGGGCTGCGGATTCCTGGTGCACGCTGTATTCCGGCATGACCGTGTCGAAGCCCAGGATTTCATGGCCTGCAAGGGCCAGATCCGCCATAGCCTGGGCATCCAGGTGGGCCTCCGGAAAAGAAATCCCTGTCGTATCCATCAGCCCATGGCATACGATAGAGGTGGGATTGCCGGCAGGCGGCCTGTCACCTTTTCTGCCGCCGTATAACGCAGACATGATAAGATTGTGTGGAGTGGATTTCATGATCTATGCCTCTCTGCAATAAACCGAAATATTTTTTAGTGTATCTCGAATAAAGATTTAGCTTCGAGATCAATATTCATGTTTTTTTCAATCCTTCTCGTGACATCATAAAGATGCTCACGCATTTTTTCTTCCGCCCTTTCCCTATTCTTCGCCTGCATTGATTGAACGATTTCCCGATGGTATTTGATAGCACTCTTGATGGCTCCTGGCAGACGGGATACCTCCGCGATAAACTCCTGCAATAACTCCCGCACTGTTTCCAAAAATTTCAAAAGGACCGCATTGCCACTTTCTCGTGCCAATTCCCGGTGGAATGCACTATCGAGCTTGATAAAGGTATCTATATCTCCCCCGTTGAAAGCATCGGCTTGTTGCCTGATTAAATCGTTCAGTTTTTCCAGATTTTTCTGGGTCATCCGTACAACAGCAAGACGAACTGTCGCCTGTTCCACAACAAGCCTTGCTTCAATAAATTCTCGTACTGTTGCAGGATTTAATAAAAGGTGATCAGAAAGGGATGTCATATAATTCGAGGGGCTGCTGATGTGAACGATCGTGCCCACACCCTGCTTTGCGGTCAAAAGTCCCATCACCGTCAATTTGTAAATTGCCTCGCGCAGGGTATTTCGGCTTACGCCAAACTGTTCGGCCAGTTTATCCTGGGAAGGCAGTTTATCCCCGGGTTTCAGCTTGCCCGAAATGATCCAATCATGCAGCGTTTCAAAAACCTGTTCCGCAATAGTTGAATGCCTGATTTCTGCAAATTCTTTTTTCATGCGTCCTTTCATCCCCAAAAATCTATTTCAACATCATGCTCGGTAGCCACAAAGATAATTGAGGGAAAATAACCACAAGAGCCAAGGCGACAACAGTGAGCCATAAGTAAGGGAGATTTGCCCGGTAAATCTTCCCCACTGGTATCTCATCCCCTACCACACTTTTCAGATAAAAAATCGACGGGCCAAAAGGTGGTGACAAATAGGAAATATGCATGTTCATACAAAATACCACACCAAACCAGACATTATCAAATCCCAACTGGAGTACGATAGGAACAAAGAGAGGCATGGTTAATAACAAAATGCCGATCCAGTCCAAAAACATGCCCAGAAAAATCATGATCAGTTGCATGCCGATAATGATTCCCCATTTGCCAAAGGGAAGGGCCATGACCGTGCTCCGAACAAACTCATCTCCCCCAGCCAGGGTATACACGCCGATAATGGCTTGGGCTCCAAAAAAAAGCCATGCGAGCATGCATGAAATCTTCACGGTCTCAAAAAGGGCTTGTTTGATTCCGCTGAACGTCAACTTGCGGTTGATGGCTGAAGTGATCAGGGCGCCCAGGCACCCGATCCCCGCTGCCTCAGAAGGGGTGGCAACACCTGCGTATATGGTACCAAGGACAACAATAACCAGGATGGCGGGCATAATCAGCCCTTTCAGAAGAGCGAGCTTCTTCTTCAACGGGATATTTCGTTCATCCTCTGGAGCGGCGGGGGCCATGGCTGGCTTTATCCAGGCAGAAATGACTATATAGGCAATAAAAAGCAAAGCCAGGATAAACCCGGGGATAATGCCTGCAATAAACAGATCCCCCACTGGCGCTCCCGCAGACATGGCGTACACAATAAAGACAACACTGGGAGGAATAAGGGTGGCAATCCCTCCACCCGCACAGATACTGCCCAAAGCGATTTTGTGATCATACTTTCTTTTCAGCATTTCGGGCAGCGCTATGATGCCAAAAGTGACAATTTCCGCACCGACAATACCTACTATAGCAGCCATAATCGTGCAGGAAATAATGGTTCCGATGGCCAAACCGCCACGAAAAGGACCGGACCAGATGTAAACCGCTTTGAAGAGCTGCTCGGCCACTCCAGACTGTTGCAGGATGGCAGCCATAAAAATGAACAACGGGACCGCCACCAGGGCGTAATTGAGCATCATCCTGTAAATGCGGCCCACCATCATCACCATCACTCCGGGACTGAACAAGGCCAGGCAAAAGATCACTCCTGTCGCGCCCATGACCCATGCAAGCGGCAACCCGGTGAGCAAAAGCAGGACAAAAGTAGCAACAAACAATATAGTTATCAGCTCAATACTCATATGCTATAATTTAGTCCCCTTTATTGCCCGATGAAGATCACGGATGAATTTGGCAATTCCTTGCAGTAATAGAAGGGCAACTCCAATGGGCAAAGCCATTTTGATGGGATAGATCACCGGATCCCAAGCAGAACCACTTGTCTCCCGAAGCAAAACGGAATGCCATGCGTACTTGGTCGTTGCCCACAAAAGGACCCCGAGATACAGGGCAAAAAAGACAAAAGTGATCGAATCCATGATGGCACGCCGTCGGGAATTGAGACGGTCATAAATCATATCAATTTTCACGTGCCTGTTGTCTTGCAAGGCCCACGCAGCGCCCAGGACATAGGAAAGCCCGCATCCAAACACAACGGATTCCGTGACCCAAAGGGTAGGATGGTGAAAAATATATCTCGACAATACTTCATATATGATGAAGAAAACGACGATAAAAATCAGCCAGCCGCTCGTCTTGCCGGTCCAAATGGATAGGGCATCAATGAAAGACAACAATTTTTTCATCGCTCTCCCTCTCTCTCATCTTAAAGGGGGAAGAGGCATTTGCCCCTACCCCCTTCACCTCAGTCGAGTCCCCTCTATTTAATCAGTCCCAGCTCACGCAGCCATGCTTTTTGTGAATCAATGACCTTCTTGGCCATGGGACTCTTCTTTGCGTATTCATCCCAGACCTGCATCGCCACAGCCCGAACTCTGAACAGGTCCTCATGACTCCACTTCAAGACATGCACACCCTTTTTGCCCAGTTCACCTAAGACCCTTGTATCATCGACAGCGATCCGCTCACGACTATCCCAGCACCACTCACGACAGGCTGTCTTGAGTATCTGTTTAATATCGCTCGGCAGCTTGTTCCACTCATCCATATTCACGGTAAAATCCCCGAGGGGCATGGAATGAAATCCCGGGTAATTTGTGTATTTGGCAATCTGGTAAAAACCCATACGGTTATTCATGGATACAGAAGCCCAGTCGGCGGTGTCGATAACGCCTTTATCCAAGGCAGAATAGACCTCACCACCGGGGAGAACAACAACAGAGGCACCCAGTTTCTGAAAAAGCATAGCCGTCATACCTTGGGGCACACGCATTTTCAGTCCTTTGTAGTCCTCCATCCGCCTTATGGGTTTTGTGGAGACCATGGATTCTGTTCCCCAGAACATCCACCCGACCGTAATAGCATTATATGGCTTGTATAATGCGTTGAGCATCTCCCAACCGCCTTTATAATACATCCATGCGTCTTTTTGCCATGGCTCACTGTAAGCGGCGACCATATCGCTTATTGCGGCAAAAGCCGGTTCCTTGCCTGCAAAATAGCCAGGCCACGTATGAATAGCCTGGAGCACATTATTTTGCAGTGCATCAAGGCCCTCAAACGTCGGTACGATTGCGCCGGCCGGATACGGAGTAATCTCAAGACGCCCGTTCGTCAGGACTTTCACTCGTTTGCAAAAATCAACAAAAGTCTTGTATGACAATTCAGCGGAACTCCACAGGGCCTGGGCCTTCCATTTAATCGGCTTGTCCGCCGAGAGTGCTGTCCCCAGAGACCATACGCTCAAAATCAGTACCATCACTAATACAATACACGCCTTTTTGTTTCTCATGGTAAACCTCCTTTCCTTGCCACAAGGTTAATCAATACAAGCACGCGACATGGGACCTCCAAATCACACTCCACCTCCTTTCCACCCCTGTTATGACTTTAGACATTCCAAATGAACTCCCCCGCAGCAAGCTACGGGGAATGAAACCCGTAGAAGTTAAATCATTGAGTCATAGAATGATTCTATCACTATATGATGGGAGCAACCCTTTTTGTCAATCAAAAAAGTCTTTTTCATCCAAACTTCATTCTGCTTTTTTCTCTGATCGTCGTGGCAGAGCTGACAAACTGGTTGCGGATGGATAAAACAAATTGATAGTGTAAAAGGAAACCGGTCAATACAGGAGGCCCATAGGTTGCTCTATGAACTGAAGTCTGATGCTTTTTTCGGGCTGGGGATCGATGCGGGCGGGACCTTCACCGATGCCGTTGTTGTTGATATCAGCGGGGCCGGCATCTTGGCCCAGGCAAAAGCGCCCACAACTCCCGACAATCCCATCGAAGGAATACGGGAGGCCCTCCGCGCCGTGCCCCAAGAGATATTGCGAAAGGCCAGTTTTGTCTCCCTTGCCACCACCTTCGCTACCAACGCCATCGTCCAGGGGAAAGGCGCCCGCGCAGGCCTGATCCTGATCGGATATGACCGGGACCATCCAGTCCTTTCCAAAATGTCCCCGGTGTTTTTCTTGAAAGGCGGCCACAATTACTGGGGAGAAGAGATCGCGCCCCTGGAACCGGCCCCTCTTGAAAAAGAAATCCGTTCCCTGGTCCATGAGGTTGATGCCATCGCGGTATCCGGGTATTTTTCGGTCAGGAACCCGGAGCATGAAAATCGTGTTGCCCAATATATCAAAGAGCACTGCGATCTTCCGGTAGTATGCGGCCATCACCTTTCCTCCCGCCTGGATGCGCCCAAACGTGCCACTACCGCCTGGTGGAATGCACGGCTTATTCCGCTTATTAACCTCTTGATAGAAGACACCCGGAAGGTCCTGGAAGCGTTTCAGATAGACGTGCCCCTCCTCGTGGTCAGGGGAAACGGAACGCTGATGTCAGTTCGCGAAGCACAACAGCGCCCGGTGGAAACCATCCTCTCGGGTCCGGCAGCCAGCATCTTGGGGGCACGGTATCTGACCGGCAGGGATG
>JAFDGR010000294.1 GCA_019309145.1 Deltaproteobacteria bacterium | reverse complement strand
GCCGTGTTGCTCACCCAGAAAGCACCCGCGAGCCCGGCCATGAACCCGGCCACAAAAAAGGCAAGAAGCTTATATTTGGTGATTGCCTCAGGGATACGGTACCCGTAATCAAACCAGGTGTACTTGATCTTTTTTCCGTTTACGCCTCCTTGTTCATTAATGTACTTGAACGCCTCATCCATGCCAAGGGCATAGTCCTTGCCCACATCGGACGTAGCGCCGGTGGTATCCATCAATCCACCGACCCTGATCTTTTTGGCCACAGCCATGGAACTGAACCCAAAAAGAAAAATCCCTGCCAGAAACAGCGCGATAAAACCCAGAAGGATACTTTTTTTCATAACTATCTCCCCCTTTGCGGTTAAGAAAACATGAATTCCAACAAAAAACTTCACAATTCGCAAAAAAATCCTTTTTCACCTCCTTCCTAATATGAAAATGGCCAAAGATTAAAATAGTTCTTCACCTGCCACCATCGGTAGGCAAGCCCGTTGGGCTCATAGATGAGAAACGCACAGATGGCCAGCCCAAAGGCCATGTCTTTTATAAACGCAAAGTCGATAAGGAGCTTGGGATAGTAATCCGCAAGGGGAATAGCCACCATCTGAAGCAGTTCCATAATGACCACCATGAAAATGGAACCGAAGATCGCGCCATGAATGGAGCCGACTCCTCCAATAAGTATTACTCCCACCAGCCACAGGGACCAGAACCAGGGGAAGTGCTCCGGGCTGAGCGCGGCCGTGTTGCTCACCCAGAAAGCACCCGCGAGCCCGGCCATGAACCCGGCCACAAAAAAGGCAAGAAGCTTATACCACACGATATTGATACCCAGGGCCTCGGCGGCAATATCATTATCCCTGATGGCCACCCAGGCACGCCCCACCTTTGATCGCAGAAGATTCGCCAGGATAATGACCATGAGGGACAGGATGATCACCATGAGATAGTAGACCTCAAAGTCATTCTCTATGACCCATGGCCCGATCTTGATGGTCCCGGGCGGCAGGGAAAAGGCCTGCCCTCTCCCGCCGATCTGGCTCACATACTGGGTGAGGATAAAATCAACCGTGATAAACTGGGCGGCCATGGTGGTAAGGATCAGGTAGAAACCCTTGACTTTCACACAGGGGAGTCCAAAAAGGACACTCCAGAGGCCGGCCACAATACCGGCAACTGCAATGCTGATGGGATAGGCCAGGCCCCAGTGTACAATAAACGAAGGCCAGGGAAACTGGAGAACCAGGAGCGTGCTCGTGTAAGCTCCTACAGCTATGAAGGCAGCATGGCCGAGGGTAAGCAGTCCGGTGTACCCGATGAGCAGTTGCACACCAAGGGCTCCCATTGCCGTATAGCCCACCATAGTTGCCACACTGAGCCAATAGTCAGGCGCAAGGAGCGGAAGCCCGATAAACATGATTGCCAGGAGCAGAATCATCTTGCCTTTTATGAGCTTCGACTGCCACCAACCCTGGTCTTCCGCATAATCTTGATGATAATCACCACACGGCAACCACACACTGGACATATACTACCCCCTTCTCAAATGACGAATTCCCACTTCCGCCTTCCTTACACTCTCTCAATCCTCTCCCATCCCCAGAGACCGTACGGCTTGAAGAGGAGGAAGACAGCCATGAAGGCAAACGGCATAATTTGTTTTACCCCACCGGGGAAGTATCTGTCCAGATAGGTCCCGGACAAATTCTGGAGAACCCCGATGATAATACCACCGACAATAGCACCGGGCACGGAATTAAGCCCGCCCAGGACCACGGCCGGCAAGACAAGAAGTCCAAGATAGCCCACGGAAATGTTTATGCCGTTAATATTCCCCAGGAGTGCCCCGCCCACACCCGCGCTCATGAAAGCAATGGCCCAAGCGGCAGCGTACACAAAACGGGCGCTGACCCCAAGAGACAGCGCGGCTGTTTCATCATCGGCAGTGGCCTGCATGGACAGGCCCCACCGGGTATATTTGAAAAAACAGACCAGGATAATGAGCAAAATAATAGAAAGGATAAAAGACCAAAGATAGACCGGGGAAATTTTGAGAAAACCGACACTGATAGGTTTCAGTGCGAAAACAGGAGGAGTAAAGACGCGGGTGTCCGTTCCAAACACAAATTCAATTGCCCCTTTGAAAAAGAATGAAAGCCCCACGGTTACCATGATGACGCTCAGGATTGGTTCCCCAATCAACTTATCCAGGAAGATCCTTTCCGTCAGGAAGCCAAGAATAATCCCCACGAAAAGGGTGAGGAGAACGGCTATAATAAACGGAATGTGCATCTCATAAAACGCGTAGGTCACATAGGCACCGATGAGGGTTAGTTCCCCCATGGCCAGGTTCAGAACTCCTGAACACTTGTAGATCAGCACCCACCCAAGAGCCACCAGGGCGTAGATACCACCGACCAGGATACCGGTGGTCAAGGTCATCAGGAACAGTTCCATTCTCTCCCCCTCTAGACGTTAATTTTCTGGATCCGCAAATCAGTCCTTATCCGCTGTTCTCTTCCATCCTCGTAAGTAATGGTCGTATCCATGTGGACCACATCCCGGTCCGAATACAGCCCGTCAACGATATCCTTGTACCTGTTCTCCACGAAGGCACGCCGCAGTTTGCTCGTCCTTGTCAATTCCTCGTCATCAGCATCAAAGACCTTGTAAAGATTCACGAATTTATGAATCTTTGCAGGCTCGGGCAAATCCTTATTGGCCTCTTCAATCTGGGATTGTACGAGATTATACACCGCGGGTTCCTGTGAAAGCTCCATGTAACTCGTGTAGTTGATCTTCCGGTCATCCGCCCATTTTCCGACCACCGCATAATCAATGCACATGACGGCCACGATATATTCCCGCTTATCACCGATCACCCACGCCTCCTGGATAAAGGGGCTGAACTTCAGCCGGGTTTCCAGGTACTGGGGAGAGAAGGGTCTCCCATCGTTCAGGGTCATGACGTCCTTTGATCGATCAAAGACCACCAGGTGTCCGTCTTCATCAATAAATCCCCTGTCCCCTGAATAGAGCCAGCCGTCTACCAGGGTCTTCTTTGTAGCCTCATCATTTTTGTAGTATCCCAGGAATACCGAAGGGCTCTTAGAGATAATTTCTCCTTCTTCCGTGATTTTCACCTCTGTCTCAGGAATGGGTGTCCCAACGGTGTCAAATTTGACATCTCCGTCCCGGTGCACGATGGAGATTCCCGCTATCTCGGTCTGGCCGTATATCTGTTTCAGATTTACCCCCAGCGCGTGAAAAAAGCGGAAATGGTCGGGCCCCATGGCGGCCCCCCCCGTGTACGCATGCCTGAGCCGGGACATTCCCAGGTGGTCCTTGAGTTTTTTCTGCATGGTAATATATGCCACCCATCCAAGGAATTTCCATGACCAGGAGACAGGTTTCTTTTCAAACTTCATGTTGGCTATCTTATAGCCCACCTTGGTCGCAAATTCGTAAATCTTTCTCTTGATCCAGGTAGAATCGATATATTTGACCTGGACTTTCCTCGTCATTCCCTCGTACAGCCTCGGCGGAGCAAACATGACATGTGGGCCGATCTCCCTGATATTATCCTGCGCGGTCTCAGGCTCTTCCGGGA
>JAFDGR010000293.1 GCA_019309145.1 Deltaproteobacteria bacterium | reverse complement strand
CATTGGTGGTGTCCTCAACCCGGTCAATCATGGTCTCGATCAGGGATTTTATCCGTGGAGAAACGCGTGCATAAGCAGCGAACAGGCGGTCCCGGTCAAGGACCCCCACCTGAACCGCTCCCTTGGCAACGACGGAAGCCGTCCGCATGGCTTCACCTTTTTGAAACATGGCCATTTCGCCGAAAATGGCTCCCTCTTTTAAGGTATCAATGGTTATGATCCCCTTCGGGCCTCTCTTGGTTACCTTCACCTTTCCCTGGAGAACAACATAGGCCCAGTCCCCTTTCGTCCCTTCTTCAATGATGACCGCCTTATCAGGATATTGCTCCTCTTTTGCCACGTATCCATGCACGATCGGATCAATCGCCATTTTCAACTCCCCTCCAGCCCGGGTCAGGGCATGAGAAAGAACCCCAGGGTTTTTCTCGCTTCTTCAGTGATATTGACAATAGCCAGGCCCACATCGAGACGGCCGGGTATCTCTGATTTCTTGACCGTTACTATTTTGGCATCCACTTCCACTTCCTTGCCGTTCGGAAGGGTCGTTCTTACCCGGAATACCTTCCCGGATTCATGGGGAAAGTTCACGTTGTTCCTCGTGCTTACGTCAAGGCCGAGACCGTTCAGGCTGATATTCCTTATTTTCCCTTTCAGCCAGGCCGCTTTTCGAATATCCAGGGGGCGGTATTCGCACGAGGTATCCAGGTCTTTCCGATAAAAGGAACGCTGGGATGCGATTGTTTCCGGTTCAATTGTCTTCCGAAATCTCTTTGATCCCAGTTGCCCAATGAACTTATTCATACGGATCAGGCGCCCCAGGACTTGATCTGAAATGTACCTGATAATGGGCTCCATCTCCTCATATTCCCGGGCAAGGCGGGAAGGGTGCCAGACCTCGACCTGGGTGTCTTCGAGGGCACGGGCCGATGCGGACCGCGGCTCTATGTTCTGGTTCAAGAAGGTCACTTCTCCGATAATCTCACCGGGACCGAGTGTGGCAAGACGGATCTCTTTTTTGCCGGATTGGATGGTTATGGCTACCTTTCCTTTCAGGATCCGGTAAATGGAAATGCCGTAGTCCCCTTCCTTTACGATGAGATCACCCTTCCTGAATGAAAGGTGCAGATTCGGTGGTAACGGTTGTTTTTCGTTCATTTCAGAGCCTTTCGTTTGAAATTTCCCCATTTTTACCAGTTTCTTGTTGCCAAGTCATCCTTTTTTTCCGGGGACCGTGCAAAGGGTATGAATACGATTAAACCAAAGCACAACTTTGTCCCGGAACTGCTGAACATGAGACGATACATTTTGTTTAAGCTTGACAGAAAATCCAAATTTCCCTACATCATTTATAAAAAATGACTTTTTGCGACCATACTCATACTCCTGTTCAAGGCCATGACGTTCTTGCCGCACTCCAGGCACGGAAAAAGCGGATGAGGAAAAAGAGGAATCGGCATGCCTCCTTTTTGATTTTCCTGGTATCCGCGTTGTTGCTTTCTGAGATGCTGTGTTATGGCCGATGGGACGGACCCGGTATCCAGAAGACTTTTCCATGGCCTTTGGAAAGGGTCCGAACGGTGATTCTGGAAGTCCTGTATGAAGGGGGAGTCCGGGTGGAACCGGGCCTTGCCACGTCGGGGAGAATACGGGGGTGGCTGGAAGGATACGCCTTTGATATCCGTACCCAAGAACTGACCGGGAATGCAACGCGAGTTTCCTTGAACATAGCGGGATCCCCTGGAAAGGAATTACCGGGTTTTGAGACCTTTGTGATGCATCTTTTCACGAAACGGTTGAGCCTTTCCATACCCGCAGGAGATCAGATCCCTTCGCCTGTTTCACCAGCATCCGGATATGAAGCAGCCACTGTCTGCCTCTACGGATCGAATCACCGTGAGACATTTCAATCATCAGGCATTGTCATTTCCCAAAACGGTCTGGTCCTGACCACGGCCCACGAAATTTCCGAAGCGCGAGCCCTTTTTGTGAAATGGCCCGATAAGGAAGTTTCCAGGGGCGAGATCGCATTCAAGAGCAAGGTCTATGATCTGGCCCTTGTGGCGACTGAACGTGTTACAAGGAATTTTGTCGCGATGCCGGAGCCGGAATCGCTTGATATTGCAGCCGGAAAGGTGATCTATGGCCTTGGTTGTCCGTACGGACTTATGGGCACGCTTTCCAGGGGCAGGATTGCCGCCTCTCCCCGCATGGTTGGCGGGATTCTGCTTTTCCAGTGTGATTTATCCACCTATCCCGGAAACAGCGGCGGACCGGTGTTTGACGGACAGGGAAACCTGCTGGGCCTGGTAAAAGGACGATTGAGAGATACGAATGACATCAGTTTCGTAATTCCATCTTTTTATCTTTCCATCTTTCTGAAACAAAATCAGAACAAGCGCGTGTACAAGACACCGGGATCGCATGCCAAAGACTGGGTTTCCTGGTTCGCCTCAGGACTGGCTGCTTCGAAGGATAAGAGAAAGGAAGAGGCCTTCAGGAAGGTACTGGCGTTGAGGCCGGGATTCACTCCTGCGCTCTATCATTTAGGCTTGTTGTTGACCAGGGACAAGAGACTGAAGGAGGAACTGGCGGTATGGAGAAGACTAACCAGCCTGAACGCCGGGTGGAGTGAGGCGTGGTATCGGCTCGGGAACACCCTGTTCAAATCGAACAGGCTGGCAGATGCGGAAAAGGCGTACAAGCGCGCCATACGGCTTTCAAGTGATGATCAGCGGTACTATAACAACCTCGGTGAGCTCTACCGCCGGGAGAAAAAATGCAGAAAGGCTGAAATTTATTTCAGGGAGGCCCTTTCTCATAACCCCCGTTATGCGATTGCCCATTACAACCTCGGGGTCCTGTTTGACCAGGAGGTGGACAGGCCCGAGCTTGCAGTGTACCATTACCGGGAATATTTGAAATTGCGTCCCAGGGCAACGGATCGGAACCAGGTTGAGAAATGGATCAGGGAGGCCCGGAAGAGATTCTAGCGCATGGAACAACTCGGTAGATATATCATTCAAGAAGAGATAGGGAAGGGCGGCATGGGGATCGTGTATCGCGCCTATGATCCGGAAATTGACCGCAAACTGGCCCTCAAGGTGCTCAGGGCCGACATGGCAGAGGATGAGGAAATTGTCCAGAGATTCCTGCGGGAAGCAAAGGCTGCCGGGAGACTCGCTCATCCCAATATCGTCACCGTCTACGATGTGGGAGAGGACGGGGGCATGCCTTTTATAGCCATGGAATTCCTCTCCGGCATTTCCCTTGAGGAAATGATCAAACAAGGGCCATTGCCCCTCAGGGATGCGTTGCGGTTCTCCGGACAAATAGCCCATGCCCTGCATTATGCCCACCGGGAAGGAGTGGTTCACCGGGACATAAAACCAAGCAACATCATAGTGGGCGGAGACGGGCAGGTCAAGATTACGGACTTTGGCATTGCAAGGGTACAGGATATTTCTTCGTCGGAGCAGACACGAACCGGGCAGATACTCGGGACCCCGACCTACATGTCCCCGGAGCAGGTCCAGGGGAAAAAAGTCAATGGCAGCGCGGACCTTTTTTCCCTGGGAGTTATCCTGTATGAGATGATATCGGGAGAGAGGCC
>JAFDGR010000292.1 GCA_019309145.1 Deltaproteobacteria bacterium | reverse complement strand
CGAAAAGGGTAATCTTTTTCTCAAAAAGTATCTCTGTTATGAATTTCTCAAGAAGAGGTGCGAGGATTTGGTGTGTGCCACGCAGCCCTGTGATGTGTTCAAGCTCTTCCCGATAATAGGAAACTGCACCGATTCCGCTTTCCAGGAGCGGCAACCGGATATTCATTTTCTCTACAATCTCATTGGTGAAGAGGTGACGCCCCTCATACTGGATCTCCTCTGACCGCATGTTGCCAAGGGGCAGGGGAGCATATTTGGAGAATTCCTTGCGGATATCTTCTATGGTCAAATTATCCAGTTTCGGTGTGCGGGTGAAGCCCGGAGAGACCGCAGGCAGGCGGATATCAAGCCTTTTTATATCCTTGTTCTTTTTGTCCGGGAAAATGGTGACTGTGCTCTTGGGCACCTTGTCAACATCCACCACCTCAATGGGAAGGCCTTCTTGGCTGAGTTCCTGCTGGTAGAGGCTTACAAAGGCGCTGTGCTCCACTACCGTCACAAGCTCTGCAGCCCCTCCGGTCGGGGTCATGCGCCGCAGACCCCGGCCAAGCGTCTGCTCAGGGAGAATGTTCGCTTTGGAGGTATATGGACGAAGGGGAACAATGGTGGTGACGTTACGCACATCCCATCCTTCCCGAAGCATCAGGACCGATACGATGCACTGATAAGGGCTTCTGCCGGAATCGAGATCCCGGGAAAGTTCCCGCAGCACAGACAGGTCATCTTCGCTGATTTCTTTCTCACTTTCCACGAAGACCGGATAACCTTTTTTTCTCCCCCCTATCCATTTGATCTTGCCCTTCAGGTTCGTGTGAAGATTGATGGTCTTACCGTTTAATTCTGCAAAAAGAGAATCCTTGTTCAGTCGCCTTGTGATCTGGTCGGCCGCCTCCGTGTCTTCCGTCATGACAAAAAGCAGAGGCTTTTTGCCGCTCCTTTTCCATTCATCCCTTGATCTCAACCATCTCTGGTATCCCATCATCAGGTGCTGTTGGAATCGTTCTGATGCATCTTTGCTGGGTGTCGGGCTTAACCCCTCCCCCCGGCCGATAATGGGGATCTTTACGATCCCGCTATCAACCGCTTCTCCCAATGGTGAATCACATATCACGTGCTGAAAGATATTCCCGTGATTGTCTTTTGGGGTGGCGGTGAAATCCAGTTGAGCGCAGAGCCCACCCCCGGTCCTGTTGGATATTTCTTCGTGGATAAAACTGATCGCCTCGCTCCAGGCGGAACCGGGGTCCCACAGGTGATGGGCCTCGTCATTGATCACCATAACCCGGTCATGGGCCGTGATGCGTTTCCGTAATTCCTTTCCCGTATCCAGGGCGGTTGCCCTTGACACCGGAGGTCCCATCCACTCGTATGTCTCAGCCTCTTTCTTTTTTCTTCTCTTGCCGGTGTCATAAAGACGGTGAATATTGGTGAGGTACAAGGTTCCGCCCGTGGCCACACCAGCCGCCTCGCCTTGCAATACCACGGAAAGATTCCAATCTCCCTGCCATGCCACGGGAATCAGGGGATCTTTGGAAAAAATGTCAGAGCCCCCACCTTCAGGCCTAAAATCTTCTTTTAATCGTTCAAAGACAGTGAGATTTGGAGCAATCACCACAAAGTGTCGGGCCAAGGGAGAATCGCTTTCACGGAGGGAATGAAAATAGCTCCACACAATGGCAAGGCTCATCACCTTTGTTTTCCCCGTGCCCGTGGCTAATTTGAACGCGTACTTTGCCCAGCGGTCCTCCTCTGGATGGACGCCAAGGGCGGCTGTTTCGCGGTCATCTCCCCCAAACTCCGAAATGATATTGGAGAGACTCCGGATGCTCCGCACCTCCCAGAGATAGATCAGCGATTCAATGGCCTCCCGCTGGCAGAAATAGTACCCAAAGGGAATGCGATCGCCATCAGCCGTTTCAACCATATGATCCTGCTCGAACCAGTGGAACAGAAGCTCACGAGTTGTGTCGGAGGCTCCGGCGTAATCGGCCTCCCGCCAATCCTTTACAAAAGAACGCAGGTTGTTCGCCACGGTTATGGAGGATGGTCTTCTCCCCTTTTCCACCTTCGCAGGTTTGCCCTGTCTTTCAGCCCTGACCCGGTGAAAGTTCGGTTCCTCATGGGGAGCAAACAATGGCTCAAGCGCGGCTGGATTAATGATAGGTGTGCTCATGACCATTCCCTATTTAAGGAAGCGGGACACTTACATGGCAGCGAGGAATCTGTTCACAGGCAATATTTTGGTGTTCTCGACCTTCCCAAGTTCGAGCAGGTGTCTGTCTCCTGACACGATAAACTCCGCGTTGGCCTCAAAGGCGAGTTCAACAAATATCAGATCGTCAGCATCCCTTACTTTGATTTTCTTGGCCATTGATGATGATTTTTCTGAAATAGTATAGATTCTGCTTTCCATTACGAGAGAAGCAACAACTGTCTCTACAATCAATTGCCGTTTTTGAAGGATTCTTGTGAATTTCTCTCGCCTGATAACCTTCTCAAATTCCCGCAAGGTTTCCTGGCTTTGTGCGAGGGAATGCTTCTTCAGTATGATTTTCAAAGCATCAAAAGGCAGCCCTTTCCATAACACAGCGGAAATCAACACATTTGTATCAAGCACGATATTCAATTTTCTCTCCGCGCTTTATGGACTTCCTCTATTATCTCCTCCATGGACATAAAGTCATTCTCCGGCTCAGATGCAAAGTCCAAGAGCGAATGAGTCTTTTTAATGATCAGGCTGTCACCTTGTATAATTGCAACAAATTCTTTTTGGTTCCCCAGCCACTTACGCAAGACTGGGTCCATTTTTAAGATATTTCCATCTGAATAGATTACGGTTGTTTCCATTTTGTCTCCCCCTTGTTGTCAACGCGGACAGTTGCCCGCTCAATCCGCATCTTGCAATTCCTCTCGCAGCTCCACAGGAGAATACTGTAGCGGCGATACATGGAGCCGGTTCAAGGCCATTATAAAGTGCGCACGCGACAAACCTGCAATCTCAGCGGCCTTTTCCTGCGAAATCATTCCCAGCTCATACCATTTAACGGCCGCAGCAATGCGCATCTCGCTGGCAAACTCGCCAGGGTCCTTGCGCAGGGCCGCAAAAGCCGATTCTGGCAGTTCAACTGTTAATTCAGGCATACTCTTGTTCCTTATAAATATTGAAAAACAATAACATTTTACACAAATTCATAAAGTTCGTAAAGACTGTTTTTCTACTCCTTTATCAGCATATTCTGGGCGATAGGTTATACCTCCACCTCCACTGTGATGCTGGTATCGCAGCCGAACACATCGATCACCTTGACGCAGGCCGTATGTTTACCGCTTGCTGGATACTTGTCATACCCGAAGTCGCTTACCGTTTTCAAAGACCGGTCCTTTCTCGTGCGGTAATCCTGCCAATGGTGCTCAAAGGGCTTGCCCTCGTGCCAGTCAAAGTCTACGGCCCAGAAGTCGATGAAGTCAAAACCGCTCTTGATGGCACGCTCTTTCAGGGCCTCAAGTTCTTTGCTGGGCACCTCAGCGAGACTGGGCAGGAATTTTGTGAGTTTGATATCCACGATCCGTTTTCCATCTCTTTTTCTATACACAGGCGCTGCCTCAAGCAC
>JAFDGR010000291.1 GCA_019309145.1 Deltaproteobacteria bacterium | reverse complement strand
ACTTTGGCCAATCCTGGCCCACACCCAACCGCGACGTTTACTATGCCGGGATTCCAGTTCCTCTATTTTTTGTCTGGCATTGGCGGGGCTCATCGATGCTAATTCTAAAAGGTCCTGCCGTAGCGATTTTTCCTCATTCTCGTTTTCGTCTGGCCAGGGCTCTTTATCGAAAATGAGCTTGCCAGAAGGCTTGGAGCGGCGAAGCAAATCAGGTATTCCAGGATATAATGCTGGTGACTCTTCATAGCGCCTCCATAGATTTTTCCAAACGTCATCTTCCCGCATCCCTAGCTTCTCTCCAGCGACGATCTCACCATCTTTTTCAGGGTCAAAGCCGTATTCAGCACGGCAACGGGAAAGGAAAGCCGCCCACTTGCCTTCATCCCATTTTTCACGAATATCATCCGGAGCGTTCAGCCATACCAGCAAATCGCGCGGTGTATCTTCGATCATCAACTTGTCGAAATCTTCCGCCTCCAGTCGTTTGCCTTGAAGTCGTGCTATTGGCGTCACTGCCAATTGTCCTAACGCGCCACGCATGGACTTTCGTGTATGTTTGTCCCTGGCAACATCGAGTCCTAAACCGCCGTCCTCTGAAACCAGGAAAGCCTCCACGGTCCAATCTCTTCCATTTCGCTGCGTCCATACGGTACCTCGATATTGCAGTTCAACCAACGGTTTGAGACTGTCCGGACATTCCTCAACGGCTCTCAACGTCTGCCGGCTAACATTCGGCATGTAAATAATCGGGATAACGTCTTCCGGCAGCTCGACATCCGGCAAAGCACGTTCGATGACACACCGTAGCCAGATAGCCGGACCGGTCTTCTCTTCGGGGTGATATTCACCCAGGGTTAAAAGCTTTGGCATCAGTGGGCGTAGCTGGGCCACGAGCGGTTCCCAGTGTGCATCAGTATCCGTCCATAGAATGGCTGCGGGGGCGACCATATCGGAGCGATTATATCGGCAGGCCCGTTGCAATGAGTTTTTTACAGCCTCCAGAAAAGTTAAAGAAGGATGAGGGATGAAGGATGAAGGATGAATGTCTGCTGTCATTTCTTTCTATTCCTTTGTTTTGCCTTTTTAACGCAGGTTACGAGGATTGCGGTTAATTCATCAGCCTCTTTCATGAGTCCTTCCAGTCTTTCGGTTTTGATGATCCCGGATTCAACGAGCAATTCCATCAAGTAAATAGACTCTTCCAGTTCCTGCAAGCCGCCCTCCAATTTGCTGATGAACTCCGCATCCGAACGGCTCCGCACAGCCTCATTATAATGTGCACCAACCGAAGTACCTGAACGCAAAAGCTGTTTACCCATAACTTGTGCTTCTGTCGTCTTAGGCAACGCAGAATAAAGCCGAATCACCCTCAAGGCAAACCGCTTTGTCCTCGTCCTCAAATCCTCCGGCCTATTTGCTTCATCCCTCATCCTTCCGCCTTCATCCTTTCACGTGCTTTCTCCTTTTATTTTAAAATAGTTACATAATTATCGGTCTAAAAGTCCTGCTAAAGTCCGTCTAATCTCCGTCTAATCTGCAATTTCCTTTAGTCATTCATAGGATTGCTCAGTTTGATTGACAGGCTTTTAATATAGCCTACAAGAGGACGGTGTATCGCCTCACTATCGTTTCATATTTTGGCTAACCAATTGATAACAATATTATCGTTTCACTTCGTCTCAGGAACGCCCGGCCCGTAATCTAAAGTATAAAAAGTCCCTCGCCCGGAGCCATGGACTTTAATCAAGCCATCTTTGGCCAACTTAGCCAATCTCCTGTTCATGCTGGCCTTGGCTAAAGAAAATGCCTCCAGAAACTCTCTTATCGTAGCCCGCCCTTTTTAGCAGAGCCATTGACACGACCCCATTTTCACATAGCAATGGGACTCCTTATATTTTCTGTAAACTCTTCCGAAGTTTTTCGTGGCCCTTCGTAGTGATCATATACTTCTGTTTAGGGCTCTTGGGCTTGTCCGGTATTGTCATCATGACAAACTCATTTTTCATGAGCGGGTAGAGATAGTTTTTCAAGAAGGTCTCCCTGTGTCTTAGCCCGAGGAAGGCCATCATATCCTTAACGGAGCGCTCTTCTTTGCAAAAATCGAGCAGCCTCAACATGTCCGGTGCAAGCTTGATACTTGTCCGGTACTTGTCCGGTACTTGTCCGGTACTTGTCCGAGGCATATCACCTGTCTTGGGCCTCGGGTGTGCAATCTTGATGCCTACCGTTTCTTTCTTGCGGAGTTGAACCTGAAAGGCATGTCCGGCCTCCTGTAATACCAGCTCGATTTCGGGATAATTGGCTACCTCAATTCTCATTCTTTGAATCCCTGTACCCCACGCTTCAATAAGCTTCAGGTCTTTAAATATGGGAGCCAAAATTCGATTTCTTATTTCCGATCGGCCTGTTCCCAGCTCTTCGAGTGGCAAGGTGTCCGGAAGGAGGCCAGGGCTTGTAATCTCCAGCATGTCGTCAAAAATCGCCACCTTGATATCACTTCCAAGGATTGCATAGTCCCTGTGAATAATGGCATTTGTAATTGCCTCCCGGATAGCCTCCAGAGGATATTCCCACCGGTCTTCTCTGTAAATCTCTCCTATCTCTGAAGATAAAGTTATGTTCTTTTTAATGAAGGCAAGACATGGCTCCACCGCTGCATGAATTGGCCCTTCAATGGTTGTTTGATCAATGAATACCTTCGTATCCGTCCCTTTAAATCGTGCACACTCTACTTTGGCATAAGGGAATAGTCGCTTGCGTGCCGGAGAATCGGACAGCAGGATTGCGGCATTGGTAGGCCATAACTGTTCTTGCTCGTAAATAAACAGCCCCATGTTCTTGAGATGATTTTTCTGAAGTTTGCGGCCGGTTGCCTTCAAGTAGTCTTTCTTGAATCGCTCCAGATCAAGCCCGTCCCGAGAAACATCATAAGCGGGCATGGCATCAAAGGAGATCTTTTTTCGTTGCCGCTCCAACGCTTCCAGCATTTCATGGGAAACCAGGCGGTTACTGGAGCCGACACGTATGTAAGCGCCTTTATGTTTTCCTTTTGACTTTAGGTAGTAAGGTTTTTGAGAGCCTGGGAAAATTTCTATAACCAGAAGATTTTTTCCCTCAACCGCCTGGATATATATTTCAGGGATGATGATTGGCGCACATCTGTCAAAGATCAGGCTGGAAATTCGCTCTTCCAATGCGAAAAGCCTGTCTTCTTGGATTCCCACAATCTGCCTGGGTTCATTTTTCACACCAAAGACGATCTTTCCACCTGCTCCATTTGCAAAAGCAACCACTGTCCTGGCCAGTTGATCACCTTTCGGAAATGTCTCTTTGAACTCTAAGCGACGTGATTCAGGTTGTTCCCAGAAGGGTCTGGACGTATTCATGATTCATCATTCCGCATTCATGTTAAATTATGAATTTTATTTCCTCGGAAATTGACGGTCTTAATCTCTAATACAGCATCTCCCCCAAGTTGAATCTTGCGGAGCAGCTCTTCACTGGAATCAAACATTATTATTCCCGGATCATCTCCGAATTTGTTGTAGTCAACTGGGGTAAGATGTTGGATCATCGGTTAAAATGGAATGGACATCCAGTACCTCCAAAGGGTATAGATTTTT
>JAFDGR010000290.1 GCA_019309145.1 Deltaproteobacteria bacterium | reverse complement strand
CCTTTCGAGAGTCAATTTCCCCTCGCCCACCCTCGCACCGCATTTCACGTCAATCCGGGCGATTCTTACTATATTTTCAACGGCGAATGCCAAAACCTTTTCAGGCAAGCGATATCTTGGGATAAGCCACAGTGCACCCCCCAGCCGATCAGATGCCTCGAAGATGGTCACTCGATACCCTCTCCTGCTCAGGTCATAGGCACAGAAGAGCCCCGCAGGCCCTCCTCCCACAACGGCCACATTTTCCTTGTGCTTTTTTATGTCGAACTCTTCCTTATGATCCAGGTAATTGGTGTAAGTATCTCCTATGAACCTCTTGAGGAGCCTTCTCTTGATCGCTCCCCCTTTGGACCGGTAATTGCATGCAAGCTCACATAGGCCGCAGACATACCCGCATACGGTAAAGAGCGGGTTTTTTTCGAAGAGATAGTCACCTATCTGGATGATGCCTTCTTCTGCATCCTCTGGGTCTTCCGGAAGGAGGGAGATAAGCACATTTGTTCGTTGAATGTCCTCATTTATCGGACATTGGGCCTGGCAGGGGGGGAGAAACTGCCTCACCGCCTCTTCCACGCCAGCGGTTTCATTACGAATAGATTGCCACATTTTTTCTGCTCCTTTCCATCCGCCTTCATGGGCAACTATATTTAATCGGACTACAAACCCTGGGCGGATCGCATTGATTCTCAACTTGAAACTGATATTTCCGGGTTTCCTCTCTCACAGTGTTGCGTGTTATGCTGTAACGCTTAAATTCTTGGCTATGGAGATATTGAAACGGATGCCTTGAACAACTCCGGTTTCAACCCAGACCCTACCGCCATGTTTTTTTGCTACCTCTTTTACGATGGCAAGCCCCAGCCCGGAGCCCATTGTCCCTTGGGATGTATTATTTCTCCGAAAGGCATCAAACACTTTTTCTCTGTCTTCCGGCACAATGCCTGTACCATCATCACTTACGGAGAGGATGTGAACGGCCTCATCCTGGGAGTAGTTGATGCTGATTCTGTGCATGTTGTCCCCTCCATACTTTATGGCATTGTCCACGAGGTTCCTGAACGCCCTTAGGAGTGATACTTTATCGGCAATAATTTGAGGATCCGAATCCGGCGCAGAGAATTCTATGCAACGTGCTTTCAAACGGGCTGCGAATTCAGATTTGATCGTAGCTGTAATTTCCTTCAACCGGACAACCTTAAAGTGGGGCTGCACCTCCTTTGTGGCAATATAGCTGTTCATCTCTTCAAGAAGAATAACCACATGTTCCGCCAGCTTGATGATTTCGTCACAATATCTTTTCCCCTTCTCATCAAGGTGCTCTCCGCATTTTTCCTTGAGACGTCTTGAAAAGCCGTGTATGCCGATGGTCGGGCTCTTCAGGTCGTGGGCGATGGAATAGGCGAAAAGCTTGATCATTTCTTTCCTCTCAGCCAGTTGTTTGAGTTTTTTCTGGAGATCGTTGTATAGGCGTGCGTTTTCAATTGCTGCCGCTACCTGGCTCCCGACGACGTAGAGAAGATCAATTTCGTTCGGGTCAAGCTCAAAAGGCCTGCCTATCGCCAGATTCATTACGCCTGTAACCTTGCCCATCGTGATCAGGGGCACACAAATGACGATATTGAAGCCCTTGCTCTTGAGTAGCTCCACCCTATTTTGATCTTCCAGTTCCGTCACATATTGGGCGATGAAAGACTTGGTCCTAGCGGCCTTGCCCGAAAAACCTTCATCCAGGTCCATTCTTTCAAGCCCGGAGGTCTCGATTCCAGAATGTGCCGCAAGAAAGAGATGCCTCTCATCCTCTTCCATGAGGTAGATCCTTCCGGCATCCAGGTCAAAATCCTCCAGCACCCTGGCCAAGGCATGGTTCAAAAGCTCCCGGGTGCCAAGGGACAAGGAGAGCGAATCGCTCATATTTCGCAGAATGGACAGGGATCTGTTTCTCTCCCGGAGCTTTTTCCTGCTGAATGGAATAGATATGCATTTCTTATCCTTAACCATTTTGCTTTTGTGTCCGGACATTTCCGTCATCCAGTCCATGACGATCATCTCTTCCCTCCTTTTCTCTTGCCTTGCCCCCGGAATTGAAGAACCCCGCAGTCCCGCTTGAGCAGCGGGATGGGGAATCTCCCAAATTTAAGGAGAATTACTTACATTTTGAGTTCGCTCGCTAACCCCGCTGTAAGGAACGGAGAATGCGCTCGCTATGAATTTTCAAGAGATCTCCTGTGAGAATCCAGGAGAGCTATCGGCCAAAAGATGATCCGGAACCCGAAGGCTGACCTCCATTAGACAGGCCCTGATAAGCCACAGGAGTTCATAGTCAGTCCGCACTTGGCCTTCTTTTGAAGCCTCGATTATTTCACCGACTCCTCCCGGATCAGTAGATGGCTGCAACACGGCCCTCCGGCATAGATACCCCACATATTCCGGTATGTCCTGGAGATCAAGCCCCTCTTGGATCAACTGATAAACCAGTACCCTGACCAGGTGAGAGGCGTCATTTCTTTCGTTCATATCAATTTCCTATGCCTGGGTGTTTCATCTCGTCCTATGCTGTAAACTGAGCGGCATTGTCACCGGTGAAAATCAGGTGAAAGCGTCTCTTTTTCAAGGGGTTCAGGTTGTTTTTAAATACGCTCAAACCAAATGGGATAAGATTCCCAAGGCAATCTGTATTGATGAAAGTAGTTGAGAATTTCGGGGAGTATTTCATTAACTGGTTCAGGAGTTGATGCGCGGAGCTCCCATCAAAGTCTCCCACCAGTTTCAGGTGAAGATTGTCGTCGTTTCTATGGATCAATATCTTGAAATTCTCTGCCATGACATACCTCCTTTTCTGTCGGCCATGCTCCATCCTTTCCACCCTGGGCGACAAGGATCATAGAAAGTCACCCATGCACTTAAGAACGAGAATCACGCCACTTGGTTAATTAAGAGCAAGGCTCATGCCATGTTTCACGACCATGTGATATTTCGGTAAGCGTTGGAAAACAGATGAAAAACAGGTGGGGCAGAAGGTTCTCTGTTTGCAGGGAAGATGTCAGGTTTTTTTACATGACGTAAAGAAGCGTCATGCTTTGGTTGTGGCTTGGGTGAAACCTCCTATTTCCCTGTTACAACGGTCTCAAGTTTCAGGTGATATTTGTCTATCTTCGCGTGAAGGGTGGGACGGGACAGACCTAACAGTTTGGCGGCCTGTGATCGGTTTCCAGCAGTCATATTCAAGGCCTCGGCCACTGCTGCCTCCAGGTCCCGGTTGGTGGCGGCTATGGTCCTCACATCCACGGGGATCGTCTCTCGCCCGCCAAGCCGCTCGATACTCTCCTCCTGAAGCAGGCGCAGGATCTTCGCCTGTACGCTGAAAGGCATATCCCCGATTTCATCAAGAAAAACCGTACCCCTGTTGGCCTGCTCGATCTTGCCCACCCGCCGATGGGTCGCCCCGGTAAAGGCCCCCTTTTCATACCCGAAAAGCTCGCTTTCCAGAAGGGTCTCGGGAATTGCCACGCAGTTGATTATTGACACCACCGAAAAACAGGACCAAAAACGCCATTTAGGAATGATACCAGAGTGGTGTTTAGACATTCCACTGCGTCTTCGACTTTGAGCGAATATTGAGGTTATGCTAAG
>JAFDGR010000289.1:3691-4544 GCA_019309145.1 Deltaproteobacteria bacterium | reverse complement strand
ACCAGGGGGAGCGAAATGCTCCCCCTGGTTTTTGGTTACAGGTGAATGTTCAAAGACGCAGGCAATCCTAGAAGGCGATCTTCCAGTAGGCCCCGATGTAGGAGCGCTTGCCCTGATCCGTGGTGGTTCCATCGGCGGCGGTGATGTCTTTTTCATCCCTGACGCCGATCTCGGCTTAGATGGTCACGCCCTTGATTGGGGTAACCGCGGCCACCAGGTAGTAGGTACCGATCTGGTCTTCTTCTGCCAGGTACCGCTCGGTCTTTGCGTAGAAATACCCGGCTTCCACGGTCACCATGTCATTGACCTTGAAGCCGACCAAGGCGCCATAGCCGCTGTAATCAGCATCATCTGTATGGAGATCACCGGCAGCGTCGTAATTCCAGCGTGGGTTGCGGTATGCCATCAAGCTCGTGGAAAGGTCACCATACGGGCCCGGGTTGGTCATCTTGTAGTACTGGCCCTTCACGTACAGGGGGCCGATGGGGACGATGACCCTGAGACCGTAGAGGGTGGAGGTCACGTCTTCGCTGTCCTCGGTGGTCTTGTCCACGACATCATAGGTGTAGTATGCGCCGAAGAGGTCGATCTGGGCCGGGGCCACTTTCAGGGTCAAACAGGTCTCGATCTGGGGCAGGCTGTGATCATAATCAGTTGACAGAGCAGCCAACTGTAGAGCTGTAAATGGTGTACCTTGATCGTAGAGATCAGGGAGCCGTTCCGGCATATCCTGCAAGGCCACCACGAATTTGCCCATGGAAAAGGGCACGGTCAGCCGGATCTGCTGGGTACGCAAGCGGACCATGAGGTCGCCGTACACCACGCCGCTCTCCGAGTCAAACTGGGACATGTC
>JAFDGR010000289.1:0-3682 GCA_019309145.1 Deltaproteobacteria bacterium | reverse complement strand
TCCATGGCAATACACGCGGGGGTGTAGGTATGGCCGATCAGGAGCTGTGCCGGGCCGAAATCCCACTGTGCCCACCACTGCCGGTAGATGCTGGCGCTCACCGGCCGCAGTTCCACGTTGGCGCTGATGGGGCCTTCCGCAAACCGGGCACCGAAGCGGCTGTCCGCGGTATCGATTTCCCAAAGCAGGTCACTGTCCGTGTCGCCGAGGCCGTTGGCATAATAGTCCTCATCCGCCTTCACCCAGTACGTGTTGAACCGGATGTCGCCGTAAAAGCTCACCTTCTTGGTGGCGGCCATAGCGGGTGCGCAGAATGCCACCACCAGCACGGCTGCCAATGCAATAAGCAGAAGTTTCTTCATTACTCTTTCCTCCTAAAGAAAAAGATTTGAAAAATTTTGAAAAAGGTTGATACCAGAAAACAACAAGAAAAACACTTCCTCCAAGACGGACCTACCACCCCCTTTCTCAAATTTTCTCAAGGGTTTCCATGAGATTCGACAGGAGACACTTTTCCCCTCCGCGGGAAAAAAGCCGTTTCCCTGTCCGCGAACGTATCGGGAACTAGCAACTTTTCTCAAGAATGTCAAGAACTTTTTCAGGAGGGGCACTTATTTCTTTCCCAGAAAATCATCAGGGGTGATACCTGGTTCCCTGAGAATCGCCCTGAGTGTTCCTTCCGGAACATCTCCAGGATGGTTGGGGACGGTAGTAAAGCGCTTGGTACGTTCATTGTACCAGATTTCGTGGGGCTCCCCGCTGCCTGTCGGTCGAACGCAAAGCCAAAGCCCTTTAAGCGTTTAATGATATCTCTATGACCGAATCCAGCAAGCCGTCCCATGCTAGGCACTCAAAATGAGAGGATAATCAAAAGCGTCAGCAATGGTGGAGAGCTTTAAACCGGATTGTTTTTCGTCGCGTGCTTCTATGATTTTCTTGGCCACATCCCTTGCTATCTCCAGGGCCTCCGTGACGGTTCGGCCCTGGGCAACCAGACCTGGCACATCTTCAGAGGTAGCTAAATAGAGCCCTTCAGGAAGTTTTTCGATATGAATGTTTACCATCTGTTCCATGGCTGTTCCTCCCTACTCTCGTTGGATGGAATATTGATTTTAATTGTAGCTATTTCCACAGCTGTTGGCAAGGGATTAAATCCATCGCGCCGGCTCTTCATGAAGAGGGCCGTGATCGAAGAAAGGGGGCATTTCGGGAATTGACTTCCCAGAGGGGCTTGGATATACTTCTTTACAAGGTTCAGGGTTCAAGGTTCAGGGTTCAGGAATGAGGGATATGGGCATAAAGAAAAGATCATCACTCCGCAGGAAGCGCATGGTGGCACACCGGGCGCGGAATTTTAAAGAGGCTGAGAACTGGGACCTGGACTTCTGGCAGGCCCAGGGGCCTGAAGCGCGTTTGGCCGCCTTGTGAGCCCTTCAGGAAGACATGCACAAAATCGGGAAATCAAGACCGGTAGAGAGGAAGGAGAGACCTCATACCCCATGAGTGCACCGGCCGTTCACGATTTTGAAGATATGCTCTCCCTGCTTGAAAAGCACGGAGTGCGCTATCTCATCATCGGCGGCCTTGCCTTTGCCTATCACGCGATGCCCCGTTATACAAAGGATATTGATCTGTGGATCGATCCTGCAGGGGAAAATTTAAAACGGGCAAACGAGGCACTCAAGGAGTTCGGGAGCCCTTTTTTACTCGACAGGACGAAAAAGAGAGAAATCCTCCAATTGGGGATTGCGCCGAACAGAATCGATCTTCTGTTGCATGTGCAGGGAGCACGCTTTCAGACGGCTTGGGAAAAGCGGATTCAGGGCCGATACGGAAAGGCCCCGGCCAACTGGATTGATCTGGACAGTCTCATAAGGATCAAGAGCCGGATAGACTCCCCGCGGCACCGGGAGGATGCCAGGGTCCTGCGGGAGGTAAGAAAACGTCAAAAAAAGAGCAGTAAGGAATGAGAAGGATAATTGCAACGAATCAACTTCAGGGTTCCCGGGTTCATGTGGAGAGAGAGTGCAAAAGAGCAAACTGTGAACCGTGAACCTTGAACCAGTGAAGGAGGGGTGTATGCGAGTACTGGTAAGCGACAACCTGTCGGAAGTGGGGGTGAGGATTTTTGAGGAGACACCGGACATTGACGTGGACGTGAACACGGGCCTGACCCCCGAGGAACTGAAAGGGATCATCGGGCAGTACGACGGCCTGGTTATCCGCAGCGCCACCAAGGTCACGGCCGATATTATCGAGGCGGCCGACAACCTGAAGGTGATCGGCCGGGCCGGGATCGGGCTTGACAACGTGGATATCCCGGCAGCCAGCAAGCGGGGCATCGTGGTGATGAACACGCCGGAGGGAAATACCATTACCACTGCCGAGCATACCATTGCCATGATCATGGCCCTTTCCAGGAACATCCCCCGGGCCACGGCCTCCCTCAAGGAAGGGAAGTGGGAAAAGAAAAAGCTCCAGGGCCGTGAACTCTATAACAAGACCCTCGGCCTCATCGGCGCCGGGCACATCGGCCGTATCGTGGCGGACCGGGCCAAGGGGCTCAAGATGAAGGTCATCGTCTTCGACCCCTACATCAAACCCGAGGCCATCGAAAAACTGGACCTGGAGCCGGTCTCCTTTGAAGAACTGCTGAGCCGGGCCGATTATCTCACCGTCCATACGCCCAAGACCGAAGAGACCACCAACCTGATCGACCGGGACGCCATCGCGCGGATGAAAAAGGGGGCGTATGTGATCAACTGCGCCAGGGGAGGGATCGTCAACGAGGATGATGTGTACGAGGCCTTAGCATCCGGGCACCTGGGCGGCGCTGCTTTTGACGTCTTCACCTCGGAACCGCCCGGGAACATGAAGCTCATGGAACTGGACAATTTCATCTGCACCCCGCACCTGGGGGCGTCCACCCGGGAGGCCCAGGACAATGTGGCCCGGGACGTGGCCGAGCAGATCGTGGCCTACCTGCTCCACGGGAGCGTGAAGAACGCGGTGAACGTCCCGAGCATCAGTGAAGAACTCATGACGACGCTCAGGCCCTATGTGATCCTGGTGGAGCGGATGGGTTCCCTCCAGGCCCAGCTCGTGGAGAGCGCCATCGTGGAACTCCAGGTGAACTACTCGGGAAAGGTGGTGGACTATGACGTGGAGCCCCTGACCACCGCGGCCCTCAAAGGGCTCCTGACCCCTATCCTGACCGATGATGTGAATTTCGTGAATGCCCGGGTGATCGCGGAAGACCGCGGGATCAAGGTGGTGGAGTCCAAGAGCAGCACGTCCGAGGACTTCGGGAGCCTCGTGAACATGCGGGTCAAGACCCTCGAGGGGGAGAACATCGTGTCCGGGACCATTTTCGGCAAGACCTTCCCCCGGATCCTGCGGATCAACGATTTCTACCTGGAAGCCATCCCCGAGGGCCACAACCTCTTTATCCAGAATGATGACAGCCCCGGGGTCATCGGGAAAATCGGGACCACCCTGGGGCAATACGGGGTCAATATCAGCCGCATGCAGGTGGGGGAACAGAAAAAGAAGAAACAGAATGTCATTTTTCTCGCCACGAGCACGGTGGTGAGTGACGAGGTTCTCGATGCCCTGCGGGCCCTCGAGCACGTGTACATGGCCCGCCGCATCGAACTGTAAGTTTTGACCGGATAACAGGATA
>JAFDGR010000054.1 GCA_019309145.1 Deltaproteobacteria bacterium | reverse complement strand
CCTACAAACTGTATCTTGCCGTTCATGAGCCGACTGATGGGCATGGGCCTGACAACGACACGATTGACGCCAAACCGGTTGGCGCCGCCCATATGACCGGGTCCAAAGGCGGTCTGAAAACTTCCAGGTGCAGTCATGGAGTCAAAGGCGGCAACCACTTTCTCCGGTTTGATGCTGTTCGCCTTTTTGAGCGCCTGCACAAAGACCTCAGCCTCCACCCACGTGATGATCGAATCGGAGAAAAACGGCTCTTTATATTTCTTGCTCCATCTTTCCATGCATTCCTTCATGCTTGGTGTAGCACTATTCATATCCATGCCGTTGCTGATAACGTCGTAAGAGCCCTCATGCCCCACCAAGGAAAGGATCAATGCCGGCGCAGTGGGAGCGTCGGAAATGAAAACACCCTTAAAACCAAGCTGCCGTGCGGTCCTAAGTTGGTAGCCAGCCTGGGCACTGCACATGGCCTGGATGACATCCGGCTTGGTTGCCAACGCCTTTGTATAAAACGGGAGGAAGTCTGCAGTCCCTTCTGCCCAAAGCTCATGACCAACTACAGTTAACCCCCGCTCCTTCGCCAATTTCATGGCGCGTTTAACAGGAAGGCCTAGATCCGGAGCAACGATGAATAATCTCTTGGCCGTAGGGTAATTCTCTTTGAGGAAATCGTAATCCATCTCCCAACCTGCATCAGAAGAAATACAAAGCCGGACAGCGTAGGGCTTTTTAGCGCTAACATCCCCTGGAAGACCCGGTGCGTCGATCCATGTGATGAGGTGTAAGGCTTTGGCCCTGGCACAGACCTGGTAGATGGCTGCCGCAACCGGGGGGGCAATGGCCCCGAACACGAACTTACATTCATCCTTGTAGACCAATTTCTTGGTCGCAGTCGCGGCCACTGTTGGATCTATCTTGCTGTCTTCAGCGATCAACTCGAGCATATATGTGTCACCTCCGAGCTTCAGGCCTCCTTCCTCATTGACTTTGTCAAAATAAAGCTCAACAGCTCTCGTCAAACCCACACCTACAATACTGATAGGTCCGGATAAGGGCATGAGCATCCCGACCTTAAGTTTTTTCGTGCCCGCTTGAACCGGTGCACTGGTACCCAGGACAAACACCGCCGATATCAGCAATGCCAGCAAACAGACCAAGCGATACGTTGTTTTTGGTTTCATGGGAATGCCTCCTACTTGAAAGGTTTACGAATCGGATCCGAGCAATACTAAATTACTCAAAGGCTCCTCCGCTTCCATCAAAGACAATCTTGCCGTCAACTATAGTCATCAACACCGGGATTGTGCCGATCTTGTGGGGATCAACGGAGAGGATGTCATCCCCGATAATGCAGAAGTCGGCGAATTTACCCGTTTCTATAGAGCCTTTGACGTCCTCCATATGGTCCTGCCAGGCACCATTTATTGTATACGTACGAATGGCTTCTTCCACAGTAATGCACTCCTCCGGGCCGCTTACCTTTCCTGAGACCAACCCTTCCCGCAAAACAGCGGCCTGCACACCAAGCCTCCAGTTAGGATAAGTCACCGGTGCGTCAGAACTGCTTGTCAGATTGACACCGGCATCCAGAACCGTCCGTGTGGGCCATTCATACGCCGCCCGCTTCTCGCCAACCACGGTAGGCTCGAAATCCGCAATCATTGCACTAATAAAGGGTTGCATGGCGATTCCACACTTATATTTTGCTAATATTTCCGCTTTTTCGCGGCTAATAAAGTCACCATGGATGATATAGTGGCGCGGATCTCCTCGTGAGGGGTCTTCGATGGCCTGAACAAAGCCATCTACTGCGGCATCTATGGCACGATCACCCGTTGCATGGATGCCGATCTGGAAGCCGTGATTATGAATCAGTTTAATCATCTCAATAAGATTATTGCGTTGCTCTTCATCGGTATCGCCGGGAATAACTGATTTCCCGTGTCCCGCGTTTCCGCTCACGTAGTCCTCATTCATCCATGAGGTATACGTTAAGGGAATACCATCTGCAAAAATCTTTACCCCTGGGAACTGGAGCCGTTTCCTGTCCACCCCTTTCGGGACTTTAAAAGTCTTGAGGCCTTTCTCTAAATCCTCGTAAGTAAGAGCACCATAATCACCTAATAATAACAGTACCGCTACCCGAGCCGTAAGCTTTTCTTCAGTAAGCAGCTCTTGATAAAGCTCAATAAACTCAGCGCTCATGACACCGTACACGAAACTTTCTCCGCCTGGACCGATAGCCGCATCTGTAAAGCTGGTTACGCCGTTTGCGTTGAGATGATTCAGGGCTGTGAGGACGGCGGTTTTCTTTTCCTCCCTCGTCAGGAGCGGGATGTGTATTGAAACGAGGGCCTGCGCGCCAGGTTCCTTGAATATGCCGGTTGGTTCACCATTATCGTCTCGCTCCATCTCGCCTGATGGTGGATCAGGCGTATCCTTGGTAACTCCGGCTATCTCAAGGGCTTTGCTGTTGACCAGCAGCGTATGGCATGAAAAGTCGGTGAACGCTACCGGATTGTCTGGCGAGACCGGGTCCAGATCCCATTTCCGGGGGAGCTTTGAGGGATCGTTTATGCATTCCGCCAGGGATCCCTGGTCCCATCCAAAGCCACGGATCCACTCTCCCGGCTTGCTTTTTTCCACTTCCTGACGAAGAGCTTCGACCATGTCTGAAATCGTCTTGACCGTTGGATAGGACAGATCAAGGGACAATGGCGGCCTGCTTGCACCAAAAAAGGGAGCATGCATATGCGCCTCATTAATACCCGGTAGGATCGGATTCCCTTTGAGGTCCAGCACTCGGCTATTGGGAGTAATGAATTTTTTAATCTCATCGTTTGTGCCGACAGCCATAATTTTCCCGTCCTTGACTGCCACAGATTGTTGAATGCTAAAGTCTTTATCAACAGTAATGACTTTAGCGTTTTTCATAATCAGATCGGCATCCATACATGTCCCCCTCTTTTCCAATATTTTTCATAAAGACCCACTCGCTCTTGCTTTCCCTTTCCCAAACCAAGAGGCCCCCAAAGAAGTGTTTGCACTTCTTTGGGGGCCTCATAAAATCATTTTCAAGGGCTTTCGCATTATTTTCTTACCCGAATGTTTGAGCCATCTTGCTGATATTATTATCTGTTTTTCAATGAAAGAGCCAACTATCAGTGTCCTGAGACCCGATAAGATCCAATGATGGCTTCGGCCTCGATTTCGACCAGGTGGTCGGGTCTTGCCAGGGCCTTTATCTCGGCCATGGTAATCACCGGCTTGACGTCCTTGTACCATTCGGAGTAGGCGCGCAAATACTCCTGTCCTTTGGTGATATCCGTCACATAGAAACGAACCCGCACGACCTCAGAGACTCTGGCTCCGGCGCGAGTGAGGGCCTCCTCAATCTTTTTGAGGATAATCTTTGTCTGGAGGTAGGCATCGCCTGCACCTTCCACCACGCCTTCGGAATTGGTTGACGTGGTTCCGCCCACAAAGACCATGTTCCCCACTTTCACCGCCCGGCTATATCCCACTTTCTCCTCAAATGGCGCGCCGGACGAGAAGTTATCCCTTTTCAAAAGGTCCATTGGCAACATCTCCTATGGAGGTTCAAGGTTCATCGGTGTTATCCCCGTAACGGTATCTGAAATCGTCGGTCATGACGCAGCGTCTGATAAGGGTAAACATCTTCGGCCGTGTATGTCCTTCTCCATTGGTTGCAATATGAAAAGAAGTAAAACCTTCCCCCGAGACGCCCACGCTGGCCAGACCGCAGGATCCGTTTTTCACAAACGCCGCGCACCTGGCCCTGGAGGCCATTTTTCGGATATTGTTCAGGTCGTTTGAATGAATCGACATGGTATGCCCGTTGCCCTGCTCCGCCGCAATGGCCCACTTGATAGCTTCATCAGCATCACGGCATCGCACCAGAGGAAGGACCGGCATGATTTGCTCGGTCCAGACAAGGGGATGATCCTTCTCTGTTTCCAGGATGACAATCTTGGCGGTAGAATCCACCTCCAACCCGATGGATTTGAGGATGAAACTCGGAGTCTTTCCAATGTAGTCCATATTGATGACGCCCGGTGTTCCAGGTGCCTTGATTTCCTTGAAAATATGCTTGACAAGTTCAGCTCCCTGGTCCCGGGTAATCTCATAGGCCCCATAGAGTTTCAGGTGCTCTTTCAGGCGGTCCGCTACCGAATCCACCACAAATATCTCCTTTTCACTCGCGCAGGCCATGCAATTGGAAAAAGACGCGCCTTCGATAATGCACCTTGCGGCCCTGTCCAGGTCAGCTGTTTCGTCCACCACCACCGGAGGATTTCCCGGTCCACCTGCAATAACCCTTTTCCCGGTCTTGGAGGCGAACGCAACCACGCCATGGCCCCCGGTAACCGCAATAAGACCGACGTTCGGATGGGTCATGAGTTTCTGGGCCGATGGGACGGAAGGCTCTTCAAGACAGCAGATACAATTGGCCGGCCCGCCAACAGCCACAATAGCCTTATTCAAATCCCGAATGGCCCCGGCGGAAGAACCTTTTGTCTTGGGATGAGGATTGTTGATGACCGTGTTGCCGCCTGCCAGCATCATGATCCCATTAAAAAGGATGGTGGGAACACCGTTCGTCACGGGATTCACGGACGCAATAACCCCAATAGGGATCCTTTCTATGACGGTCAGGCCCCTGTCCCCGGTATACACTTCAGGGGCCAGGTCTTCCATGCCCAGAACCAGACAGGAAGAGTGAATCTTTTTCAGGTTATCTTCGGCCGATCCCAGGCCTGTCTCTTCGAACTCTTCCCGCGCGTACCGCTCGGCATTGGCCAGTCCCGTGTCCCGTATAGCCTGGATAATCGCTTCCCGCACAGAGAGAGGCAAGGCCACCAGTTCTCTCTGCGCCTCTTCAGCCGCGCTGATTGCATCTTCCATGTCCCGGAATACGCCGTCTTTGATATCCGGGCCTTTGTTTGGAAGCGTGCTCTTTGATTCGATGGTATCAGCTTGCTGTTCCAGCAACTTTTGAACAACTTTCTCAACAACCTGCGTAATGATTTTCTCGTCAAGACCCATGCCTATCCCTCTTTAATGTTTCCAGCCCTTCTCACTTTTCTAAAATCGAAATCTCAGTGCCGTAATCGTCATGCCGTTCCCTTCCGGGGCCACAGCGATGTAACGTAAGGGCCATCGAATCGATACTCCAAATTTTCTTCGGACGCCTCAACTGAATAGAATTCATTGGTCCTCTTGACCCCTTCGTCAAATCTTGAAAGACGGTCCATTGCTTCCTGATTATCTAAAAAAGCAATTTCATGAACCAGCGCGCCCAGCAGGACAATGATATGAGCAAAAGGGTCAATGAATGAAACACCTTCGATGTCAACAATGACATACTCATCCGCAAGGTTGACGATCGGTGACTTGGGATTGTCGCTGAGTCCGATGGTCTTGACCTTACATTTTTTCGCGTACTGAAGAATTTCTATGGTCCTCCTCGGATAACGGGGAAATCCAATGACAAAAAGGAGCATGGACTTATCCGCCTCGTTCATCATATCCGTGAGTTCCCAGGACAAGTTGGTATCGATAAAAACATTTTTCCGTATTTTCTTGAGCAGATATCCGAAATGATAGGCCAGGGTTGCGGAGGCCCTGTATCCTACCACACCCACCGTCCCTGCTTTAAAAACTGTTCTCGCAATCCTCTTCAGTTCGGTATCTGAAATAGAACGGGAGAGGTTTTCGAGATTTCTGATCGCATTTTGGCAATACCTCTGAATCGTTGTCCCGGCCTTTTCTTTCTTGCTTGCCCTGGCAAACCGCTCGGTGCTTGTCAACTCCGTGTGGAGTAACCCCTTCATGAACTGCAGGAACTCGGCATACCCTGAAAAGCCCAGATCTACGGCAAATCGTATGATGGTGGGTTCACTCACCCCGCATTCAGTAGCGATCTCCCGCGCGGTCATGAGGAAAATTTTCTTGTAATCCCTCATGACCAGGTCAGCCACCCGCCGTTTTTTCGGAGAAAGGGTGGGGTAGGTTTTTATGATCCGCTCAAAAAGATCCTTTTTTGCCGATTTCATTCCGTATCCCCGGTGAAACCTTTACGAAGACGCTCTCCCTTCTAAGGATGCCAAAGCGCTTTCGGCCGCCTCTTTTGCGGCCAGCACGTTTGATCTCTCCCCGGCAAGATAGACCTTGCCGGAAGCCCCAAACACGGTGAGATGGATAAGTCTGACATCAGCAGCCTTCTCCGCCTCATTGGCAGCATATCCCGCATACCCCGCCGGTGTCATCTCCAGAACATACAGGGTATCGTCCTCGAGAACCATGCTGGCAGCCCGAAAGCGATTCACAATCTGCGTCATATGCGCATCTATTCTATCTATGGTCTCGGAAGCGAGCAGTTTCGGCTTCATCCTGTCATATTCTTCGAGTCCGAGGTGTTCCAGGACCGCGTCCGCCGCTTCCCGTACTTCCGCGGGCGAGTCTCCGTGGACTTCCAGCATGCCGAAGGTCCTTTCAACCACCATTGCCCCCGGTTTCACATTGGTCCTCTTGAGTACCACGTTGGTGATGGAATTGATCTCAATGCCCGGAGCGATTTCCACAAAAAAAGCGGACTGCCCGGCTATGGGATAATACCCCAGCGCCGTACTGCCGATGTAACCCGCAAACTGCTTCTGAATTTGATCAATGATGGCAAGCGCCCTGAGATCTATCATCATTTATCTCTTTTCTCGTGTCGATGAGTACCTCGAATACTCACCGCTCGCTTCTTTGACGAATTCCAGCTATTCCATATTCCTGACCAGTTGCCGTTTGTTCGGGCACACCGCGGCCTGGGTCGTGCAAATATCACTTCCCTGACACGCGCAATCCTCATTGCCACCCTGATTAAACCGGGCGTAGCAAAAATCGCCGATCGGTATGGATGTGGTACAGTCCAAAACCAATTGTGAGAGGAGCAGACCGATAACAGGAGCCAGTCCAAAACCATGCCCGCTGAATCCCGTGCAGAAAATAAACCCCGGCACTTCCTCCGTGAACCCCAGCACCGGGATTCCGTCAGCCATTGCGGCAATAAGGCCTGACCACATCCGGATGACATGGATATCTTTCAAGACCGGGAAATAATCAAGGACCGCCCGGGAAATAGCCGGCCCGATAAAATGGAAAAGGGGCTTTCCTTCCCGGTGGATATATTGTTCTGTGCCTACAAAACCACCCCAGAAAAAGGGGCCGTGAACGGTCTGCCGGCCATAAAACAGACCCCTGGCATGCCCGAACATCTGGGGAAACAACGGGGGATATGGTTCAGTGATCATGGCCTCTGAAAACACCGGCCGCAGAGGGATATCAAGCCCCACCAGGTTGGCGACCTTACGGCCCGCAACCCCAGCCGCATTGACAACTACGTCCGTCTCGATCACCTGCTTATCGGTCACAACCGCAGTGACCCTTCCCTTCTGCAGTTTTATTGCAACGACTTCCTCCTGGGTATGGAATCGCGCCCCAAGACTTTTCGCCTTCAAAAAATAGGCATACGTTACGAGAAAAGGATTGACATGTCCGTCTGTTGGGCAATAGCTGGCGCCCACAACCTTTTCCCCGATATATGGATTGATTTCCAGGACCTCTTTCCGGTCGAGCATCCGCAAATCAAGCCCCGCTGCCTGCTGCTTCTCCACGGATTTTCCCATGTCCGCCATTTCTTGTTCATTCGTACAGAGTCGCAGATTTCCTTCCCGCACGTATTCCATATCCATGCCGAGTTCCTCATGGAGTTCCCCGTACATCCGTATGCTTTCCATGGCCAGCGGCATTTCTTTCAGGTTCCTCGCCGATTGCCGGACACCTCCGCCGGTACTGCCTGATGCCTCACCTCCAATATCTGACCGCTCAAGAACAACCGGTTTTACGCCCTCTTTGGCCAGGTAATAGGCGATGGCGCATCCCATGACCCCTCCGCCTACAATAACCACATCTGCTGTAGTATTTGGCATTCTTACTCCCGATCTTCAGAGCCAATTTCAAGATGCCCCATTTTGAAAATGGCTCCCCATGGCGTTTCATTTATGATGGTAATCACCCTGTTGCGAAAACGGACAGCTTGAGCGGCCTCACCGGGGCCCTGGCTGTCGTAGGCGTTACCTCTCCTGGAGGAACACCCAATTCACTGGCAAGAATCTGGGTCACCAACCTTTGACACGTCTGCCCTTGACAGAGCCCCATACCGGCCCGGGTAATCCGCTTTATCCCGTTCAGGGTCCTCATTCCATTCCTGATAGCCTCTTTTATTTCCCCCTTTGTAATCTCCTCGCATCGGCATATCACCAGGTCATCATCGTCTGCCGGGGCCGCGTCTTTTGTCACTGATTCAACAGGCTTTTCACCCTTGAGTTCCCTGAAACGGCTGATCACCCTGTTGACGATGATCTCCACATCTTCCTCGGAAAGCGCTCCATCCTGAGACACAGATGCACCGCTTTCCATATGGCCACTGGTTTCCGTCCCGGTGTGTGTTTCTCCGATATTTTCATCAGTACCGGCACCCTCCTTCCGGTCCGGTTCATAGACAATCCGGATATGACGCTCTTTGATCAGGTCAAGTGCGGCCGCAGATATCCTGGCATCTTTGGCAACGATTATCTCTTTCTTCCCCTCTCGAAGGGCCTTGGCAATATCTTCAGCAAAAACAAAAGCAGGTGCCATTGGCTTCTCCCTTTATCCTTTTCTGCCTTTCAGGTTGGCCAGGGTATCCACCACCAGCTTGGCCGCTGCCTGAATTTCCGCCTGGGTTCCTGCCAGGTAAACACGTCCTGCGGCCCCGAAAAACCGTATATCCACGAGCCGCACATTACAGTGTTTTTCAGCCTCATTCGCCGCAATGGACGAATACGCGGCAGGCGTTACTTCCAGGAGGTAGACGTCATCTCCTCCCAGGACCAGCATTCCTTTGCTGTTGCGGTTGATAATAACCGCCTGGTAGGAATCAACCTTGTTGATAATGCTGGTTGCCAGTATGCTGGGTGCCAACCGTTCCTCTTCCGTGAGTCCGAGTTCTTCCAGGATCATTTTCCCCGCGTGGAGGATCTCCTCCTGGTCAAAAGAATGAATCTCAAGCATGCCATACCGTCTTTCCACAATCATTTCCCCGGGGCGGGAGTTGGTCAGCTTGAGGGCGATATCGGTCAAGTGATTCACTTCAATACCAGGGACGACTTCCACAAAAAGTGATGCCATTCCCTCCACACAGAGAAACCCTCGGCAACGGGTTGCAAACAGTGAGGCAAATTGCGGTTGCAACCGGTCCAAATGGCAATAGGCCCTTAATTCTCCCATTCAATCATCTCCTCTTCCAGACTGACGTTCGTTGCAACAAGGAGTCTTGCTCATTTCCCATCAACAATCTTTATCCCATATTCTTTTGCCAGATCCCGGGCCAACGGCGTCACGACACCACCAGTGGCTACGCGTATGGCACTCTTTTTTTCGTTCGCGGCTTTGTTGATGTCTCTTGCAGTAATTATTTTAAGAGAACGCTCATTCCCCGAATCCTGGTCCTTTTCCTCCTGGAAATTTCCTGATTTTCGCGGATCGAGCGCTACCTGCCGGAACACGTCACTCAACTGATCGGTGGGGCAAAAAATCACCCCGTAGTCTTTCAGCTTTTCCAGGATGCGATCTATCTCTTCCCGTATTCTTCTGTTTGAGAGCGTCTCACTGATGAGAAATCCATCCTGCGAAGCCAGGACCTTCTTGCCCCGCGCCAGGGCCGAGCAGACAATCCCCGATGCATGGTCGTCGCAAATCAGGTTTGCCACCTTTGCACCGGTCTTGAGGCAAAAGGTAGGGAGAACCAGTACATCCGCACGCTCCAATACCTTTTCCAGGCCCTCCGGCCTCACCGTATCAAGAATACACCGCGTCCCAGCCTGCTTTCGAACATCCTCCCCGCATACCCAACTCCGGGCAGATTCATCGGTAAAAACACTGGACTTTCCAGCCAATTCCTGAATGAGCCGTACCTGATTCATGGCTTCATCCAGCTTTGACACCCCGGCATGGAATACGATCAATACCTTTGGGCCGTCTTTTTCCGAAACAATTCCAACTTTTTTTGTTGTAAATTGGGAGGATAAACCCATCTCCTTAAGGATGTCTTTAACTATTTTCCTGACGTTTTCCAGGTCAATATTATCCATCAGCGCTGGTCCCCAAGACAGGATTGTCTCCATTCCCGCCAAGACACGACAAGGCAATTCCCAAAGGGGTAATGACCTGTGGCGCCTCGGGTTGAAAAGCCTCCAATCCCAGGTTGCTTCCCACGATGCCCGCGAGGCCTGCAAGCTCACAGGTTCCCCCGACCATGCACACCCTTTTCATTCCCCTGAAATCTTTCAGAGAAGACTCGACAATACCCGAGATCTTCTCAATAACGGGTCTGACAACAGGCAGAACCGAATTGTTCATATCCCTGTTGGTCTTGATCTTTTCCGCTTCCTCGAGACTCACCCGGAGATGCCCTGCTAACACAAGAGAAAGATGCACTCCCCCGGTCGCCTCGTCACTGGTACGAACCACCTTTCCATTCTTTATCACGGCAATGCCCGTGGTTCCCCCGCCCACATCCACGATGGCTCCATTCTTTATCCCGAGAACCAAATTGGCAGCACTTGGTTCATCCAGAATCTTGAGCACATCCAATTCAGCGCCTTCGAGGATGTATTTTGTGGTTTCAATATTCCCGGATTCGGTCTGCGGTGGATACGACGTGGCCCCCTTTTCAATAGGCTTGGGACAATGCCTTCTGATTTCTTCCATAAGCTCCCGGACAAGGTTCAAGGCGCCCACGTAATCCAGGATAAGCCCGCTCCTCACAACTTCTGCACGACGCAGCGCAGCAGCACGGGGCTCCCCTTTTTCGTCCACCACGATCGCTATGGTTTTATACGTCCCGATATCCACGCCCGCATACAGAGTTTGTGCATCAGAAAAATCCCACTGGGCAGGACGATTCAGTATTTCTTTCACTTTTCTGACCGCATGTATCATACGAGGCTCTTGTAAAGTTCCTTGCTGGGAGAAGGAATAACCACAGAGCTCTGGATCAGGCCCTCGTCTTCCAGCAGCTCAATACCGGCTTCCACTGCCGCGTTGACTGAAGCCACATCACCGGTCAAGGTCACAAAGGACTTGCCGGCCAGTCCCGTGGCACATCGGATCTCAATTAATTCCACCTCCGCTGCCTTCACTGCCGCATCTGCCGCGGTTATGCACGAGGCGGATGAATAGGTTTCAATGATTCCCAGGGCCTTGAGCTCCGCAATCGGCGTAGCACAGCTCAAGGCAGGAAAGACGGCTGCATGCACATTGGGAATAACGAAGGAGTCCACCAGGAATTCACCGGCAACCTCTTTCCCGATATCCAGGGAATTCTGCACAGATCCCACATCGCCTGAAATCATGGCCAAATAACGTCCCGGACAGGCCGGGCGGGCAAGAAGAATCTCCACATCGGATGCCTTTATCATTTCATCCGCGCATTCTATGCCTTTTGCGACACTGTTTGTTTCAATGAGACCTATTGCCTTGAATTCCATCTTTTCTTTCCCTGCATAATCCGTGGCTCCTGTTTCATATTTTTCTATTGCCTGATGACCACGGCCTCGTCCACGGAGATGACCCTTCCTTCCATACTGGCATGTACCCTCGCCCC
The DNA here is from genome assembly GCA_019309145.1 of Deltaproteobacteria bacterium. GTDB lineage: Bacteria > Desulfobacterota > DSM-4660 > Desulfatiglandales > Desulfatiglandaceae > B46-G9. Next base: position 6,070 of record JAFDGR010000054.1, on the reverse strand, counting down.
CAGCGCGTTTTCCGGTATTTCACCGATAAGAGATCCTTTTTCTACGCGATCACCTTTCTTTACCACAGGCACCGCCGGCGCTCCCAGGTGTTGTTTCAATGGGATTCTTACCTCTTGCACCTGCATGCGCTCTTCCATGAACGGTGGATGGTCCTCATACTGACCGATCTGCAGGCGTTCCACCAACCTCCGGGTAGGAATTTTGCGAACATCCCGGAACAAAGAAGGCCGGTATTCACTCCGCTTCGGTGTCCGTTTCACCCCATCCTTTAAGAGATCCCGCTTGATCTGCGCATTCACTTCTCTCGGGGAAATCATCATAGGGCAGGCATACTTTTCACAGATGCCGCACTCACAGCAGATCAGGGCGTCTTCCATAATTTCCTTTGAAAAAGACGCCTTTGATCCAAGTTGACGCATGATTTTGTGTGGCTCCAGGGAATGCCCGAGAAGGTGCCGCGGGCAAAGATCAGTACAGCGCGAACACTGGCAGCAGACCATTTTCGTAATACGCATGATTCTCTCGGGGTCCTTGATTTTGCCGGCGATGACATTGTGATCGGAGGGCAATACAATGACGCCGCTGGTGGTCTTGGTCACGGGGGTGGAAAGATCAGCGGTCACGACTCCCATCATGGGTCCCCCGATTACTACCTTGAAATCGTCCACCACGGTGCCCCCTGCAAAATCAATCACCTCACCAATGCTTGTCCCGATCGGGACCTTCATAACCAGGGGCTTCTTGACCTCTCCGGTAACGGTCAGGTACCGCTCGGTGACCGGCTTCCCCTCGTCCACCGCCCGGGAAATATTCAACAAGGATTCCACGTTGCTTACCACCGCTCCAACCTGGAGTGGAATTCCTCCCTCCGGAACCACTTTTCCCATGACCTCAAAAACGAGGATCTGCTCGTCTCCGGCAGGATAAAAATCTCCCAGTTCAAACACCTCTATGTTCTTGAACGGCCCACGCTGAACAGCTTCCCTGATCGTTTTCATTGCCCTGTCATGCTTGCCTTTCAGGCAAATGGTGCCCCGCTCGGATCCAGTGCTCTCCATCACAAGGGCGAGCCCACGAAGGATCCCGGTGGTTTCCCTTTCCATGAGGTAAGGATCACTCATGAGTAACGGTTCACACGATGCCCCGTTGCCCAGGACCCGCTCCACATCAGCATTGAGTTTGACATGGGTGGGAAAGCCCGCGCCGCCGGCACCGACAATGCCCGCCTCCCGAACTTTTTTTGCGATTTCAGGATTCATAACAATGGTTCTGCGGCTATGAGCTTTCCTCAATATCAAGGTTATCAACGATACCCACCACAACGGCATCCACCGGTACCGGTGTATCCCTGTCAAATGCCTGCATGGCAGGGGCACCTTTCGTGACAATCACCAGCTCTCCGTTCCCCGCACCGATTTCATCCGCCGCAATCAGGATTTCACCGGCAGGGTGGAGGTCCTTTCCCAGTGGCTGTACAAACAGCAGCCGCAGTGCAGACATCTTTTCATTTTTCTTGGTGGACCAGACATCGCCCACAATCCTTCCGAGTATCATTTAGCCACCTTCCTCAAATCTGGATTGTTCACCTCGATCCGAGAACCGGTCCCAAAGGACCATCACAGATCCTCGGCACTGATGGCATCCAGCGCCGCTTTCACGGCGGCGATTTCGCCAAAAATACCGATCATCGTCAAATGCTGGGGGCATGTTCCTTTCAGATCAAAGACATGAACTCGTGCTGTTTTTTCTGCGATGTCCGCAGCATACATCATGTCCACCAGTTTTCCTTGAACCAATCCCACCGCACTGAAATCGATAAGGTCCAGCGACTTTTTGACTCCCGCCCCCATCCTGCTCATCAGGATGTCTATGACGCCTGGACCAGGGTGTGTTATGAATTGGACATTGAGTGCCATTGTTTCCCTCTTTTCGACAAGGTACACCTTTTACTCACAAGCGTATTTTGTCTTCACCTGGCTTCTCGCGCCCATACCGCCGGCGAGTCCTTGAAACTTCACGGGAACAATGCAAAGACCAAGGGTTTCCCGCAAGACAGCGACGGAACACGATAAACAACGCGCGAAGGGATCAATAACTACTTCTCGCCCTTCGGAATGGTGTTTTCAATATCGCCATGGGGCCTGGGGATCACATGCACGGAAACGAGTTCACCAACCCGGTCCGCAGCCGCACCACCAGCGTCCGTAGCAGCCTTTACCGCACCGACGTCCCCACGCACGAATACGGTCACCAGACCGCCGCCAACGAACTCCCTGCCGACGAATTTCACCTTGGCCGCTTTCACCATGGCATCCGCCGCTTCGATTGCACTGACCAATCCTTTTGTTTCAACCATACCCAACGCTTGTTCAGCCATACTTCTTTCCCTCCTGATCATTAATTAGAGTTTTCGCTTTAACCCTGGTTTCTCACCGATCTCCGCCGTCACCGCAGATTATTGGTGAGGAATCCGGGTCAATCCTCTGGCCCGCATGGACCACTCTCTGGGAACTTCCATGGTCACCAAAGAGGTCTCATCCATTTTTTCAGTCTTTCTCACCCCCGTCACCAGTGCTTCTCCCAACGCCTTCCCTGATCGATCCAAAGCAATGATCGTTTCCCCCTTTTCAGGCAAAGGCAAGAATTCATAGGGGACTGTTACCCTGGCCCTGCCGTTTTCAAGGCTTTCATCAACCATGAATATGGCCTGTCCAGGACAAATGAAGACACAGGTCTGGCAGCCAACACATTTTTGTTCATCGAGGTGCGGCAAATTGGTAATGTCCTCACCAATCGATATGGCCCCAGTCTTACAGCTCGACTCGCAGGGATTACAGGGAATATCCTGTGTACATTCTATAACCGCAACGGGTCCCTGGCGCCGTCTGGCCTCGCTTGGGATACCGGGACTGCCTTTCAGTTCTTCTTCAGAAAGATATCCTGATCTGGATAATCCTTGTGACATGAACTTACCCTTTCATCACTGCGTTCAAATATTCTTTTGCCACTCTTCGTGCATCCCCGTGGCTTCCGCTCCGGAGAGACTTCATGCTCTCGGCCTGCTCGTGGCGTTTTTCGAGGAAGGTCTTCTCATCCAGATACCCCATGCTCCGGGCGATTGCCAGGCCCGCAATCCTGCCTTCGATAATGGCTGTGCTGGCCTCTTCTATACCGGACACGTCGCCGGCTATATAGATACCGGGGATTGTGGTCTCCTGGTTTTCATCATGGCCGGGCACAAGCCCTCCCAGCTTCGGGACATAGGTCATCTTGCATCCAGCCATTTGCGCTAATTTCGTCATGGGATTCAAACCCACCGCAATGCATATGGTATCGACATCAAAGTGTTTTTCGCTGCCCGGAACAGGCTTCCATTTTTCGTCCACCTGGACGATGGTCGCTCCTTCAACCCTGTCTTTCCCTTCTGCTTCCTTGATGGTGTGGGACAGGTAAAAAGGGACTCCGTAGCGTGCCACTTTTGCAGCATGCACCCCGTATCCTCCGATTTCCGGTGCTGCGTCAATGATCGCTGCCACTGCACATCCAGCCTGGAGCATCTGGTACGCGACCACCACACCCACGTTCCCTGATCCTACCATGAGCAGCCTTTCACCCGGCCTGATACCGTGGACATTGGCCATGGTTTGGGCGGCCCCTGCCCCAATCACTCCGGGGAGGGTCCACCCTGGGAAAGGGATCATATTTTCCGAGGCCCCGGTCGCAACCAGAAGCCTTTCAGCCTTCACCTGTTCGATCTGATCACGGACCATGACATTCATGGTCCTATTCTCATAAATCCCGAGCACAACCGAATGAAGCGACACCTCAACGCCCAGGTCCCGGGCTTCCTCCAGGAGGCCGAGCCCAATCTTGAACCCTCTTGTGCTGGCGTAATGCTCCTTTGATCCGAAGAATTTATGGATCTGTTTAAAGAGCTGCCCCCCGGGCTTTTCATTTTCGTCATACACAACGACCTGCACCCCGCACCTGGCCGCCTCAATGGCCGCCGCAAGCCCGGCCGGTCCCGCTCCAACGCTCACCATTTCGATTCTTCGCACGATTCACTCCGATGATTTCTGAGGGCCTTTGCCGATCTGCGTTTCAACCACCATGCCTTCCTTCAAAGGTTCCACGCAGGTCCGCACGTTTGGAACCCCATCTACAACCATAATACAATCAGTACAACGACCTATTGCGCAAAACACCCCACGCGGTTCATGTCTTCTCGTTGTATACCGGTGAATCAACACACCATTCGCCCGCAATGCCACGGCAATAGGTTCACCCTCAAAACCTTCGATACTCCTGCCATCAAAGGTAAACCGGACTTTTTTCCCTTTTTCAAATATCCCCAGAATTGGGTGCTCTTGTATGCGCATCATGTCCTGTCCTGTATCTAACAAAAGCCGAACCTCTCCGTGAACGTATAGTTCGTCCCCAGAAGAGGGATTCCCGTCATGGCACAGGCTTCAAGCGTCAGAGACCTGAGGTCTTCCCTTTCCATGCTGTGCAATTGGGTTTTCCCTGCCGCCTTGGCCAGGATCACCGCCTCGTACGTCATTCCCTGGATATAATTGGCCACCTTCTGTGCCGCCTCATCAATATCCAGCCTTTTCCTGAGTTCGGGATCCTGTGTGCCGATACCGAACGGGCATTTTCCTTCGTGGCATTTCAGACAGACAACGCATCCCATGGCCACCATTGCACCGGTGCCGATGGCCACTGCGTCGGCACCCAGCGCCAGGGCCTTGGCCACGTCCGCCCCGTCCTTAATGCCGCCTGAGACGATCACACTGAACTCGTCCTTTACCCCGGAATCTTCCAGGCTCCGAACAGCCTGCACCAGTGCCGGCAGCGTGGGAATTCCCAGGTTGTTGGATGCAACCACAGGTGCCGCGCCGGTCCCCCCCTGTGCCCCGTCAATGACAACACCATCAGCGCCGGCCTTGACCGCAATCTTCACATCCTCCCATACCCTGCCCGCGGCGATCTTGATAAAGATAGGAATTTCATTGTCCGTAATGTCCCGCAACTCGTCCATTTTCAGGCAGAGGTCATCGGCCCCGAATATATCCCCGTGACGGGGGTGACTGTGGAGATCAATGCCTTCGGGAAGCTGTCTGAATTGAGCGATCTCTTTTGTTATCTTGCTTCCCATGAGATGTCCGGACAGCCCGGGCTTGGCACCGATGCCCACAATAATCTCAAGTGCATCAGCGGCCTCAATATTGCGGAGAGAAAATGCCATTCTGCTCGGGAGAATCTGCACCACCTGTTTATAGGAATTCTCCCTCTCCTCGGGAAGCAGTCCGCCCTCTCCATTGTTGATGGAGGTCCCCACGATATCCGTTGCCTTGGCAAGTGCGATCTTCGCTTCTTTGCTCAAGGCCCCGTAAGACATACCCGAAATCATGATGGGGGTCTCTATGACCAGCGGGTTCTTCGCATATCTTGATCCAAGAACCGTCTGGGTCTTACAGTCCTCCCGGTAGGTATCTATGGACATGCGGGTTAATTGAGATGGCAGGACAAGGAGATCATCAAAATCCGGAAATTTCCTGGGGGTGCCGCATCCCCGGATCCGGTGTTTTCCTGTTTCGGCCTTATACTTGATCTCGGCGATTGTTTCAGGATTCCAGACACCCCTTTGTATATCTTTGGCCTTTGGTTTCTTTGCTTTTGCTTCCATTTATCCCTGCCTCCCCTTTTTGTGGGTCGGTTTAAACAGCACATATTCATGGCGCCCGTACACATTGGGAACAATACTCTTGAATGCATCAACGTCCTGATCAATCCCGTATTTCTTGAACAGGGCCTCAACTGCAGCCTTTTCCTTGTCATCAATGGGGATAACCCTACTGTTTCCTCCAAGTTTTTCCTCCACAGCCCGGTCGAGGACATGGATCACCCCGTTGTACATGGATTCACCAATACCTTCCCCCACCTCACCAAGGATAATGATCCGGCCCCCCAGGGTCATTTTTCCTGTCCATCTGCCCACATTTCCGCAGATAATCAGGTTCCCGCCTTTCATTCCCCATCCCGCGCGGCTCCCGCTGTTTCCCTTTA
>JAFDGR010000053.1 GCA_019309145.1 Deltaproteobacteria bacterium | reverse complement strand
CGTTTAGAAGGCAAATTTCCTTATAAGGTAGTAAAATACTTAAATTTGCAGTAGAGGTAGATATGGATAAAGAGAAAAAAATAAGGGTATTGGCGGCCAAGCCCGGGCTTGACGGGCATGATCGGGGTGTCAAGGTCCTCGCGAGCGCGTTGATGGATGCGGGCATGGAAGTGATCTATACAGGCCTGCGGCAGACCCCGGCGCAGATCGTGGAGGCCGCTGTGCAGGAAGACGTTGATGTGATCGCCATGAGTATCCTTTCAGGGGCCCACGACTACCATTTCCCAAAGGTGATGGAACTCTTAAAAGAGAGAGGCATTGAGGATGTGCTGGTAATCGGGGGAGGGATCATCCCTGACGAGGATGTCCCTGCCCTCAAGGAGTGCGGGATTGCCGGAATATTTGGTCCAGGGACCAACACGGAAGAGGTGGTGACGTATATCAGAGAAAACCTGAAAAGAAGATAAGGCAAAGAATGGACAAACAAGTTGTCGTGCGTTTTGCACCAAGCCCCACCGGGTACCTGCATATCGGGGGGGCCCGGACAGCCATATTCAACTGGCTCTATGCCCGGAAGACCGGCGGGAAGTTTATTCTCAGGATCGAGGATACGGATGCGGAAAGATCCACCGAGGAATCCATCAAAGGAATCATGGAGGGTCTCGAATGGCTCGGTATTACCTGGGATGAGGGGCCCTATTTTCAGTCGCAGTTCATCGATGAACACCGCGAGACAGCCCTGAAACTCCTCCGGTCAGGACATGCCTACAAGTGTTTCTGCACCAGAGAGGAGCTGGAGAAGAAAAGAAAGGAGGCCCTGGCGAAAAAATCGTCCCTCCAGTATGATGGAACCTGCAGAAACCTTTCCCCGGAAGAGATCGCCGGGAAGGAAGCAGCCGGTTTGCCTTACACTATCCGCCTGAAGGTGCCGCGGGTGCCGGGCGCGGTCCGCTTCAAGGACCTGGTCTACGGGGCCATCGAGAAGAAATACGAAGACATAGAAGATTTTGTGATTGTACGGTCCAATGGCCAGCCCCTCTATGTGCTTTCAAACGCGGTGGACGATGCCAGGGACGGTATCACCCATGTGATCAGGGGGCAGGACGGGATCGCCAACACACCCAAGCAGATCCTCATTTACCAGGCCCTCGGCGCCCCTGTCCCCGAATTTGCACATATGCCCCTCACCCTGGACCCCAAAAAGGCCAAGATTTCCAAACGCAGGCACGGGGAGGTGGTAGCTATCCACTTTTACCGGGAGCATGGTTTCCTCCCATGGGCGTTTGTCAATTTTCTGGCGTTGCTGGGCTGGTCCACCCCTGATTCCAAACAGATATTCTCAAAGGAGGAACTGATCGAGGCCTTTTCCCTGGAAGGGGTCAAACGGTCTAACGCGGTGTTTGACATCAGGAAAGACGATCCGAAATTTTTTACAGACCCCAAGGCCCTGAGTATCAATGCCCACTATATCCGGACACTTCCCCTGGAAGAGCTTGAGCCATATGTGCGGGAACAGCTCCAGAAAGAGGGTATTTGGGACCCCGAGTTCGAGACCTCCAGGCGGGGATGGTTTCTCAGGACCGTGGACCTCATCCGTCAGCGGTTTCACGTGCTGACCGATTTTGTCACCGTGGGCAGGGCCTATTTTTCAGACGACTACCCGGTGGATGAGCGTGCCCTGAAAAAAAATGTCCTCAAGCATCCCGGGCTGCGGGAGTGGTTTCCGTTGCTTGCGAAGCGCGTGAGAGCGCTCGAGAACTATACCCTCGAGGGAACCGAGGAAATGCTCAGGGCCACCGCTGAAGAACTTGCAGTAAAAGCGGGAGTCCTGATCAACGGGATGCGGACGGCTGTCACGGGCCAGGCGGTGGGCCCGGGCATTTTTGATGTGCTTTTGGCCATCGGGCAGGAGCGGGTGGCAAACCGTCTTGAAAAGGCTGTGAAATATTTCGAGTAGGATTACCATGGAACCTGGAGTGAGAATTGGTACCTCGGGCTGGACCTATGCTCACTGGAAAGGGGTTTATTATCCGGAAAACCAGCCCAAGGCGAAATGGCTGGAATATTACGCGCAGGAGTTTGACACGGTTGAGCTCAATGCCACCTTCTATCGCCTTCCCAACGAAACGACCTTTCAGAACTGGTTCAGGAGAACACCAGAAGGGTTTCTCTGGGCCCTCAAGGCAAGCCGTTACATTACCCATATAAAACGCCTGGCGGACGTAAATGAGGCCCTGAAACGTTTCTATGATCTGGTGGGGCATCTTGACACCAAATTAGGCCCCCTGCTGTTTCAGCTCCCGCCGAGCCTCAAATATGACTCCCATCTGGCAAAAACATTCCTGGAACATCTTGACCCATCTTTCAGACACGCCATAGAGGTGAGGCACCCCTCGTGGCTGAACAGCGAATTCTTCAGGCAGTTGCAGAACAATAATACGGCGTTTTGCATCTCGGACACGGCCGGGCGGTATCCCTATGGGGAAGAAATAACCGCTGATTTTGTGTATATCCGGCTGCACGGGTCACGCAAGCTCTATGCATCCGAATACACCCGGGAAGAGCTGGAGATATGGGCGGGAAAGATCAATGACTGGAGGCGCAAGACGTTTGTCTATTTTGACAATGATTTTGAAGGGTATGCCGTCAGGAATGCCCAAATGCTCAAGAAGCTCATGGCGGGTCTTGAAATTCAATGAAACCTTGCACGTGATGCCCAGCCTCTTATGCCCTGTGCCTTTTGCCCCTTATAGATCGTAAAGAGTAGGTGAACCATTTCTCACTACACCTTATAACAGACCTAACTTTTTCATGCGAGTGTAAAGTGTCGTCCGTTTCATTCCTAGAAGCTCTGCTGCACCGCCCGGCCCGGCTATTTTACCGGAGGTTTCCTTAAGAATGTAATCAATGTATCGACGCTGCAATTCCTCCATCGTGGGCCTGTCAGAAATTGGATTGAAATCGGATATGGATGGGTTAAGATGTCGTCTGGGTCTTTCCAACATGTTAAATTCAACTTCTTTTCCGGAGGACAGTATTATCAACCGCTCTATGACGTTCTTCAATTCCCTGACATTTCCTGGCCAGTGATAGGCCTTTAACCAGGCTTTGTTCCGGGATGTCAACGTGGGTACAGGGCGATTGTATTTGTTCGCATACCGGATGAGGAAATATTGGGCAAGATAGAAAACATCATCACCTCTGTCGCGCAACGGAGGGACAGTGAGGGGCACGACATTCAAACGGTAGTACAGATCTTCACGAAAGTTACCCGCCTCAACCTCTTTTACGATGTCACGATTCGTTGCGGCAATCAGTCTGAAATCCGAGTTTATGCTGCGAGTCCCGCCAACCCTGTAAAATGACTTCTCTTCCAGGGCTCGAAGGATCTTCGTCTGGGTGGACTTTGGGATGTCCCCCACCTCATCGATGAAAAATGTGCCATTATTGGCCAGCTCCAGGCTGCCTAATTTCTGACGGCTCGCACCGGTGAACGCCCCCTTTTCATGGCCGAACAGTTCGCTTTCTACCAACGTTTCCGGAACACTGGAAAGATTGACTGCTATGAAGGGCATTTCTCTTACGGGGCTCATTGCGTGTATTCTTCTGGCAATAAGCTCCTTACCCACACCAGTCTCTCCCAGAATGAGTACCGGTGCATCGTATCTGGCAGCCCGGTCTGCACGGATTAAGAGATCTCTCATAGTCGGATTTTGGGTTTTGATCTCCCATTCATTCATATCGCTTTTTGTAGTTTGTCCAAGGGCAAGGCGTGATTTTTCTTCTATTTGGCTACAGTATTCGTTGATCCACTTAATGTATTTTTCTACGTTTCTAGCGATTCTTGTAAGTATGGACTTGTTAAGAGATTCGAAGCCCCCTGGAAAATATGTATTGTCATAATAGAGCACCCCATGCCCCAGATGGCCCGCTTCGAAAGGCAGGCAGAGGATGGTTATGAAGCGTTTGTCTCCCGCTCCTCGAACAGTTCCTGAAAGTTGAGCAATAATAGGTTCATTGGTTTTGAAGGCCTTAAACACATAGGTCATATTGTCGCGAAAGCTATTGCTGGCTGTTTCCTCGCGAGTCAAGTAATAGGCTGTCTGCAGAATTGGTCCTTTTCCGGCCTTGTCGGCATCGAACCAGAAAATACCTCCACGTTCAGCCTCAAAAAACGTGCTCGTTGCTGTTACCAGGCGAGAAAGGAGTTCATCACGGTCCGCACTGGGTACAAACTCATTCATTATTGCCATGTATCGGTCAAGGATTTCCTGTCCTTGGTTTTGACTGGAAAAGGCGAGCCTCTGGCTTTTTATTAGGGGTTTGATTTCTGGCGGAAATGACTCAAAACCGTAAATTGAAAGCCCTTCCCAAGCCTTTAGAGCCAGATTGACGGCTTCCTTTTCATTCCCTTCACGAAGCTTCACTCGAGCAAGCTCCGCCCTGGTTTTCGCCAGTTCTGTAAGAGCCTCTGCCCGTTCCAGGTCGGCCCCACTGTTTTGAAGAAGAGCCAAGGCCTTTCCCGGATCATCACCGCGATGCCCTATCAATTTGGCCTGGATTCGCAACGCGGCACCCCTCAGATTCAAATTGATCCCTTGGAGTGCGGCATTCAATTCGTTCTTGAATTCCCATTCGGGTATCGGCTCATATCCTCTCTGATGATATTCGTAAAGCATTTCAAGTATCCAGGGTAGGTGATAGACAGGTCTGGGGTGGCCCGATTTGGAAGCTTCGGCTAGACATGCCTTTAGTAACTGGTAAGATTCTTGAACACGGCCTTCGAGAAAGTGATAGTAAGCCAGGCCTCTTTTGGACTGAACAAGCGTGAAGATGTCGTTATTTGCATGGGCTTCTTCCTGAGCCGCTTGGAGATGAAATAAGGCCTCACTTCGTTTCCCTGCCATGAGCAATATGTTGCCGAGGTCCGCTCGGAGGAACCTGGCCGCCAGATGATCTGAAATCAACCGTGCTCGCCGCCAGTTGGAATCAAGCACACCGATGGCTCGGTGGAACTGACCCATCAACGCAGCAGAATTCCCCAAAAATATAGGAATACCCAAATCCAACAACTGACGTTCTTGATAGGTTTGCGCCGACATGACCCTTTCAAAATGCTCTACTGCTTCCTTGTTCATCCCTTGCATAAAATAGTAGATCCCTAACAACTGGGCCGACTGGGCCATAATGTCCTCATCACCCAGTCCATTTACCGTTTCTATCCCTGCTTCGAAGGCCTCAAGGGCTTCCCTTAATGAGTTGCGAAAGCAATAGACCCGCCCCACGTGTAGGTTGATCAGTGCAAGGTGACGTTCATCACCCAAGCGCTGTGCAGCTTCCCTGGCTTCATTGAGAAACTTCACGGGGTATTCAAACCAGAGTCTCAGGCTTTGGACCACATCGGATAAGCATAGGGAAGCTGAGATAAATATCCTGTCGCACTCAGGATCTCCTAAGAATTCCTTTAGATAAGACAGCACCGTCTTGAGGCGCTTCATAGCCGTTTGCAATTCGTAGCATTTGATGTCCTTCAAAGCGCACTCATGTGCAAACAACGCTGCCTTTTTTGTCTGTCCAGCCCTAACATATAAACCGATCAATGTTTCAGGCTCCGCTTGGCTGTAAGGTCCGGGGCTCTCGAGGCGATCGAGCATTCTAGTGAGTTGTATCCGGCTATTCTTGCTCTTAAGCCCATTCATTAGGGGTGTGGGGAAATCCGTACTGAGTTCAATAAGTTCGTCGTCCATTTGTCTCAGCAATCCGAGACGGGTCAACTTGCCGATGTGATCAAGGATTTCGTCTGGAGAGAAGGGGAGGAGAGAGATCAGTGCTGAGACGGAAACACGCTCTGATAAAGTAATCAACGCGGCCAGGAATTCCTGTTGTGATTTGGTGAGATCAGATGTCGTCATTTCCATAAAGCGCCACCCCAAACTATTTTATGCTTGGATTGGTTGGGTCTGAAAAGCATCCTTCATGTCTAACCTGTTTATAGGGACATCATGAAATCGTTCTGCAATTTATAGTCAACCTTGTTGCTCTTTGTCAATAAATTTGTCGGCCTACCGACATTTAATGGCGTAATAACGACACATCTTTAGACATATAAAAACAGTATTTTAGAAATCGATAATTATATCAATATATTATAAACAATTTGGTATGTGGCATGCGTGTTGCTTAAGAATATAAAAGGTCCTCTTGAAGTGGGAGAACGAGTCCGACCGATGAACATGGTCCAATAAAATAATGATGTGCAGGAGGTCATACAGTGAAAAACGTCATTCTGTTTACCATTGATACTCTGCGAAGGGATGTGCTTGGCTGCTATGGAGATCATAAGGGATTAACGCCCTTCTTGGATTCGATCCAGGACAATTGTATCCGTTTCACCAGATGCCAAGCGTCAGGACCTTACACGCAGGCTTCTTTTCCAGCGATACTAAGCTCATCGTACTTTCTGGAATATGTAAAAACTCCTCAAGCGCAATTCTCAAATAAAAGGACGTTGATTTCCGAAGTCCTTAAGAAGGAAGGCATTTACACGGCAGCCTTTCACTCTAACCCCTACCTAAGCGCCTACTTTGGTTGGAACAGGGGATGGGACCAGTTCTACGATTCAATGCAGGACGCGGTCGATGATGTCAATCCATACATAAAAGGAAACACCATAAACGATAAGGTTAATAAATGGTTGTCTTCCTATATTTCTGGAAGCAAGTATAAGCCCTTTTTCCTATGGGTTCACTATATGGACGTTCATGAACCCTATGCGCCGGACAAAAGATATACTGAGAAAGTTGATGTTTCACTAGAACTCACTAAAAAGGACTATCTGAAACTATTCAAAGAAGTTGTCCTCCCTCGCAACACTTCGAACAAGGAAACAGTAAAGCTGTTGAAAAAGCTCTATTACGCTCACGTGATTGAGGTTGATGAATATGCGCGGATGCTTTTTGAAATACTCGATAAACACGGGGTTTTGAATGAGTCCATGGTAATTATTACTTCCGATCACGGGGAGGAGTTTGATGAACATGGGTCTTTGTCTCATGACGGTAAAATGTACTCAGAGCTGGTTCATGTGCCTTTAATGATCTACGATCCTGCGCTTGACAAGGGACAAGTGTGCAACAATCTGGTCAGTGGCGTTGATATCCCACCAACAATCCTCCATCTTTTCGGGCTCCAGCCCTACGCTGACTTCAAGGGTAAATCCTTAGTACCGGTCGACCAGTATATCTCAGAAGGCTGCTTTGGCGAATGTATTGGTAAACTTAAGCACAAAATGCAGCCTTCTGACCAACCGACCTATTTCTACCGGTATGAGGATATGAAAATCATTTATAGGGAAGAGGGAGACTCCTGGGAATTCTATGATCTCAAGGCGGATCCTGGTGAGAAGAACAATATCTTTCAATCTGCCCAATCTGCAGAAGAAATGGAAATGAAGTTAGGTGACTTCATCAAACGCAATTCGCAAATTTGACTAACAAGGAGGACAAAAGATGGCGGACCTGAAAGATGAGAGAATTGAAGAGCTCAAGCAGAAGATAGAGAAATCGAAAGAAATTTTTAGATCGGCATTTGACCGCTTCGACGTGAAGGACATGCGCCTTATTTGGTCTGGCGGTAAGGACAGTACCCTCACGCTTTGGATATGCCAAGCGTTCTGCAACGAAAACCAATTGCCAGTTCCAAGGGCCTTCACCATTGATGAGGGCGATGCCTTTGAGGAGATCGACGCGTTCCTCAATAAGTACAGCGAAAAATGGGGGATTGAATTAGAATGGGGGAAAAATGAAGATGTGCTCAAGGCCGCGGATTACACGTTAGGTGCCGATGTCAATGTTGCAGACCTTAATGAACGCAACCGGAAGGAAATCAAAAGAATTGGATTCGATCTAGAGAAGTTCCCCTTTGAAGCTGAGTCTTATGTTGGCAACCATCTTATGAAGACCGTCGTCTTTAATACTTATCTTGAAGATAATCACATTAAAGCTGTTTTTCAGGGACTCAGATGGGATGAACAGCCCGCTCGGGAAAAGGACGAGTATATCGAAGATGTGGCTGAAGGCGATTTGACACCAGCGCATACTCGTTACCGGCCGATCCTTCATTTCACTGAAAGAGACGTCTGGGACGCAACACTATACTTTGGGATTCCATTTTGTCCCCTGTACGAACAGGGTTATCGGTCACTTGGTGCCAAGACCACGAGCACGAAATCATCAGATCTTCCGGCGTGGGCGCAAGATATTGAAAATACAGAAGAAAGGGCAGGCAGAAGACAGGACAAAGAAAAGACTATGGCGCGACTTCGAATGCTCGGATATATGTGAGGCGCAGTCAGTCCTCCGCTAAGGCTTCAAGACAACTCAATGCGGCGGATTGAATTCCCCGGCATTTGGTAGGTGACGGTAACTCGTTGGAGTTTGGCACCTTGAACTTTTCCATAAATCCATGATTCTTAAAGAAGGAGGGGAGAATGAAAAAGAACAAATTAGCGGTGTGTTTCACAGTTTTTTGTCTGGTTTTGATGCATGGAATTACACCTCTTATGGCAGGTGAGAAAAAACTAAACCTCAAAATGGCCGCTTTCTTTTCCAAGCAATCGCCTGCCTTTGAGGTGATGTACGAGTGGCCTGCAAGAATGATAGAAAAAGCTACTAAAGGGAGGGCTAAAGTAACTATCTACCCAAGTAACAGCCTGGTTCCGATCAAGGATGTGTACAGGGCCGTGCAGGAAGGGATTGTAGATGTAACCTGGGTCTGGGGACCAGCAACCCCAGGGGCATTTCCATTGACAGAGTTGTTCTCACTCCCCGGTTTTTCTGCTAACCAGGCGACATCCAATCTTGTTGTCAACGAGTTGTTCAGACTGTATCCAGATTTTGAAAGACAGTTTAGTTCAAAGGTGAAACATATTGCCACCCAGGTTCATATGCGCTCTGATCTGCACTCAACAGAACCGATTCGTTCTTTAAGCGATCTTAAGGGAAAAGTCATTGCTTGCCAAAATGACAAAGTCGCGAGGGCCATGTCACGGTTGGGAGCCTCTGCCACCCAAATGCAGATTCCTGATATGTATACGGCGGTGGAAAGGGGCGTGGTCAAAGGAACAGTGCAGGCTTGGGGGTCTTTCGCTGTTAACCATATGTATGAGGTACTCAAATACCACACTTTGATAGGTGTCGGTACTGGTACCAGTCACTGGATGTGGTGCAGGAAAACCTGGGAGAAATTTACCTCGGAAGAGCAAGCGAAGCTGGAACTGCTTGGACCCTGGTTTCAGAATTATATAGCTACTGGAAATGTCGCGATGTCCAGAGGCTCCCGTGAAAAATATGTCACTCCAGAGAAAGGGCACGAGTTCATCGTATGGTCGGAAAAGGATATGAAACAAATGAAGAAATTGTTTCGACCAATTTGGGATGAGTGGGCGAAAAGGATGGAGACTAAGGGTTATCCCGGACATAAAATTCTTAAAGACGCTGAAAACCTCATGGGTGTTTACAACAGAGACTAAACCGGACCTTGTGACGATGATGTGCCCGCCAGAAAGGAATTGCATGGTTTTGGCGTTTGGATTCATCGGAGACAAGTGCTTCTGAACCCGACATCAGACACACCCGATGAACATCAAACAGGCAAAGAGTTTGGGGGTAACAGGAATGATTTCCAGTTGGGCAACCAGACTGCGGATGGTAATCGAACGTCTCAGTAACTGGTGCACCATGGTCGGTGGGGTGACTCTGCTCGGGATGATGTTTCTTATCGTGGCGGAAGTTGCTTTGCGCAGCCTGGTAAAGATGCCGATTCCGGGTACCATTGAAATGGTTCAAATGATGCTCATCATCGTATTGTTTTCGGGAATGGGCGCCATTGCTTTGAGAAAAGAGCATATCAGGGTTGATATCCTTATCGACAAATTTCCATCTCAGGCAAGACTTATCGTCACGATCTGCGCGGACCTTGTGACCTTGGGTATCGTTGCCATTATAGCCTGGCAGAGTTTTGTACAGTCCCATTATCTTCGATCCTCAGCGTATATTACGGGCTTATTAAGGCTTCCCACGTGGCCTTTTGCAGCAGCTACTGGTCTTTTTGTCGTGATATTCTCTTTAGGAATCCTAGTTAATCTTCTTGATGCATACAAGGAATTGGCAGACGGTGGAAAGCGGAAATGCTTGTGGTTGATTCCAGGGCTCATCATCGTTTTGCTCTTGTACGTCACGGGATTTTGGCCGGAAATATTGCCTATTTCCATCGGTTTCGAAAGCTTTGGCGTTCTCAGCTTGCTGCTTTTAGGGGTATTGATATTCCTGGGTGTACATATCGGTGCAGCTATGGCCCTGGTGGCCTTTTGGGGAATGGCACACCTGGTTGCACCGAATGCTGGGTTGTCCCTCATAGGGATGACCTCCCAATCCGTGGCATCCAATTACATATGGAGTGTCGGACCGCTATTCATGTTAATGGGACTCTTGGTTGCGAACGCCGGGTTCAGTAAAGATGTGTATGGCACGGCTTACAAATGGCTAGGGCGCACACCGGG
This sequence comes from Deltaproteobacteria bacterium, assembly GCA_019309145.1. Taxonomy (GTDB): domain Bacteria; phylum Desulfobacterota; class DSM-4660; order Desulfatiglandales; family Desulfatiglandaceae; genus B46-G9. The sequence goes on along the minus strand of JAFDGR010000053.1, from coordinate 7,233 downwards.
CGGCCTTGCTTCTGCGACCATTTCGGCCTGTGGCGCTTTTGCAGCCGTAGTAGGTGATAGCCTCACCGCCGTGGTTACGATTGGAACGATAGGCTTGCCGCAAATGAGAACCTACAAATATGATGTAAAACTGGCTACAGGTGCTATCTGTGCCGGGGGAACGATCGGGATATTAATACCGCCGAGCCTGGGATTTATCATCTACGGTATTATTGTTGAAGAATCCATTGGTAAACTCTTTATTGCGGGCATCATTCCTGGAATAATTTTGACCGCTTTGATGGTCGTTTTGGTATATTTTCGTTGCCGAATCAATCCCGCACTGGGTCCACGTGGCCCGGTAACCCCATTCAGGAAAAAGCTGGTGTCGCTCAAAAACAGCTTTGGTGTAGTATTTCTCTTCCTGTTGGTGATCGGAGGCATCTATTCGGGCATTTTCACTCCAACCGAAGCCGGAGCAATCGGAGCATTCGGTGCTTTGGTTGTCGGTATGGCCGCGAGACGATTCAGCTTCAGAGCTTTCGGCGAGGCGGTGACCGGGGCAATAGGACTGGCGGCGATGGTCTTTTTCATATTCATCTATGCCATGGCCATTACCCAGTTTCTTGCTGTTACACAGCTTCCTGTCTTGTTAGCCGACTATGTGGCCGGTCTCGAGACTCCCCGATATCTTACTTTGTGCATCATACTTTTTTCTTACCTGATACTCGGCTGCGATATGAACGCGCTCCCGGTCGTTATCCTAACCCTGCCTATTATTTATCCGACCGTAATGGCATTGGGTTTCGATCCTATTTGGTTCGGGGTGTTGCTCGTCATGATGGTGGAAATCGGACAAATCACTCCGCCGATTGGCATGAGTGTATTTGCAATGAGTGGGGTCGCACCGGATGTGCCGATGTATACAATCTTTAGAGGAGTGTTTCCTTTTTGGTTGGTCATGCTGTCCGTGGTTATTCTGGTGATGATTTTCCCTCAGATAGCCTTGTTTCTGCCGAATCTAATGATGGGCCATTAGGGCATGGAATGAAACCGGCAGAAGGCCCCCCTGCATTGAACAGGCCCGTTCATGCTGAACGTTTTTGTCAAGAGATTGCGATATTGAAAACTATATGTGGAGGACAAATATGACTGTAGCGAAAATGGCAAAGCTTGGTGTTACCTACTATGACCGGCAGAACGCAGACGACGGCTATACGCTGTTCTGTGCCTTTGGCGCAAAAGATGTCTGGCTCATTGACATGGAAGGGGCAATCGTAAATCGCTGGCGAATGCCCTATGAGCCGGGATGTCACGCCTTACTGATGCCCAACGGCAATTTGCTCTATGCTGCTATGGCCAAGGATCCAATCGATATGGGATTACCCGTAGAGTTCAGCGGAATGGGCGGTCTGTTTATGGAGGTGGATTGGGAGGGTAATCCTGTTTGGCAGGCTGAAGAACCATATCAAAACCATGATTTTCAGTTTATGGAAAACGGACACATAATTTTCAATTCTTTCCACCCAAATGGTATCCTGTCAGAGGAACTGGCTATGAAGGTGGTAGGAGGTCAACCGCAAACCGAAGTTGAAGGGAAGATTTATGGTGATAGTGTGTTCGAAATTGACCAGAAAGGACAGACGGTATGGGAGTGGCGAGCAGCCGATCATCTTAATCCCGCGGAGGACATCTTGTGCCCATTGGAAAACCGATCAGTATGGCCTTACATAAACTCTGTTTGGATTTGTCGAGACGGGAATATCCTGCTTAGCGCTCGCTATACGGGCACAGTCATGAAAGTAGAATACCCTAGCGGAAAAATCATTGCAAGGTATGGCCGAGGTAAGCTTGCACACCAACATGATGCCAGGGAACTCGCCAATGGGAATATCCTAGTATTTGACAATGGAAACCATCGCCATAGTTACGAACCTAGTTATTCACGTGTCTTGGAACTCGATCCCAATACGGATGAAATTGTATGGGAGTATAAATCAAACCCTCCTAGTGATTTCTATTCGGCGATATGCGGCGGATGTGAGCGTCTACCCAATGGCAACACCGTCATATGCGATTCATGGATGGGAAGGATTTTTGAAGTAACGCAAGATAAGAAACTCGTCTGGGAGTTCATCAGTCCTTTCCTAGGCATGAAGAAAGGAACCGGGATGATCAATATGATGTGGAGGGCTCACCGTTACACTCGCGATTATCCCGGGCTTCAAGACAAGAATCTTGATCCTGCACGGTTTCCATGGGAAAATCAATTATACGGGCCCGGGATTTTTTTGCTAAACTCTTAAATTTCACCTTTTTGGTGGACTATCCATGAAGTGTTCGGAGCAAGGAGGAGAATAATGAGTGTTGCTTTCAAAGGATTTACTGGACTCGCCTTCTATGACATATGGAGAGCTTTCAATGGCTTTACTTTGCTCACCCCTTTTGAAGGAAAAAGCGTACGGTTGGTGGATATGAAAGGCAGGGAAACGCATCACTGGGAAACAGAATTTGCACCCGCAACTTATGGAGAGCTTTTGCCAAATGGCAATCTGCTCTACGCGGGTAAGGCGGAAGATGGTCATCTCAAGGATATTGAAGGCGCAGGCGGTGTTTTGATGGAATTGGATTGGGACGGCAACGTAATCTGGGAATATCGGGATTCTTATTTGCATGATGGCTTTTGCAGGATGAAAAACGGAAACACGCTTGTTATCAAGTGGGTGGAAGTTCCTCGTGAGATTGCAGCCAGAGTGAAAGGAAGAGAGCCCAGCACGGAGAGAAATGGCGTTATGTGGGGAGATGTAATCCAGGAAATCACTCCTGATGGGAGAATGGTCTGGGAGTGGATCGCCCATGAACATCTTGATCCGGAGAAGGACCTTACGTGCCCGCTCTGTCCTCGAATTACATATGCCCATGCCAATTGCTGCGAAGAGCTCCCTAATGGAAATATTCTCGTGAGTTTCATGAAGAACAACACTATCAGTGTTATTGAGAAGGAAACCGGAAAAATAATTTTCAGCTGGGGACAGGATGAGTTGGCGCATCAGCATTCGGTTTCAATCCTTGACAATGGGAACCTCCTGGTATTTGACAATGGGTATCATCCAAAAGGTTTTGCCATGGGCGAGTCCCGTGTCTTGGAGGTTAATCCTTCCACTACCGAGATGGTGTGGACTTATACAGGGCCGAAGGGGGTGCCGCAGTTCTTCTATTCCTCAATAGTGTCAAGCTGTCAAAGGCTTCCCAACGGAAACACCTTAATCTGTGAAGGAACATCTGGCAGGCTCTTTGAGGTAACCGCCGAACACGAATTGGTCTGGGAGTATGTACTTCCCCAAGAGTCCTCTTCAAATGATGCAAATCACGGCATGATCTACGGGGCTTATCGGTATGGTCTGGATTACTCCGGATTGAAAAGACCTGTGCCGCTTCCGGAAGAACGCCAGCCGCAACCAGGGGCACCATCCGGGGATGAGGAAGCAGGAGCAGTGCAGTCTCGACTTGAACTACTTGGCTATTAAGTACCAACTATATGGGAGTACGAGGCGCAGGCCTTTCGCACTTGATCTCTTGCCCTATGCCTCCTATAAATCATAGAGCGTTTCATCCACTGCGGGCGGGCGATATTTCCGGAGACTTGGCCCTTTCCTGGGCAGGAAAGGGTCCTCTTCTTCAAGGATGTCCCCCATTTCCGCCTCGATTTTCTCAGGGTCCTCCCCGGCCTCCATCCGGTGGAGGGCCTCCTGCATGCCGGGACCCAGTTCGAGGCCGGTCATGTCTGTCAGCTTTCGCATGAGATTCGCAGCCTGCCGGGGGTCGTCTTCATCCAGGTGATCCATTTCCTTGGCCAGGGCGCCCATGGCCTTTTCCATCTGGGCTTCATCCAGATCGGGCAGGGCCGGGTCTTCCTCTTCACCCTTGTTTTTCAGGCGGGCAAACACCGACATTTTCCTGTCCAGGTGAACTTTTTGACATTTCGGGCAGAGAGGCCTTTTTTCGGTATTAATAGTTTTCGAAAAGAAATTGAAGATCATATGGCAATCAGGGCAGTAAAATTCATAAATCGGCATATGTTTTCCTCCTCAACTCCTAAACCAGTTTCAGCATTTTTTTACCGAATGAGAGCAAAAGAGTCAACGGCTTTGTGATCGGCTTTCGTGGGATTGAGCTCCACTTCGTTGGTTAGAGGATGCCGCCTGCAAATAAACCAGCTTTTTATGGGCTCATTAAAATTGAATGAATAACATCAATTTCAGGGCAAATGCAGAATGAAATAATACATGAGGATAATGTGGAACATAGCAAATGTGGTGAAGAACAACAATAATGTTGTTCTGCAGATGTTTTTCTCTTGACAAAAAGAAATGAAACAGAATATACAAAAAAAACGGGAAAATGTAGGAAAAATTACAATTGGCATGACACGAAAACGACGAGGGAGGAAATGGAAACAAAAGAAATACTGGAAAGGATGAAAGAGGCCGGAGTAGACACCTTACGTATTGATTTCCCGGACATGTATGGTGTCAATCGCGGGAAGATTGTCCCCGCAAACCGTCTTGAAGAGGTTCTGGAAGAAGGCATCAATTGCGCAAAGCCCACTTTCTCATTAGACCTCGCCTATAATATCCCTCCCGGGACAGGAACTGCCGAGGAAGTCGATTACGAAGACATGACCATTGTTCCTGATCCTGAAACATTTACGATTGTCCCTTACCAGGAAAGAACGGCTCGGTTTATTGGTGATATTTATGTGAACGGAGAACCGTTTCCGTATTCCCCAAGATGGCTGCTCAAAAGGGTGCTCGGTCAGTATCAGGAAAAAGGGCTTGAACCCATTGCAGCAAGCGAGCTGGAATTTTTTGCTTTCCGAAAGGATGGGGACAATTTTGAATACTATTGTGACAAGCCGAGTAATGTCTATACCACGGGTCCGAGAGTGGACCCTGTGGACCTTCTGCGGGATCTTCAAAATGCCCTGCTGCAGATGGGAATAGATGTCCTTTACAGCAATCATGAGTTTTTTCAAGCACAATTTGAAATCAACTGGCGCCACACCAATGTGCTCAAGATGGCGGACCAAACCTTCACGTTCAAGGTCGCATGTAAAGAAATGGCCTTTCAGCATGAGCTGTTTGTCACGTTCATGGGGCGGCCTAAGGATGAAATGGGTGGCAGCGGGTATCATACGCACTACTCGATCAATGACGCGAAGACCGGAAAAAACGTCTTTGATGATCCTGCGGGAAAAGAAGGCATGTCGGATTTGATGCGATATTTTATCGGGGGGCAGATGGCCCATGCAAAAGGAATGACCCTCTTCTTCGCACCGACGATCAATTCGTACAAGCGTTATGTCCTGAATTCCTTTGCCCCTTATTATCTTGCATGGGGTTTGGATAACCGCACTACGTACATCCGGGTACCGAGAGAACGCGGGATGGCCACAAGGGTTGAAAACAGGGCGGCCTGCGCTTCTGCCAATCCCTATCTGGTCCTTGCCGTGGGCTTGATTGCCGGGCTTGACGGCATTGAGAACCATACTGATCCCGGTGACTATTACGTGGGCGATATCTATACCGAGGAACCGGGGAAATTTGAGACAGTACCATTTTACATGCGGGACGCCATAGAAGAGCTTGAAAAAGACAAGGCACTCTGTGAGGCCATCGGTCCCCAGATTGTTCAGAACATCCTGACCGTAAAAAGGAATGAGGAAGAAAGATTCAGGACCTATGTCACTGACTGGGAATTCAAGGAATATTTTTATCACTTGTGATGGGGCAAGGATGTTGGGTCCCTGTCATGGGGGAGGGAAATTATGTGCGGTGTAGCGGGAATTATTTCCAAACAGTCATCTTACCTGGGAAATGATCTCATTCATATGCTGAAGGAACTCCTGCACCGGGGCAGGGATTCCACCGGGATGGCGATTTATGAAGAGCGAAAAGACATCCAGGTCAGGGTTGCGTTATCGGATGCGCGATATAAGGAAGATCTTGAAGGAATTCTCAAGAAACATGCGAATATCTCCAACGCGCGAATGTACCGGGGGGAGGGGATATTCAGCTTTTACGAGGCCTCCCTGGACATGGCGCCGGAAAAGATCGAGCAACTGAACTGGGATATTGACAGCTACCCCGAACTCTGTGTCCATTCGTTGGGACGGCGCATAAAGGTCTACAAGGATCAAGGTTCCGCTGAGGATTTGCAAAAACGCCATGAGATCCCGCCTGTCAAGGCGAGCCATGGAATAGGACATGTCCGGCTCGCAACGGAAAGCGTTGAAAATATCAACTTTGCCCACCCGTTTGTCTCGTATCTCTATCCTGAATTGGCTCTTGTACACAACGGACAATTCACCAACTACTTTAACATGAGAAGAAAGCTGGAAAACCTCGGTATCCGGTTCAAGACCAACAATGATTCTGAAATGGCTGCACACTTCCTGGCCTACCAGATCAAGGAGAAGGGAAAGGATCTGGAAGAAGCACTGTACCAGGGGCTGGAAACGTTTGACGGCGTGTTTACCCTCCTGGTCAGCACCGAGAACCAGATCGGTGCGTTGCGGGACAGGCTGGGCATCAAGCCCATGTTGTATTTTGAGCAGGACGGTCACACGGTGCTCTTTGGGTCAGAACAAATCTGTCTAACCCCTATTGTCTCCGATGTGTATGCGACGGAGATGGATCCCGGAGGTGTAATGACATGGTCAGTCTAGACCTAACGGGAATGACGTCCCGCGAGATTAACAGGAAACTCAAGGAACTGATAAAGACCGAGGATGAAATTGAGGTGGTGAATACGCATTCTGTGCACAATTTTGCCACGGCCCTCATCGGAGAAGGCAGGATTACGATCCAGGGCAGTACCGGTTTTTATACAGGCGGGTTTCTGGAAGGGCCTACCCTGGTGGTAAAAGGCAACACCGGCTGGTACACCGGCGACAATATGATGTCGGGAGAGATTATCGTCGAGATGAACACCGGGAGTAATGTTGCGCCCTCGATGTTGGGCGGCACTATTGTGGTGAGGGGAAACAGCGGGAGCCGTGCGGGATGGGGAATGAAAGGCGGGAACCTGATTATCTGCGGAAACGTGGGCAGATGGACAGGAAAAATGACCCTGGGAGGCCGGATCATTGTGCTTGGCGAAGTGGGGGAGGGGATTGGTGAATCCATGTACAACGGGGTGATCCATGTCCTCGACCGGGCTGTGGAGGAAAAACTTGGAGGAAACAGCAGGGTT